>JANLSZ010000203.1:0-2373 GCA_031362685.1 Vicinamibacteria bacterium | reverse complement strand
TGGCATCCTTCAACAGACGTTCGACCCCGACACCGCCTCCCGGCAGAAACGCTACGACAACTTCGCCTACTACTTCGTGGTGGGTACATCGCAGGCGGCGCCTCAGGTGTCGGCGCTGGCTGCGCTCCTGGCCAAACAGGGGATCAAGGATCCGCGGGCCATTCAGGCCCTGATGGAGAGGACCGCGGAGGATCTTGGTTCCGCCGGGCGCGACGATCAGTTCGGCTGGGGGCTGATTCGCCCGGCGGAGGCGCTTCGGGGTCTGGGGTTGAGCAAATGAAGCGTCTAGGATTTCTCCTGACTGCCTTGTTTGGGGCTTCCCTGATTGTCCCTGGTGCGGCCGAGGCCGGAACATTCGCCCTCATGTTCGACGCGGGTTTGAGAACGATGTCGAGCTCACCGGAAACCGAGAAAGCCATCTTCGGCCAGCAGGATGGCATCGGCTTCGGCCTCGGTCTGTCCTACGACCGCGGGCCGCGCTGGCGTTTTGGCGCGGAGGTGAGGCGCATAAACCGCGACGGCGAGCGAGCATTCGCCGTCGATCGGACCTCGGAGGCGTTCCGCCTTGGACATCCGCTGAGCTTCGTGATGACGCAGAGTCTGGCCACGGCGGCCTTCCGTTTCCGCAAGATCGGGCCGGTTTCCCCCTATCTCGGGGTGGGCGGTGGCTTCGTTTCCTGGCACGAGGAGACCAACACCGCGGGGCTTATCGAGAAAGCCGACGGAACATCCGGGCTGTTTGAAGGCCGTCTCGGGGTCGAGCGCCAGCAGGGCCGAGTCCGTTTTGCCCTTGAAGGCGGGATCACGTTCGCTCCGAACGCCATCGGAGTGGGCGGCATCTCCAAGGTGTATGAAGAGACCGATCTTGGCGGATTGTTTGTCGTGGCGAAGATCGGCTTCTCGCGCAGGTAGCGATCGATGCATCGATATCACCGGCTCGGACAGCTCCCGGCGAAACGGCACACCACCCTGCGTCGTTCGGACGGTTCGCTTCACTATGAGGAGTTGATCGGCAATCGCGGTTTCAGCGGACCGTCCTCGCTCCTGTATCACCTCCACCTGCCCGCCGCCATTCTGGCGAGCGAGCTGATCAAGGAGGTGAGGCCCGAGGCCGAGCCGAACCGTGATCTTCGCAATCGGCACTTCGATTCCGGCAAGGTGGTCTGCGGTCCCAGCCTCACCCTCGATCGGACCCCTCTTCTGTTTAATTCCGATGTGACCTTCTCCCTGGCCCGGCCCACCTTGACCGACGCCGCTTTCGCCCGCAACGGGCAGGCCGACGAGATGATCTACGTGGCCGAAGGCCAGGGGATGCTGGAGAGCGCTTTCGGCGACCTTGCCTATCGCCAGGGCGACTACGTCGTGGTTCCGCGAGGCATCGTGCATCGGTTCGTGCTGGGCCAGGGGCCGCACCGGTATCTTGTCTTCGAAAGCGCCGACTACGTGCGTGCGCCGCGCCGCTACCGGGGAGAGCACGGCCAGCTTCTGGAAGGCGCGCCCTATTCGGAGCGCGATTTCCGGGTTCCCGAGAAACTGCAGGCCCGGGACGAAAAGGGCAGTTTCGAGATCATCGTGAAGGCCCATGACGCGCTGACCCGCATTGTTCTCGCCCATCATCCTTTCGACGTGGTCGGGTGGGATGGCTATTACTACCCCTACGCTTTTTCGATTCACGATTTCGAGCCGAAAGTAGGACGCACCCATCTGCCCCCGCCCGTGCATCAGACGTTCGAGGCCGACGGCTATGTCATCTGCTCGTTCTGTCCGCGACCGTACGACTTCGATAAGGACGCGATTCCCGCGCCCTACGCTCACACCAACGCGATGTCGGACGAAGTGATCTTCTACGCCAGCAACGAGTTCATGAGCCGAAAGGGCGTTTCCTTCGGATCGATCACCCTCCACCCGGACGGACTTCCGCACGGGCCTCAGCCGGGCCGCACCGAGGCGTCGGTGGGGGCCAAGTGGACGGACGAACTCGCGGTCATGCTCGATACCTTCAAGCCGCTCCAGGTGGCCAAGGGAATCCTCAGCGCTGAGGACCCGTCGTACTGGCAATCCTGGGTTTAGGGTCGCGCGCGCCGAGAAACGGCGGGATGAGACACCTCCCCGTCTCTTGTCACTAAGATGATGTCTTCCCATGACATTGCCCGCAGGCCACTCCGTCGGTCCGTACAACATCGTGGCTCCACTCGGCGCGGGCGGCATGGGCGAGGTCTATCGCGCCCATGACTCGCGGCTCCATCGCGACGTCGCGCTGAAAGTCCTGCCCGCGGCCCTGAGCCAGGATGTCGACCGCCTGGCGCGCTTCAAGCGGGAAGCTCAGGTCCTGGCCTCGCTCAATCATCCCCACATCGCCTCAATCTACGGGGT
>JANLSZ010000107.1:0-20255 GCA_031362685.1 Vicinamibacteria bacterium | reverse complement strand
TGTCGGGCTTGATGTCGCGGTGGATGATGCCCAGCTTGTGCGCGTAGTCGAGAGCCTCGGCCATCTCGATCAGAATCCGGCGCGCCTCTTCCACCGCCAGCCGGCCCTCGCGCTTCAAGCGTGCGGCCAATGACTCACCCTTGACGTAACCCATCACGAAGTAGAGCGTGCCGTCGACGTCGCCGAACGTGTAGAGCGGAACGATGTTGGGGTGGGAAAGCTTGGCCGCGGTGCGGGCCTCGCGACGGAAGCGATCGCGGCTGTCCTGAGTGGCGCCGCGGTCGGGCGGGAGCACCTTGATTGCGACCTCGCGTTCGAGCGCGGCCTCGGTGGCGAGATAGACCGCACCCATGCCGCCCTTACCGAGGAGGCGGACCACCTCATATTGGCGACCGAGGGCGAGCTTCAGGATTTCGCGCAGCGGGTCGGCAGGTGCTGCGGACGCCGCCGCCGGAGCGGGGGACCCGCAGCGCGCGCAGAACCGGGCATCATCCGCGATCTTCCCGTTACACGAAGAACACTCCATGATCACCTTTGCCTCCAAGGCCGATCTACCTGATCGTGCGAGTGTACTGCGCCCCCCTTCGGCTGTCGCGGCTACGATCCCATCGCCCGCTTGAGGAGCACGATCTGGCCAGCGTGATAGAGGTTGTGCTGCGTGACCCCGATGAATTGAGTGTACGCCGTGTACGGAGCCTCGGGCACCAGTGGCGCCTCCAGGCGGTGCGCGGAAAAGCCTCGCACCGCTCTCCTCAGTTCCTCGTTCAACCCGTGAAGAGCTCGCACGGTCTCTCGCCAGCGATCCGCCGTCGCCGAGACGATAACCGGCCAGTCCTCCTCTGGCCTGAGCTGTCGGCCGTCGCCCTGGAGCCGCCTCAACACCAGGCCATAAGTCCCGCCGAGATGAAGGGTCAGTTCCCAAACGCTGTGGGCTGCTGCGATGGGGTGAGCGCAGGCCGCTTCTGCCTCGACCCCGTCGAGCGCTTCAAGAACGGCCGGCCCGTGCCAGGCGCCGCCCTCGAAAGACAACCGCAACTGCTGGTCGATCCGGTCGAGCTCGCTCGCCATGGTCCACTCCCCCCGTTGTCACTTGAGCGTCTCGCATGGGCCCGTCATCTTCGGAATGCTTCCGTCGGTCGTGAAGCAAATGCGTCCGGTCGCGTCCCCTCCGAAGCCGCGTACCCCGGTTTTCCCTGGCACTGCCGGGGTTGCCCAATAGACCCCCAGGGTACACCCACGAACGTAGCCCGATTTCGTGGTGCTGAAGGACCCCGGGGACGAAGGGCATTTGATGGGGATGCCCACAGCGTCGCCCCCCGAGGCGAGAGCATCGCGGATGTCAAGAATCGCCGCGGCCTCGTTGGCAGCTATGCGTGAGCGGAGGAGTCCAAGGATGGCGATCCCGGCGAGGATGCTGATGATCGCCACCACGATTAGCAGCTCAACGAGGGTGAAGCCGCCTGTTTCCCGCGTTCGTAGACTGGTCATAGCGCTCCTTCGGGCGCCCCGCCCATGTCCGTGATGGTTCGGGGGATGAGTGTAGAGCCCTGCCGATCCTATCCGGCAAGAGTGGAACGTGGGGAAACCGGCCCTGCACGTCTGCGCATTGATCATGAATATACAACAGTGACAGCGGGATATTCATGGTATTGTGAGACCCGATGATCGACCGCGCAACGGATTTGGAACTGGTTCGGGCCGCCCTTAAACGCAGTCGCGTGGTCGCGCTGCTCGGCCCGCGACAGTGTGGCAAGACCACGATCGCCCGACAGTTCGTTTCCGCCGCCTCCCTGAACTATTTCGACCTCGAAGACCCGGCAAGTCTCGCTCGCCTCACCGAGCCGGACACGGCCTTGCGCCCGCTAAGGGGTCTGGTGGTCATTGACGAAATCCAGCGCCGCCCCGACCTCTTTCCGCTCCTGCGCGTGCTGGCCGACCGCAAGCCGCTGATCACGCGCTTCCTCATCCTCGGCAGCGCCTCGCCGGATCTGTTGAAACAGTCCTCCGAAACTCTCGCCGGGCGGCTCGAATCCATTCCGCTCGAAGGTTTCCGTCTGGCCGATCTGGGCGCCCCGGCGCAACCCCGGCACTGGCTCCGCGGCGGATTCCCGTTGTCATTCATCGCGCGCACCGAGGCCGACTCGGTCGTGTGGCGGCGGCAGTTTCTCCAGACTTTCCTTGAGCGCGACCTGCCCCAGCTTGGCGTGACCATTCCCGCCATCGCGTTGCGCCGCTTTTGGAACATGGTCGCCCATTACCACGGCCAGATCTGGAACGCCGCCGAACTGGCCCGAGCCCTTGCCGTCAACGAATCGACGGTGCGTCGCTACCTCGATCTGATGACGGGTGTGTTCATGGTGCGGCAACTGCCGCCGTGGTTTGAGAATCTAGGCAAACGCCAGGTCAAATCGCCGAAAATCTACGTGCGTGACAGCGGACTGCTTCATGCCTTGCTCGGCATTTCGAGTCCGCGCGACCTCGAACATCATCCGAAAGTGGGCGCTTCGTGGGAAGGCTACGCGATCGAAGAAGTCCTCAAGGCGCTACGACCGGATGAAGCGTACTACTGGGCAACCTATCAGGGCGCCGAACTTGACCTGCTGCTGTTCAAGCGCGGCCGTCGCATCGGCATCGAGTGCAAGCGCGCAGATGCGCCGGTGCTTACCCCTTCCATGCAGGTTGCCCTCAAGGATCTGAGACTTGACGAACTTCAGGTGGTGTATCCGGGCCGGGAGCGTTACCGGTTGGCCCGAAATGTCGAGGTGGTACCCCTGACCCAACTGGTGAAGGCGGAGTGAACCGCGGATCAGCGTCGAGCGCGAGCAGACCTCGTGGGCGTCAAGCTCATGGTCGATAAGGCGCGGGGCGGGCGGGAGGCGGTGACGTACGGTCGCGGGATCTTCGCGCGCGGAGGCGCGTAGCCTCCCTGGGAGGATGGGGCCCCCGTGCCGTTCATTGAACACGCTTCGAGGGCTGCGGATGTCAGCCGGGGACGGGCCACCGCCGCAGCATCACCCCATAGCGGCGCAACGTGAGCAAGGCTTCGGAATGCGGAGAGAACGCTTCGTCGCCTTCGTTCGATGAGCTCCTGCTGAGAAACCCGTTCGAGAAAGGCCCATTACAGCCCCTCTTCGTCATTGCGAGGGACCCGTCGTTTTGGAGTGGACCGAAGCAATCCCTCGAGAGATTGCTTCAGGCCATGACGGACGGACAGTGGCCTTCGCAATGACGGTCATGGGGTTTCTTCCAAAAGTCACGGAGCGCGGAGCCTGGTCTTGGGCCAGCGCGAAGCCTGCCCTCGGGGCACGTAGTCCGTGTCCCGCTCGCGATGACGGGAGTGCTTGTTCGAGGAGCTTCTCGTGATGACGGATGTGTCTGCCCTTCCAACCCACCGTATGATCCTCCTCGGACACCACCTCTTGAAGGAGGACTTGAATGCACAACGGATTGCCTCGACTCACCGAACCCATGGTTCGCGAAAATGGCGCGCTTCGGATCGCGACCTGGGACGAAGCGCTCGACCGCGCGGCGGCGGGCCTGAAAGCCGCCACCGACTTGAAGGGCGGCGCGGGAGTCGGCATCTTCAGTTGCTCGAAGGCTACCAACGAGATGAACTTCGTCGCCCAGAAGTTCATCCGCCAGGTGCTGAACAGCAACAACATCGACAGCTGTAATAGAACCTGACACGCCCCTAGCGTCGTCGGTCTGGCGACGGTATTTGGCGCAGGCGGGGGGACGAGCTCGTACGAAGAAGTCGAGCACGCCGACCTCATTCTCCTGTGGGGATCGAACGCCCGCGAGGCGCATCCCATTTTCTTTCACCACGTCCTGAAGGGGATCAGGAACGGGGCGAAGCTCGTCGTGGTCGATCCGCGGAAAACCACCTCCGCACAGTTCGCCGACCTCTGGCTTGGGCTGAACGTCGGTTCCGACATCGCCCTCTCGCACACCATCGCGCGTGAGATCCTCGTGAGCGGTCTCGCCAACCACGCTTTCATCGAGAACGGGACCTCCGGCTTCGAGGAATACACCGCCTGCGTGATGGAGTGGACGCTGGAGCAGGGTGAGAGGGTGACGGGGATTCCCGCGGCCGCCATTCGCGAACTCGCGCACTTGTACGCTCGCGCCGATCGCGCGATCCTGTGCTGGACACTCGGAATCACCGAGCACCACAACGCCGTCGACAACGTCCTATCTCTCATCAACCTGGGTTTGCTGACCGGTCACGTCGGCCGCTACGGCAGCGGCCTCAATCCTCTGCGCGGCCAGAACAACGTCCAGGGCGGCGGCGACATGGGCGCCATTCCCAACAAGCTGCCGGGCTTTCAGGACATCGAGAAGGACGCCGCCGCCCGCGCGCGTTTCGAGGCGGCCTGGGGTGTTCCCATCATTCCCAAGTACGGCCTCAACCTGACCCAGATGTTCGAGTCGATGGAGCACGGCGACCTCCGCGCGCTCTACGTGATCGGCGAGAACCCCGCCTCCTCCGAAGCGGACGTCACCCGCGCCCAGCATCTTCTGGAAACACGCGACATGCTTATTGTCCAGGACATCTTCATGACCAGGACCGCGCAGATGGCGCACGTAGTGTTCCCGGCCTCGGTGGCCGCGTTCGAGACCGACGGCACCGTCACCAACAGCGAGCGCCGCGTTCAGCGCGTGCGCAAGGCCCTCGACCCGCCCGGCAACGCCAAAGACGACATCTGGATCATCACCGAGTTGGCGCAGCGCCTGGGCACCTGGTGGCCTCCGGTGACCGCGGAAGGCGCCTGGGACGAGTTGCGCTCGCTCTCGCCCATGCACCGCGGCATGTCGTATCCCCGGCTCGAGTTGCTCGGTGGCATTCAATGGCCGTGTCCCGACGAAAAGCACCCCGGCACCAAGTTCCTGCACGCCCGCCTGTGGGACAAGGATCCGGTGAACCGGAGGACGCGCGCTCCCTTCAGCCCGGTGGTCGACGATCCGCCCGTCGACAAGATCACCGCCGAGTTTCCGCTGCGTCTCACCACCGGTCGCAAGCTCGACTCGTACAACACCGGCGTCCAGACCCGCGCCTTCGCCTCGCCTCTGCGCGATGGCGAGGCGATCGAGATCTCGCCCGCGGAGGCGCGTTCGCTCGGAGTGGTGGACGACGAGCGCGTTCGCGTCATCTCCCGGCGCGGCGATGTGGTGGCGAAAGTGCGAGTGGACCCCGGCCTCCGGCCCGGCCTCGTGTTCATGACCTTCCACTTCCCCGAGGAAGTCGAGACCAACCGGCTCACCATCGATGCCACCGACCCGAAATCCGGAACCGCGGAGTTCAAAGCCGCCGCCGTGCGCATCGAGAAACTCGCTCCGGAATTCGTCGGTGCGCACTGATCGTGGGCCGATTCTGCGCTTTGGGCAGAGCGCCGACCAGGAAAGAGCGGTGGCTGAGCGAAGCCGAAGCCATCGTTAGACCCTTCGGCTCCGCTCAGGGTCCGTTCGGACGCCGCCGCCTTCCCGGATAGAGTTGCCTGCGTGGACCTCCACTTCACCACCGACGTACCGACCGACAGCGAACGGGAAGCAGTCGACGCTGTGCTCGGCGTCTCCGAGGCCGCGTCTTTGGACGGCGCTCCGAGGTTTTCCCGCCAGAATCGAGGAACTCCGGACCGGCGCAGCCTCGTGCTTCCCGCTCTCCACGCGCTTCAAGGCCGGGAAGGCTGGATCAGTCCCGGCGGTCTGAATCACATCGCGCGCAGACTGGGCGTTCCTCCCGCCGAGGTCTTTGGCGTGGCCAGTTTCTACGCTCTCTTCTCCGTCCAGCCGCGACCGAAGACCGTGGTTCATGTCTGCGACGACGTGGTCTGCCGAGTCAATGGCGGCACTGAGGTGGCGATGGTGTGTCGCCAAAGCATCGGGCCGCCGCACGAAGACAATGACGGTCTGATGTGGATCAAGAGCCCGTGCCTCGGTCTGTGCGAGCGCGCGCCCGCCGTTCTGGTGCAGAAGGCGGGGAAGGGTCGCGAGAACGAGACCCTGGCCCCGGCCACCGCCGAGTGGATTCGCGCCAGTGTCGACGATCTGAAGCTCGCGGTGGAGCCTCCCCTCGCGGTTGGACCTCCGGTGGGCCGCCGCCTTCTCGCCCGCGTGGGCGTCGTCGATCCGATGTCTCTCGATGCTTACCGCGCGCAGGGGGGTTATGCGGCGCTGCGTCGAGCCATCGACATCGGTCCCTCTCTCACTATCCGTGAGGTCAAGGATGCCAAGCTTCTTGGTCGCGGCGGCGCGGCGTTTCCGACCGGGGTCAAGTGGGAAGCGGTGGCGCAGCAGCCCGCCCGTCCGCACTACGTGGTCTGCAACGCCGACGAGTCGGAGCCCGGCACGTTCAAGGACCGGGTGGTGATGGAGGGCGATCCGTTTGCTCTGGTCGAATCCATGACCATCGCCGGCTTCGCCATGGCTGCCGAAAAGGGGTTCCTCTACCTGCGGGGCGAGTACCCTCTGGCCAAGGCGCGACTGGAGAACGCCATCGCACTGGCTCACGCCCGGGGCTTCCTCGGCGACAACGTCATGGGCGCGGGCTTCAAGTTCGACCTCGAACTGCGGTGCGGCGCGGGGGCATACATCTGCGGTGAGGAGACGGCGCTCTTCAATTCACTTGAAGGCAAGCGAGGCGAACCCCGGAGCAAGCCGCCGTTTCCGGTGACGCATGGACTCTTCGGAAAGCCCACCGGCATCAACAACGTCGAGACCCTCGTCAATGTCAATGTCATCCTGGGCATGGGAGCTTCGGCCTACGCGGCGCTTGGCACCGCCGGTTCCACGGGGACACGTCTCTTCTGCGTAAGCGGTCACATCGAGCGACCGGGCACTTACGAGGTGGAGTGCGGCACGCCCTTGTCCAGGCTGCTCGACCTGGCCGGAGGAATGCGGCCGGGCCGAAAGATCAAGGCGATCCTCCTGGGTGGGGCCGCCGGCGGTTTCATCGGCCCGAACGAAATCGATCTTCCGCTCTCATTCGAGGCGGCGCGCGAACGAGGGGTGACTCTGGGTTCGGGGGTGGTGGCGGTGTTCGATGAGACCGTCGATCTCGTCGATACCCTGCTGCGTATCGCGCAGTTCTTCCGCGACGAGTCGTGTGGTCAGTGCGTGCCCTGTCGCGTGGGCACCGTCCGGCAGGAGGAAGCGCTTCACCGAATCGCCCACAAGCGCACTCTGGGGACGCTCGCCGAAGAAGTGAAGCTGCTCGACGAGATCGGTCAGGTCATGAAAGATGCCTCGATCTGCGGTCTTGGTCAGACCGCGGCCTCCGTGGTTCTCTCGGCGGTCACGCGTCTCAAGCTCTTCGACGGAGGAACGGCATGAGCACGCAGGGCTATGTTCCCGTGGAAGCGCCGGTCCGCATGCTGGCGCTGGAGGTCGACGGCCGGCCGGTCAAGGTGCGCGAAGGCTCCACCATTCTCGAGGCCTGCAAGGTGGCGGCGATCGAGACCCCGACGCTGTGCTACGCCATCAATCTCACCCCCGTGAATGCATGCCGCGTTTGCGTGGTCGAGCTCGAAGGCGCGCGCGTTCTCGTTCCCGCCTGCGCCCGCAAGGCCGAGGCGGGGATGAAGGTAAAGACGGACACCGATCGCGTCCGTCATTCGCGGAAGCTGGTCCTGGAGTTCCTCGGATCGTCGGTGGATCTTTCCACCGCCCCTCAGACCACCCACGATTGGATCAAGAAGTACGAAGCGAACCCCGAGAGGTTCGGTGCTTCCGCTCCCCACGCCACCGGCGAAGTGCGTCTCGACCAGGGCCCGGCCGACACCAACAGTCGCGACCGGAGCGAAGCGGGGCACCACCATCCGCCCGACCCTTTCACCGCGGCCACCGTAGCCCAGCCCCCCAAGCTCGACAACGACCTCTA
Organism: Vicinamibacteria bacterium; assembly: GCA_031362685.1. Taxonomy (GTDB): domain Bacteria; phylum Acidobacteriota; class Vicinamibacteria; order Fen-336; family JAGNNV01; genus JAGNNV01. Next base: position 12,379 of record JANLSZ010000107.1, on the reverse strand, counting down.
CATGCGCGACTACAGCAAATGCATCCTTTGCTACAAGTGCGTGGAGGCGTGCGGAGACGATGCGCAGAACACCTTCGCGATCGCCGTGGCCGGCCGTGGTTTCGATGCGCGGATATCGACCGAGTACGTGGTCCCGCTCACCGACTCGGCCTGCGTGTATTGCGGCAACTGCATCGGCGTATGTCCCACCGGCGCGCTCATGTTCAACCGCGAGCACAAGATGCGGCAAGACGGAACGTGGGACGAGTCGAAGCAGAAGGTCACCTCCACCATCTGCCCCTACTGCGGGGTCGGCTGCGATCTGGAACTCCACGTTCAGGACAACGAGATCGTGAAGGTGACCTCACCCGCCGATCATTCCGTCACGAACGGCCACCTCTGCATCAAGGGCCGCTTCGGCTTCAGCTTCGCCCAGAACAAGTAAGTCCGGAGCGGTCTGACCCGGAAAGGGCAAAAGGGGCTTAGGCCGCCCCCTGAAGCGCGCGGGCAACCGCCCTTGGATTGGCAGATGCCACCCGCAGCAGGGCGAGCGCCGGACCATCAGGCGTGCGCCGGCCCTGTTCCCAATTCTGCAAGGTGGCGGCGCTGACCCCGATCATCTGCGCGAATTCAGTTTGAGACTTTCCGAGGCGCGCCCGGATCGACTTCACATCCGCGGGCGCGAACGCGAAAATACGGGATGGCTTCGCGGCGCCTCGGCGAATGCGCCCTGCCTGCTTGACGCTCAAGAGCAGTTGTTCGAAGGCTTCAGGTTTCATGAGAACTCCTCGCGAACGAGTCGGGATAACGCCTTGGTCTGATCTGCGGTCAAGTCCCCCTGCTCGTTCTTCGCGTAGAGAAAGAGCATGAAACATGTGCCGCTTGGCCTGTGCCAGAAGTAGATGACTCGGAATCCGCCCCGCTTGCCTGCACCTTTGCGACCCCAACGAATCTTGCGCAAGCCGCCCGACCCTGCGATCAGGGCTCCTTGCTCAGGTCGCAAGAGGAGCGCAGTCTGGAGCGTTCGGTAGTGCTCATCGTCAAGGCGCTTGCGGACGAGGCTTGTGAAAACCGGAGTCTCAACGAACAGCACGGGCCACTATACGCCAATGACGTAGCCCGAGCACCCGGGGTGGAAACGGCGCTGGATCAGACTTCCGAAACGGGCTTTCGCAGTGCAGACCCTGTCCAAGCTGCCCCGGCGGCGTCGAACAGACCGAAGAGGAGCAGGGCCGGCGGGCCGACCCGCGACTATTTTCCGATTCGGTCTCGGTAGGCCTTCAGCAGCGCCGTGGTCACCGGGCCGGGTGTACCCGCGCCGACGGGCGCGCCATCGAGGGTGACTATCGGGGCGAGTTCCTTGAGCGTGCTGGTGATGAACAGCTCGTCGGCCCTCCGCAGGTCCTCGGGGTACAGGACACGCGCTTCGTGGGGGACTGCGGTGGCCGCGGCGATCTCGAGCGTGAGTTCGCGGGTGATTCCGGCGAGCAGACCGCACGACAACGGCGGAGTGAGCAGTCGCCCGTCCCTCACGATGAAGACGTTCGACCCGGCACACTCGGCGACCTCGCCCCGGGTGTTGAGAAGGATGGCTTCGAGGGCGCCCTTGGCATACGCCTCGCGGGCGGCCAGGGCGTTGTTCAGGAGGTTGGAGGCCTTCATCGCGGGGTTCAACGCTTCGACGGGATTGCGCCTTATGGACACGATGACGACCGCGCCGCCCCTGGTGTAAAGGGCCTCGCTCGTGGGCTCGAGAGGCTTCACGTACATCGCGACCGTGGGCTCGGGAATCCGCTCGAACCGATACGACATGTCGCCCACGCCGCGGCTTACGATCACGCGAAGGTAAGATTCATCGTTGCTGGCGAAGGAGAGACAGGCGTCGATCCGAGCCTTGATCTCGTTGTCGCTGGTCTTGAGGTCGAATCCGAGAAGAGCGATCGAGCGACGCAGGCGCAAGAGGTGCCGGTCGAGTTCGAACGGTCGCCCGCCGTACGTCCGCAGCGTTTCATAGGCACTGTCGCCAAAAACGAAGCCGTTGTCCGTGACTTTCAGGGTGACGTCTTCCGGCGTGCCGACCCGGCCATCGATTGAAACCGCAAACCCCATGAACCGAAGTGTACCGACTCCATGAGTCTGATTGAAGCCATAATTCTCGGGATCGTTCAGGGAGCCGGTGAATTCCTGCCCATCAGCAGTTCCGGGCACCTCATCGTTGTCCCCTGGCTTCTCGGATGGAAAGAGCACTCCCTGGCCTTCGATGTGGCCCTTCATCTGGGGACGCTGTTCGCGGTGGCGGGAGCACTTCTGGGCGACTGGATCAAGATGATCCAGGGCGCCTTCACCAGCCTGCGGGCTCACGGCAATCCGTTTGCTTCCGACGACGGTCGCCGCCTTGGTTTTCTCATCGTTGCTTCCATGCCCGGAGGCGTTTTCGGACTCCTTCTCAACGACCTGGCCGAGAGCACGTTTCGCAGCGCCGCCCTGGTGGCGGTTACCATGACGGTGATGGGTTTCGTGCTCTGGCTGGCCGACTCGCGCTCACGGGGCGAGCGGGGAATCGAAGGATGGACGTTGCGGGACGCTTTGATCATGGGCTTCGCTCAATCGATGGCCCTCGTGCCCGGGGTGTCGAGATCGGGCGCCACCATTTCCGCCGCTCGCTTTCTTGGCTATGAGCGCAACACCGCGGCTCGCCTCAGCTTCCTGATGGCGCTTCCTGTCACATTGGGCGCGGTGATCCTCAAAGTGCCGAAGATGTTCGCGGGCGGGTTGGATGCATCGCTGATCGCGGGCATCCTCACCGCCGCGGTGGTCGGCGTCCTCAGTATCCGCGTCCTGTTCGCCTGGGTGCGAACTCGCAGCTATCTCCCCTTCGTGATCTATCGCTTCGTGTTCTCCGCCATCATCCTGGCCGTCTGGTTCTCGCGGTAGCCTGAAACATGCGACCAATTCTCACCGCCGATGAAATGCGCGCCGCCGACGCGTGGGCCATTGCCCACGGCGTTCCGGGCGTCGCCTTGATGGAGAACGCGGGACTCGCGGTCGCCCGGGCCATCGAGTCGCGCTTCGGCAAGGAGAAAAGGGTCGCCATCGTCTGCGGCCTCGGCAACAACGGAGGCGATGGCTTCGTGGTGGCTCGGGTTCTGAAGTCCGACTGGACGCGGGTTTACGTGATCGGCGATCCGGAAACCCTCAAGGGCGAGGCCCGGCACCACTTCGACCGACTGCGCAAGGAGCGGGCTCGTCTTCCCGTGGTGGTGATCAAGACCGAGGCGGAGTGGGCGGAAAAGGCTGGCGAGTTCGGGCGCTGCTCGCTGGTGGTCGACGCTCTTCTTGGTTCGGGATCGCACGGTGCGCCGCGCGGTCTTGCTCCCCTGGTCATCGAATCGATCGGGCGGGAGCGAGCCCGAGGGGCGCGGGTGGTTTCGGTCGATCTGCCTTCCGGTCTTCCCGCCGATGCCGGGCCCTTCGGCTGGAAGACGGTGGAGGCCGACATCACCGTCACCTTCGCGGCGAAGAAACCAGGTCTGGTCTTCTCGCCCGCCTGTGAACTCGCGGGTTCGGTGGTCGTCTCTTCCATCGGCATTCCCGACCAGGCTCTCCAATTCAACGAGCGCGGCTTCCGGTTATTCGAACTCGAGGAGAGCGACGCGCTGGCTGCTTTTCCCGCCCGCGCCAAAGACTCCCACAAGGGCGATTTCGGTCATGTTCTCGTGGTCGCCGGTTCGGTCGGAAAGTCGGGAGCAGCGCTTCTGGCGGCTCGCGGCGCGTTTCGAACCGGCGCAGGCCTGGTCACGGTCGCGTCGGTGGCCGAAGTCTGCCGCCTGGTCACCATGGCTCAGCCGGAAGTGATGACGGCGTCGCTGGGCGAGGGCGCCGATTGCGGCGAGCTGCCTGGCGCGGCCGCCCGGGTGATCGAACTCGCGGCCGGCATGGACGCGGTGGTGATCGGGCCCGGACTGGGACGAACCGAGAAGACCCAGGACTTCGTTCTCGACGTGGTGGCGCGTTGCGGTCTTCCGGTGGTCATCGACGCCGACGGGCTCTACGGTTTGCGAACGCAAACGCTCTCTCGCGTTTCGGAGCGCGATGCGCCGACCATCCTCACTCCGCATCCGGGAGAGATGGCGCGTCTTCTCGGCCTCGACACCGAGTCGGTGCAGAAGGACCGCGTGAAAGCGATTCAACGCGGGGTGGCCGAGACGCGAAGCACCGTGGTGCTGAAAGGTCGACACTCCCTGGTGGGCAACCTCCGCTCTGAGATCTGGCTCAACCCCACGGGAAGTCCGAGCCTCGCCACCGCGGGCACCGGAGATGTCCTGGCCGGCGCCATCGGCGCGCTGGTGGCGCGGGGGGTGGCGGCCGATCTGGCCGCGGGCGCCGGGGTGTTCGTTCACGGCCTCGCCGGAGAGATAGCGGGGAAACGGCGACCGTGGGGAGTGATGGCGGGCGATGTGGCGGAGGCGCTGCCCAAGGCCATCGCGTCGCTCGGACGGTGAAGCGGTTTTGCCCATGTTGACCGGTATCCGCGAATCGAACTCGGAAGCGGAGACCGAGGCCATCGCGGCGCAGTTCGCCCACGATCTCCGAGGCGGCGAAGTGATCTTCCTCGAGGGCGACCTCGGTGCGGGAAAGACCGCGTTTGTGCGCGGCCTCGCGCGCGGGCTGGGAGCGCCCGAGGACGCCGTGGCCTCGCCCACCTTCGTGATTCAAACCACCTACCCTTGCGCGTCCGGCCGACTCCTGCATCACGCCGACCTCTATCGACTCGCCTCGGAGCTGGGCGCCGAAGACGTTGGGTTGTTCGAACTGCCCGGTGAGCGCGACATTCTCGCCATCGAATGGGCAGCGCGGATGCGCTCCTATCCGTGGCGTCGGGTCATCAAGGTCGAAATCACCCACGGCGAGAAGAACGACGATCATCGTCGGATCGAGATCAGGTCGTGAAGCTGCGAGTCCGTTGGGGCGCGACTTTTCTGGCCCTCGCTTCCCTCGGATGCCCCGGGCGGCCGTCGCCAGAAACGGCCACGTCGTCGACCCTCCCCGCCAAGGAACGCCGGCCCCTCATTTTGATCACCATCGACACCCTGCGCCGCGATCACATGAGCGCCTACGGCTACGCGCGCGCCACCACGCCCAGTCTCAAGGAGTGGGCGAAGAAGAGTGCGGTCTTCGAGCAGGCCTACACCTACTGGCCGAAGACCCGCGGCAGTTTCGTGGCCATCATGACCGGACGGACCGCGGGCGAAAGCGGCTACTCCGCGAAGCACCCCGAGCTTCACGGTTTCTCTCCCACCCTGGCCGAGACCCTCCAGAAGGACGGCTACGACACCGCAGCCTTCGTCGACAACGCCAACGTGTCCAGCTCCCTCGGCTTCTCTCGTGGCTTCAAGACCTACGTGGAGATGTGGACCGATGAGTCGTTGAGGGACGAGGTCGCGCGCACCGAGGCCATCACCAGACGGGGGATCCAGTACCTCCAGTCGAAGGGGAGAAACGGTGGCTTCTTTCTCTGGCTGCATTACGTAAACCCCCACGCTCCCTACACCCCGCCCGCGCCCTTCGATACCGCTTTCCGCCGACTTTCGAAGCCCGACCGCACCCTGAAGGTCGTTGATGGTTTCTTCGGCGGCATTCCGAAACAGTGGGCCATTCCGGGCAAGACGCGGCTCTCCGATTACGTCAACGCCTACGACGGCGAGATCGCCTACGCCGACACCCAGGTGGGCGAGGTTCTGCGCGCTCTGGATGCGACCGGTGACCTGAGCCGGAGCACGGTGATCGTTTCTTCAGACCATGGTGAGAGCCTGGGCGAGCACGACTACTACTTCGATCACGGAGCTGACCTCTTCGATCCCGTCCAGCGAATCCCCTTCATCGTTCTGGGGCTGGGGGTGGAGGCGCTTCGATCCGAGGTGCTTGTTTCCACTCTCGACATCATGCCCACTCTTCTCGATGCCGCCCGGGTGTCGTTTCCCACCGGCCTCGCGGGACGGAGCGTCCTGCCCTTCGCGGCGGGGCGGGTGGAGTCGACCCGCGACACCCTGGTTGGCGAGAACGATCGCGGCCATCAGGCGATCTGGGACCGGCGATACAAGTTGATTGATACCGACCCGCGCGCGGTCCAATCCGTTCGACAGTTCTTCGACCGTTCGAGCGACGGCGGGGAGATGCGTCCGCGGACCGATTTGAAGGAGGCGGCGAAGAAGTACGTGGTGGGCCTCGACGAGTATCGCGATGTTGAGCTGCGCTCCGCTCTTCGAACCCGCGCTCAGCTCGAGGGCAAAGCGTCCCCGGCCCAAAGCCGCGCCGAGTGCGAGCAGTTGAAGGCCATGGGTTATGTCGCGGAGTGTCGCTAGTGTCCAGTCTCGCAAGTGCGCGACACATGAGAGCGCCGATGCATCCCGGATCGCTGCGTTGCTCGTCGTTGCATATGCTGGATATGCGGCCTCCTCGGCGCCTTGCGCTCCGGGCGCCTCGACACTCTCATGTATCGCGAACTCACGAGACGGGACACTAGTCCCGGCGCGGGCCAGGGGTTGATTCAGGGATGACTCCCGCGCGGTTCTTTGTCATTTTCACCGCGCTCTTCGCTGCGCTGGCGACGTACTTCATCAGGCACATGGACGCCTCCGGCGACGAACCCCACTATCTGGTCATGGCTCAGAGCCTCTGGCGTGAACACGACCTCGACCTGCGCGATAACTACGCGCGCGAAGACTGGCGCGAGTTTCGGGGCGGGGTGACCGAACCTCACTACGCCGCGCCGCGCCAGGATGGCCGGCCGTTTCCCGGCCATGCTCCCGGGCTCCCGTTCCTCCTGGCCCCCGTTTACGCGCTGGGCGGCCGCCTGGCCTGCGCCCTTCTTCTCGGCGTCATGGTCGCGGGCGTGGGGTCGATCGCGTTCTGGATCGCCACCGTCGAAGGCCTCTCCGGAGGCGCCGCCTTCCTCGCCGGGGTTCTTGCCGCTGGTCCGCCGCTCGCCGCCTATGCGCTGCACATCTATACCGAAGCGCCTTCGGCCCTCGCCCTCTTCGCCGCCTACGCCCTGCTTCGATTCGGCCGGGCGGCCTGGAGTCCTGCCCTTGCCGCCGCGCTGGCCTGCGCCCTTCCGTTTCTTCATCCCCGGATGGCCCTCGGCTCGATCGCGATCGCCTTCGCCGCCTTCACTTTTCGCGACCGCGTCTCGATTCGCGCCTTCACTTCCGTGGCCGCCGTGGGAATCTTGGCCTACGGAATGTTCTGGATGAGTATCTTCGGTGTACCGACCGCGCTCGGCGTCTACGGAGGCGTGCCCGAGGACGCAGCCCTCAATCCCCTGCAGGCGTTGATGGGGCTGCTGATCGACCGCGCCTATGGGATTTTCCCCTACGCTCCCGCGTTTCTGGCTCTGTTTCTGCTGAAGGGTCCGGTATCCCCGAATATTGCGGACAAGCAAAGAGACCGGGTCGAGCTGGCCATGGTCGCGGCGGTTCTTCTACCCGTCCTCTTCTGGAGGATGTGGTGGGGAGGACAGTCGCCGCCCGCCCGGCTCATCGCGCCGATGACGCCGTTTCTCGCCCTCTGGCTGGCCCGACGATGGGACACCGCCGCTCGGCCGATCCTTCAGCGCACCCTTGTGGTCGCCGTGGCCTGGTCATGGTCGCTCTTTCTCTTCGCCGCCCTCCAACCGGACCGTCTCCTCTTCATCAACAAGCGCGTGCGACCAACCCGCATGTGGGACGCCCTGTGGCCCGGAGGTCCAATCGATGGCCTTCTTCCCGACCTCGCTCGCCCGGAACCATCGGACTGGCCCATCGCCGTCGCCTGGATAGCCGTCCTGCTCGTGGCCGCGCTGTGGGCGCGAAGAAATCCGGCGAAAGTCGAGACCTAGACGATGTAGATCGGGCTCGTCACCGCGAGCAGTGTGTCTCCCGCGCGGTTCCATAGTTCGGCGCAGCACCAGGTGTCGCCTTCCCGCGGTCGCGCGTTTAGAGAGCCCTCGGAATCGACCGGCGCCCGCGCGAACGTCCCGCCGTTGCCGACGAGCCGGAGTTCCGCCTCGGGCGAATCGCCGCAGGCCACCTCGATCACGCGCGCCGCAGATCGTTTCACCGCGCTGCCCACTTCCGCGATGGGTCCGCCGTCGCTGCAGGCCCGAATCTCGAGCCTGGGCCCGCTGCTGACGTACGTCCGCCCCGCCCGCAGAGCTTCCAGAATGGACGGGAGGCCCGCATCGCTTGCCTGCACGTAAGTGATGGGCACGGGGCCTTCCCAGTCCTCGGGCCGATGCGCGTCGGTGGCGCCGGTCGCGGTCATCCGGCGGCCGGTGTTCAGCCAGGTTCGCCATAAATCGATGCAGCCCTGATTGCGCTCCTCGGCCCCGTTCCATAATCCGCCCCAGACTTCCACCGCGTCGGCGAGGCCAGGGTCGAAATCGTGATGCGTCCAGCGACAGCCGGTGCACACGTCGTCCGGTGGAGCGTCGGGATGAGCGATCACCAGGAAGCTGCCGGTATCGCGGACGCTTCTGGCCATGTCGTTCGCGCTGCGGCCCTGATGACCGGTTCGCCAGTCGACCCAGGCGTCCGCGCCGAGGGCCAGGGCGTGGCCGGCGTAGGTCGTGAGCTCGATGCCGGGCAGGACGCTGATCTCGTCACCCACCTGGGAGCGAAGAACATCGACGCCGGTGGTGGTGTTGTGATCGGTGAGGAACATGAAGTCGAGGTTGCGATCGCGCGCCAGTGCCGCCATCTCACCGGTGGTCCAGCGACCGTCCGAGTGCTCACTGTGAAGATGGAGCTCGCCGCGCAACCAGCGGCGTTCCTCAATTCGCGGCGGCGTAGGCGCATTTTCCGCCCGAGCCACCGTCACCGTCTCGTCCACGCTCTCGACCGCGTGAACCTGCAGCGTGTAAACGTTCGGCTGACCATCGTCGCGAGCGATCACGGAGTGGACATCCACCTCGACCATCCATTCGCCCGCCGTGACCGGACCCGGCACGAAGCCCGGAGTGGCGCGGCTCTCCCCGATCTCAATCACCTGTCGGGGCGCGAAGCGGTGCGCCGCACCCCTGAAACCTCGAGGATCGAAGACCTGGAGCGTCATCAGGCTGTGCGGATCAAGGCCGCCCCGGTCATAGCGGAATTCGATCCGCACCGCCGCGGTGCCCGGAGGCACGTTGAAGGAATGCGGGCGATACGACTTCCGGTCTTCGCGCCGGAGCGCTCCGGTTGCCTCGAGGAGCTTCATCGCGTCCTCAGTCTGGCACGACGGTAAGCCGCCTGGGTGATACCGCGACGCGCACGCGCTGGCCGGCAAGGTCGCGCGAAAGGCCGAGAGGCAGATGCGCGCCATCCACGATCAGGTCGCCCCGTTCCGACACCACCCCGACGAGGAATCGGGCGCCCCCGAGCAGTGCCGCCACCTCGGGTGAGGCGGGCCGCGCGTACACCTCTTCGGGCGACCCCACCTGCGCTACCCGCCCACCGCTCATCACCGCGACCGTATCGGACAACTCCAGGGCCTCCTCCTGGTCGTGGGTGACGAAGATCGTCGTGATCTGAAGCTCCTTTTGCAGGCGCCGGATCTCCTGACGCATCTCCACGCGCAGCCGCGCATCGAGATTGGCGAGCGGTTCGTCGAGCAGCAGCACATCGGGTTCGAGCACCAGCGCACGCGCGAGAGCCACGCGTTGCTGCTGACCTCCGGAAAGCGCGCCGGGCGAGCGATCGTGGAACGAGGTGAGGCCCACGGTTCCCAGCATGGCACGCACCCGGCGCTCCAGTTCCTTCTCCTCGACCTTACGCAGGCGCAGGCCATACGCGACGTTGTCGAAAACGCTCAGGTGAGGCCACAGCGCGTAACTCTGGAACACGAAACCGATCCGGCGCGTCCAGGGCGGGCGATGGGTCACCTCCTCGCCCCCGATGAAGATCCGGCCTGCCTCCGGGGTTACGAAGCCGGCGATGCTGCGCAGAAGTGTCGTCTTCCCGCAGCCCGAAGGGCCGAGCAGGGTGTTGAATCCGCCCGCGGTGAAGTCGAGGGAGACCCCGTCCAGCGCGGGCTCGCGACCGAAGGACTTGCGAATGCCCTCGACCCGAACCGCGACCGGACCTCGACTCATGCCGCTGCTCCCACCGAGGGAAACCGCTTCCTCACCAGGTACAGCGGCAGATAGACGGAGACCATCATGGCGACCGCGGTGCTCGCGGCCAGACCGAATTGGCCGCCCATGCCCATCGCGGCCTGATAGATCACGATGCTCATCGTAGTGGTGGCCGCGCCATACAGCATCAGGGTGGATGAAAGCTCGGTCAGGGTCATCAGGAAGGTGAGGGTCGCGCCGGAAACCAGGCCGGGCAGGATCAGGCGGACGGTCACGTCGCGCAGGGTCTGGGCGGGTGTGGCTCCCACGGACAGGGCGGCTTCCTCGAGATTTTCGTGGACCTGATAAAGCGATGCCTCCGCGGACTTCGTGGCATAGGGCAACTTCCGGATCACGTAGGCCAGGGCCAGGATCATCCAGGTTCCGGTGAGGCGCATCGGCTCACGATTGAAGACGACGATGAGGCCGATCGCGAGCACGGTGCCCGGGATCAAGTAGGGAATCATGGTGAGCGCCTGGAGGGTGGGAGAGAGCAAGCGGTACGAGCGACGCACGGCCACGTAAGCGAGCAGCGTGCCCACCACCACCGCGACCAGGGTCGAGATCGCCGACAAGGCGTAGCTCACCAGAACCGGCGCGGTCGAGCGAAGGGCGAGCAGACGGTAGTTGTCGAGGGTGAAGGGCAGGCCGGGAATATCGGCGCGCCAACTCAAGAAGGACGAAAAGGCGATGACCAGATGCGGCACGAACACCATCAGGAAGAAGAGTGCGGTTGCGACTGTGACCATCGCGGTGGCCCAGGGCGGCAAGGAGCGCGGCGCGACCCGACGCGTTCCCGACATCACGTAGCTGCGCCCGGCCAGGACCAGACGCTGCAGCAGCAACACCGCGGTTGCGAGGCCAACGCTCAAAAGACTCCCCGCCGATGCCATCCCGGGGTTGACCCCGCCCTCGCTCAGAAACTCGTGATACAGCAGGACGGGCAGGACGCCGACCGGGCCGCCGATGATCCGCGGCGTGCCGAAGTCCGCGAGCACGCCGGTCAGAACCAGATACGCCGCGGTGAGAAGTCCGGGCATGGCCAGAGGCAGCGCGATGTGGAGGTGCGCGCGAAGCCGGCTCGCTCCCACGCTCTCCGCTGCTTCCTCGAGGTCTCCGTCGAGACTTGCGAACGCGTCGTGGGCGAACAGGAACACCAGACCGACCGCACCCCACACCCCGACCCATACGATGCCGTGGAAACCTACGATGCTGTGCCAGGGGAGGCCGGTGGCCCGCAGGGTCGGGCTCAGGATCCCGTTGTACCCGAGCAGCATGATCCAGGCATAGGCGCCGAGAAACGGGGGCGAGGCGGTGGCGAGGGTGGAAAGCGTCAGCACCAGGTCGTGACCGGGCAGGCGGTATCTCGCATGAAAGAAGGCGAGGGGAACCGCCACAATCATGGCGAGGACCGTGGTGACGACCGCCAGGAGCACACTGTTGACGAGCGCCGATCGATAGCGCGCCGCGGTGAGATAGCGGAGGAAGTTCTCGAGGGTGACGTTCTCCCCGTCTCGGGCGAGAAGGCTCGAGCGCACGATCCAGAGTTGCGGAACGACCACCAGCAGAATCAGCACCACCCCGAGGAACACCGCCACCAACAGCCAGGGGTCCCGTCGGAGTCGCTGGACCAGGGTCACATCCGCTCCCGCGCCGCGTCGAACCGGGCCAGAATCGTCCCGCGGTCGCGGCCGACCCACAGCGGATCGGCGCGGATCAGCTTCCGGCCGGTGAGGTCGAGAAGGCCGTCCGCGGCTTTGATGTCGTCGCGCGCCGATCGCCGTCCCACCCTGGTGCGAACGATTTCATGCGCCTCCGCACTCGCCATGTAATCGAGGAAGGCGAGGGCAATCTCCGGATGCGGTCCACCCGCGATCAGACCGGCGCCATCCGACTGCGTGATCAGACCCTCTTCGGCCAGCACGGGCTGAAGCGGCGCGCCGGAGGCCACGTAGTCCCGAAGCGACGTCTCGAAGAGGAAACCCGCCGCGGTTTCCCCATCCTTGACCCACTTGAACATCGAGTCGGAGCTGTCGGTGAGCCAGACGTTCCCGAGCATCGAGTCCACGAAATCCCAGCCGAGCACGGTCACGAGAGAAGTGAGAATCGTGTAGGCGGTGCCGGAAACCGCCGGGTTCGAGAAGGCGATCGGCCCTCGTGCGCGGAACGCGGGCGAGAGGATCTCGTGGTAGCTGTTGGGCGCGTGGGCCACGCGCGTGGTGTTCACCACCAGATAGATCACGTTGATGGAATAGGGATGCCACTTCCCCC
>JANLSZ010000056.1:0-1886 GCA_031362685.1 Vicinamibacteria bacterium | reverse complement strand
CTTGCCCGCGCGCCACCCACCCATCAAGCAGTTCACCCGCGCAGTTCAGGTGCGACGGAAATTGCAGCGCCGGCAATTCGAATATGAATTCGGGCAGGTCCTGCGGCGCGGGCAGATGGTCGCGCGCGAAGGTGTCGATGGGGGCTGAGCGCACCTTGACATGTTATCGCCGGGTCTCCGGGTAGAAAATTTCTGCGGACATGATGGCGGTCATGAACGTCCCAGGGTGGGCTCGTCACAATTGTCCTCGAATGATGCAAGTGGCTCTGCCCGCAGGCCTTGAATCGCGGCCAAGGCGCTCCAACCATCGATTCCTCACGAGTCTGGTCGGAGGGATCTCAATTTCAAGATGACACTGAAGATACGGCTGCCGGATCTCGAACACTGGAAGGGCCAGGTGAAGTGCCAGTCCGGGTGTCCCGTAGGCACGGACGCCGGCCGCTACGTGCAGCTCATCGCTCTTGGCCGAGACCAGGAGGCCTACCTCGCCGCGCGCGCGCCGAATCCCTTCGCCTCGGTCTGTGGTCGGGTCTGCGCCGCCCCCTGCGAGGACGCGTGCCGCCGCGGGGCGATCGACGCTCCGATTGCCATCCGCTCGCTGAAGCGCTACGTCACCGAGCGTTATGGCGCCGAGTCGATGCGCCCCGACACCCAGGATCTCCTGCGCAACACCCTGATCGGCGAAGGAAATCGGTTCGCGGGCCATCTGCCCACATCTCCCCTGAGCGAGAGGCCTAGTGCGGGCAAGCGCCTCAAAGTCGCGGTGATCGGCGCCGGCCCCGCCGGCCTCGCCGCCGCTCACGACCTGGCCCTCCTCGGCTACGACGTGACCGTTCTCGAAGCCTCCGAAGAGCCAGGCGGCATGATGCGCTTCGGCATTCCCGAGTACCGGTTGCCCCGCACCCTCATCCGGCAGGAGATCGACAAGATCCTCTCGCTCGGCGTCACCCTCCGCACCAAGGAGCCTCTGACCCCCGCCTACGGTCTCAAGGAACTTCGAGTCCAGGGGTTCGAAGCCTTCTTCATCTCGGTGGGCGTGTCCCGCGGGCGCGAACTCGCCGCCCCCGGGGTTGAACTCGACGGCGTCGTCAAGGCGGTGGACTACCTCCTCAACATCAACCGCGGATATCGGCTTCCCCTCGGACGCAAAGTGGTGGTGATTGGCGGCGGCTTCGTCGCCTTCGACGCGGCCCGCACCGCGCTCCGCCTCGGCCGTGAAACCGCGGAAGAGGAACTCGACACCCTGGTCTCGGAATCGGATGCGCGTGCCAAGGAAGCGATCGACTCGGCCCGTGCGGCTCTCCGCGGCGGTGCTTCCGAAGTGACCATCGTTTCTCTCGAGAGGTTCGAGGAGATGCCGGTCCTTCGCTCCACCCAGGGCCACGAGGAATTCGAAGAAACGAAGCATGAGGGTGTGGCCTTCCTGCCCGGCCGGGGGCCCAAGCGATTCCTTGGCGAGTCCCGGCTGCAGGCGATCGAACTCCGCGCCGTCCGTTCGGTCTTTGACGATCACGGTCGCTTCGCCCCGGTCTACGACGACGATGATGTCCTCACAATCGAGGCCGATTCCTGCATTCTCGCCATCGGCCAGCAGACCGATCTCACATTCCTCAAGCCGGAGGACGGAGTGGAGGTCCTGCGCAGCGGGTCGGTGAAGATCGACGCCACCACCCTTGCCACCACCGCGCCCGGCGTCTTCGCCGGCGGCGACGTGGCCTTCGGTCCACGGAATCTCATCGAAGCGGTGGCGAACGGAAAACGCGCGGCTCGTTCGATCCACGAGCACTTCTCGCACGAAGGCGCGCGCATCGAGCGCACGCTTGCCATCGAGGTTCTGCCCACCGCCCAGTATCGGATGAGCGCGGGGTTCGAGATCCTCGATCGCA
>JANLSZ010000027.1:0-10724 GCA_031362685.1 Vicinamibacteria bacterium | reverse complement strand
CCGGTGCTGCGCCAGATTGCGGTGGCCGACGGGCATCCACTGGCGCATGCGCCCCTGCTTTCGTCGGTGCCCAGAGCCGATCGTGCGCGTGGCGCTGCGAGCGGCGCCGGAATCGCAGTTTCCGCCGGATTGATGCTGGTGGCCCTCGCTGGATTCCATTTTGGGCAGCGTCCGGGGAGCGCCGCATGATCGCGTTCCGCGCATTTGGAAAGAAGTACGGACGGCAGGAGGCGGTGAAGTCTCTCGACCTCAACGTCGGACCTGGTGAAGTGGTGGCGCTGCTTGGACCCAATGGATCGGGAAAGACCACGTCGCTCAAGGCGGCGGCCGGTTTGGTCAAGCCCACCAGCGGCGTCGTTCTGGTGGGAAATCCCGGACGGCCTTCGAGCGAACCTGACGCCCGGCGCTGCCTTTCGTTCCTCCCGCAACGAGTGGCGTTCCAGGAATCACTCAGCGGCCAGGAAGTTCTGAACTTTCATCGCCTGGTCCGGGGGGTCGATTCGGCTTACGCCCAAGCAGCCATAGGCGTGGCTTCTCTCAACGGAGCGGTGGCGCGCGCGGTGTCTACCTACTCGGGCGGCATGCTTCAGCGCCTGGGCCTGGCCGTGGCTTTGCTTCCGGATGCGCCGGTGTTTCTCCTCGACGAACCCACTGCCGCCCTCGACCCCGACGGCCTCGAAACTTTCTACCAAGTGATCGCCAAATCACGCGCGGATGGTCGTGCCGTCCTGTTCACTTCTCATCAGATGGGCGATGCCGAGCGCCTGGCCGACCGTTTTGCCATTCTGGTCGATGGAGTTCTGGTGGCGGATATCGGGAGCCGCGAGATGAAGGACCGCCTGGCCGAGCGCGGAAGCATGAGACTGCGGGTTCCTACCCTCGACGATATGACGCTCGCCAACCTTCGGATGGTGGCTCCCGACGCCGTGCTCACCGCCGGCGAACTGGTGGTTCGAGGCCCGGCCAGCCTTCGCCCCCGGGTGATCGAGATGATCCTCGCCCGGGGTCACCAGATTGTCGATCTGGTGGCCGAGGACGGACGTCTCGACGATCTCTACCGGGAGATGGTGAGCCCCCAAGGAGAAGTTCGGTGAAGAACCTCGCCCCGCTCTTGCTTTCCCTCTCCCTCGCGTCGTGCGAAGGCGCTCCGGCCCCCGAGGTACTGGTGAAGGGCCGGGACCTGTGCGCTTCGTGTCGCATGCCGGTGTCGGATGCCCGATTCGCCGCCCAGATCACCGCGCCCGGGGAACTGCCCCTCTTCTTCGACGAGCCTGGTTGCCTTGGGGACTTCGTTCGGACCGGAAAGCTCAAGGGACAGGATGCGGTCGCCTGGGTCGCGGACCATCGAACCGGGGCCTGGGTCCGCGCCGATCGCGCGATCTACACCCGGGTGCCGACCCTCGCGACACCGATGAACCACAAGCTGGTGGCGCACGAGAGCGTGGCCTCGCGGGACTCGGATCCCGACGTCAAAGGCGGACACGGGGTCGACCTTCAGGACATCTTCGGGCCCAAAGGGCCGCCCACCGGAGCGACGTCATGAACCTGCGCCTTTTCGCGGCGGAGGAACTGAAGATCGCGCTGCGCTCGCGATGGACGCAGATCTTTGCCGTGGTCTTCGCCATTCTTGCCTCCGGAGTCGCGGCCGCCGGTTACGTGATCTCCGGTGGACATGGGGTTCAGGACTTCTCGCGGACTTCCGCCTCCCTCGTCCACCTCGTAGTGTTGATCGTGCCTCTCATCAGCCTCATGCTCGGCGTGCTTTCATTGTCACTGGAACGTGGAGCCGCCGAAGTGGTGTTTGCGCTTCCGGTGTCGAGGTGGACCATCCTGCTCGGGCGGCTGCTCGGTCTCTTCGCCGCTCTGGCCCTCGCTCAGTCCTTTGGGTTTGGCCTGGCCGGCCTGCTCGTCTATACCCAGTCCGGCCCCGAGGGCGTGGGCAGTTTCCTCATTGTGCTCGGCGCCTCGCTGGTGGCGACCGCGGTATTCCTGGCTCTCGCCGCCCTTCTTTCCGCCGATGCCTTCGGTCGGAGGCGTACCAAGGCGCTCGCCCTGGCCCTGGTGGCCTGGCTGGTGTGTGAGGTGTTCATCGACCTGGCCGCCCTGGGCCTCGCCACCTTCCTTCCTTCTGGCCCCGCCTCCCGGGTCCTGATCCTCGCCAGCCTCGTCAATCCCATCGGCGCCCTGCGCACGGGAGCCCTTCTCCTGGTGGAAGGGACAGGTGCGTTTGGGACGGCGTCGCTCGCCCTGCTCCGTTTCACGCATGGGCCCGCCGGAGCGGGGGTCTGGATCGCCCTCTCGCTCCTCACCTGGATCGCGCTCCCCGCGTTGTGGGCCAGGCGTCGACTCGAACGAGCTGACATCTAAGGCAGATCGGCGCTCAAGGCCCACCGCATAAAGGTGTCCGGGCCATAGACTCTGAGGGTTCATGAGTCCCGACGCTCCTCGAAACGGCGGCCAACTGGCGCGGGTCTTCGCCCTGCTCACCGCGGCGTTTGTGGCCTGGTCAGCCTACGCTCTCGCCACCTCTTCGCTTCCTCCTCTGGCCGCCGACCGGGGACGGATCGATTCGGCCATCACTCTCAATCTGATCATCTCGGGGATCGTTTTCTTCGGCGCCCATATCGCCCTGGTGATTGCTCTCCTTCGCCGACCCCGCGAAGCGAGGATTCCTCAGGAGAACCTCGGGGTGGAGGTGCTGTGGACCGCGCTCACCGCCGTCGTTCTGGTGGCCCTCCTGGTGAACTCCGAGATCGATTCCCGCGCGCTCGCTCGCGAAAACCCGGGGGCGGGCGGGGCGAAGCCGGTGGTGGTCGAAGTGGTGGCCCAGCAATTCGCCTGGAACTTCCGGCTCCCTGGTGAAGACGGCATTTTCGGTCGAACCGATCCGAAACTGGTCGATCAGGGTGAACTGAATTTCATCGGCCTCGACAAGAAGGACCCGGCGGCCGAGGACGACATCGTCCTGCCTCAGGGTCTTCTCATTCTTCCCGCCGGTCGCCAGGTGCGGGTTCGTCTTCGCTCCATGGATGTGATTCACAGCTTCTTCGTCGCCTCGTTCCGGGTGAAGCGCGACGCCATGCCGGGTCTGGCCGGGGAGTTTTCGTTCACTCCTACCGCGACGGGTTCGTTTGAACTGGCCTGCGCCGAACACTGCGGCCTCGGTCACTACCGGATGCGGGGTCTGGTTCAAGTGGTTCCTGAAGCGGAGTGGGCCGGCAAAGTGAAGGAGGCCACGCAATGAACGGCTCGCGCGGCTCGCAGAGCTTCCTTTCGCGTTACGTCTTCTCGCTCGACCACAAGGTGATCGGGCTTCAGTACCTCATGACCGCGATGGCCATGGCCCTGGTTGGCGGCCTGCTCGCGCTGATTGTCCGAATTCAGATCGCCTGGCCTGATCACGACTTCGGCCTGATCTCGAAACTGCTGCCCCAGGGGTTCGATGATGGGGTCATGAAGCCCGAGTTCTATGCGGCGCTCTTCACCATGCACGGAACGATCATGATCTTCTTCGTGCTTTCCGCGGCGCTGATCGGAGGTTTTGGCAATTTCATCATTCCCCTACAGGTGGGCGCTTCGGATATGGCGTTCCCCAGGCTCAACGCTCTTTCCTACTGGATCTACGCCTTGTCTTCGGTGGTGATTCTCTCTTCGTTCGTAGTCCCCAACGGGCCGGCTGCGTCGGGATGGACGGCCTATCCGCCTCTCTCCGCGCTCAAAGGCGCGATCCCCGGATCGGATCTTGGCCAGGACCTGTGGCTCGTGGCCATGGCCCTCTTCATCGTGAGCTTCACTTTGGGCGGTCTCAACTTCCTGGCCACCATTCTTGCCCTGAGGAGACCCGAGTTGCCGATGATGGATTTGCCGCTATTTACCTGGTCGATGCTCTTTGTCGCGATTCTTGGACTGCTCGCGTTCCCCTCCCTGACCGCGGCCGCGATGATGCTTCTTCTGGACCGGCACGCGGGTACGAGCTTCTTCCTGCCCATGGGTCTGGTGCTTTCGGGCGAAGCGGTTCCGGGCGGGGGGGGCTCGCCCATACTCTGGCAGCATCTCTTCTGGTTCCTCGGTCATCCCGAGGTGTACATCCTGATGCTGCCGTCGCTCGGCATGACCTCGGATCTCTTCACCGTATTCACCGGTCGGAGGGTGTTCGGGTATCGCTCGATGGTCTTCGCCATGGCCTTCATCTCCGGCATGAGCTTCCTCGTCTGGGGGCACCACATGTTCGTCTCCGGCATGAGCCCTTTCCTTGGGTCGGCCTTCGCCGTGACCACCACCCTCATCGCGGTTCCCTCCGGAGTGAAGGTGTTCAACTGGATCGCCTCGCTGTGGAATCGCCCGCTTCGTCTCACCACGCCCATGCTCTGGGCCCTCGGCATTTTTTCGCTCTTCGTCACCGGCGGGCTTTCGGGGATCTGGCTCGGTCAGACCCAGATCGATATCCAGCTTCACGACACCGCGTTCGTGGTCGGCCACTTCCACATCATCATGGCGGGGGCGGCGCTGTTCGGCGTATTCGCCGGCGTGCACTACTGGTTTCCTCTCTTCTTTGGCCGCCGCATGGACGAGCGCCTCGGCGTCGCTCACTTTCTCCTGACTTTTGTCTTCTATTACGCGACGTTCTTTCCCATGCATCTGGCCGGACTTCGCGGCCAGGTACGACGCGTCTACGACCCTTACCAATACGACTACCTGAAGCCTCTGGCTTCGATGAATGCGTTCATCACCTGGGCGGCGATCGCTCTCGCCGTCGCGCAGATTCTGTTCTTCTGGAACTTCTTCTCGAGCCTGAAGCGCGGGGCTCCCTCGGGTCCAAATCCCTGGGAGGCCACATCGCTCGAGTGGTCCGAGCCCAAGGCAGAGGGGGAACGGGAATGACGGCGGTGACCACGGCCCCGACTCAACCCACGGCCGCGTTTGAAAGCGCCACCCGCGTGGCCGTGGTGGCGGCTCTCTCCGCGACCACCATGCTCTTCGCGTCTCTGGTGAGCGCCTATCTGGTTCGTCGCTCGTTCGCGGACTGGCGGCCCGCGCCCGCGGTCTGGCCCCGGGTGCTGCTCGCTCTCGCGTCCTGGGCGTCGATGGGAATGGAAGTCGCCGTTCGCGGTGAGGGAACGAAGCGGGCTGGCGGCTTCATGAGCCTGGCCCTGGCCAGCGGCCTGTACCTGATCGGGGCTTTGGCGGTGATCCTCTCCATTGCCCTCGGCCAGGGTGGCCTTACCGCGCCGCACAACGCGTTCATCGTCATGCTTCTGGGCGTGCATGTGGCTCACGCGGTCCTGGGCGCCGCCTTCGCGATATGGACTCTCCGCGGCGCCGCGGGGGATCCGTCTGAGAACAGCCTTCTCCTCGCCCGGCTGGTGACCCATTTTCTGGCCGTCCTGCTGTTCGCCATCGTCTTTCTGCTTTTCGTTCTCCAATGACCGCCACTGTTCCTCCCCGCCCCGCCTTCTCGTTCGCCCAGTGGCCCGCGCACCGGCTCGCGGTCTGGGCGTTCCTGGTGAACGAGGGTCTTCTCTTTGGATCGATCCTCGCCGCGGGACTCTTTGTGAGGTTCGGCGGAACCGTTCCCTGGCCAAGGCCGGGCGACGCTCTCGCTATTGGCCCGGTGGTCCTGGCCAGCCTGATCCTCATCGCCTCGTCGGCGACCCTGAACGAATCGCTTGACGCGCTCCGGCGAGGGAATGCTCTTTTCTCGCGTCGCTGGCTGGTCTGGACCCTCCTCGCTGGCTCTTCGTTCCTGGCTATTCAGGTCTACGAATGGTGGGATGTGGCCGGAGCCGCGATCGCCGTGTCCCAGGCCAGGGGAGTTCCCCTGGTCGCCAATCCCTGGGGCGCGGCCACGTTCATGCAGGTCTTCTTTCTGGCCACCGGGCTCCACGGCCTGCACGTCGTTCTGGGCCTTCTCCTGATGATCTGGCTCCTCGGCACGAAAGCCCACGCGGACGAGACGCGTCTCGAGAGTGTGGCTCTTTACTGGCACTTCGTTGACTTTGTCTGGATCTTCATTCTCTCCACCCTCTACTTCTTCTGAGCAACCCATGATCGATCCCCTGAGACCTTACTGGCCGACCAATCGGAGCATCGCCGGCCTGCTGGTTCGCAGCGCCTGTCTGATCGCGGCCGCCGCCGCGGTGGTCTCTGGAGCGTCGCGCGCGTTCGCCTTCGCCGTCGTCTTGGTGGCGGCGATCGGTCAGGCCTCCCTTCTGATATTCGAGTGGATGGAGCTGAAGCGCACGCACCGATCGGGCCTTCTGGCCGGTGGGATCGTCGGCTTTCTCTTCCTTTCGCTGGTGGTCGTTCTGGTGATTGAGAGCCGGTCGGTTCTGGTCTGGTCGGTCCGATGAAGAATCTTCTGCGAGGGGCAGGACTCCTGGGCGGCGCGGCCCTTCTTCTCCTGCTCGCCCCCGACCTCGCCTTCGCCCAATGCTCCATGTGCCGCGACGCCGTGGCCTCGTCATCCGTGGAAACCCGCGAGGCCATGAACTACGCGATCATCGGCCTGGCCTTTGCTCCTTATGGAGTCGCGGCGATGGCGGTGTGGGCGCTCTCACCGACGGTTCGAGCCCGGGTGCGGGCGAGGCTCAAGAGCTTCAAGATCAGGAACGCCGGAGCACCACTGTGACTTCGCTCTGGTGGCCGGCCACCAACGCCGCCCTCAATCTCACGTCCGCGGTTTGTCTGGTGAACGGGTACGTCAACATCAAGAAAGGGCGGAAAGAGGCACACCGGCGCTTTATGCTCGCGGCCTTCTCGTGCTCGGTCATTTTCCTTCTGAGCTATCTCGCCTATCACTATCAAGTGGGCTCGGTGAAATTCTCCGGCCAGGGCGTGGTGCGAACGGTCTATCTCGGCATCCTTCTCACCCACACTGTCCTGGCCGTGGTGACGGCGCCCCTGGCCGTGGCCACCTTGAGCCGCGCGCTCGGAGGCCGTTTCGATCTTCATCGGAAGATAGCGAGAGTGACTTTTCCCATTTGGATCTATGTCTCGATCACCGGCGTGGTTGTCTATCTGATGCTGTACCAGATGTGACCCGGGTACTTCTCGCGCTGGCGCTTTCAGGCGGACTCGGAGGTTCCGCTTGGGGGGACGATGTTCAGGCGGCGCGTGATCGTGCCCTCGTCCTGCTCAACCGTTCGGTCGCACTCTCGACCGCAGTGGCGAAGGAACTGAAACCCCAGGAGCCCCGGGCCGCGGTGTTCGCGACTCTGCTCAGACTCGACCCGCATGATGGATCGAGCATCGGCGTTTATGACGCGGATAACCGAAGGGTGGCCTGGGTGGGTTCCCCCATCGATCCGTCGCGACTCCCCGAGGTCGACCCCTCTTCTCCCTTCCGCTTCGTGGCGGCCACAAGATCTCGCGCCGCCCTGGTAGTTACCGAAAAGGGTCCCCCCCCCTGGTTCATTCTGGTCTCCACGCCGCTTCTTGAAACGCGTCGAGGTCCCGGCGATCAGATGGAAGTGGTGGATGTTCTCGATCCGGCGAGGAGGCTCGGCTTCGACTACTCTGATCGGTCCGAGGCCGCAGCGGGGGACCATCTTCGTGAGAGCCTCACTGTTCTCGGTGTGACCTTCGCCCGAATCTCGCCCCACTCCGCCGAGACCCACCGAGCTTCGTCTTCCTCTTCGCCCCTCCCGGTCGTCGCGCTCCTGTCCGTCCTCCTTTTCGCCTCCGTGGCCTGGGTGACCCACCGGTTCGCGCGTCGAGAATTTGGAAGGCCCCGGCCCTTTATCTTCAGCCTGTTGTGTTGCCTTTCCGCACTTTCAGTCACCGCTCTGGTGGCCGAGTTCACGGCCAGGAAGGGCGAGCGCGATGGGGTGAAGCGCGAGATTGAATCCGTTCTTCGCGCCCACCTCGGTCCTCTTGCCGAGACGCTTCGGACCACCGAGGGCGTGATCGATCGGGCTCGACTCTTTGAGTCCTCGCCGGCGGGGCGATTCGGCACCGAAGAACTGGCGTTCGACTTATGGTCGGACTCGGCCCTGGCTCAGCCTTTCCTTCCCTCCTTCGTCGAAGTTCTGGACCGCTCGGGGTCGGTGGTGAGCCGGTACGCCCGCGACATTCCGAGAGGACCCAAGCCGCCGCTGCCCACGAGTGGTTCGTGGAAGAGCTCGATGGCGTTTTTCGGCGTGGGGGATCTGGTTCAGGCCCAGGGTCTGCTCTCCGAGCGACTGCTTCTTTCTTCGGGAGAGCTTCTGGGCGCGGTCAGGATCGGCGCGGTCTCCGACCTGCCTCTGGCTCTTCAGCTGCTCTTCGAACAAAAAAACGTCCGCTTGATCGGGGTGCGCGACGGCCAGGGAGAGATCGTCCCGGATCGGTCGGTTCAAGCCTCGACTCCCTCCGTCGTCTCCGGCGGGGTCCGGATCGAGGTTGCGGTCGAGAAGCAGACCTGGGTTTTCGAGATGGCCGGCGGCGCTGCGAGTGCCGCGGGTCGAACCCAGGGTATTCGTTTTCTTGGCTATGGCCTGGGCCTGGTGGTCGCGGCGCTCTTCCTGGGGGCCTGGCTTGGGGACAAGGCACGCGCGCGTTCGTTTGTCCTCGGCCTGTTTCGTCGGCACTCCTTCAGACTCTTCGTGGCTTTTCTGACTCTCTCCGGCCTCTCGCTCTTCTTGTTCCAGACTCTCGTGCGCGATTTCGTGGCCCAAAGACTGGTGTCCGAAACGGAGACCGACGCCAGACGCATGGCGGCCATTGCGCGCAAGTCCCTGGGCGACCTCTCGGCCTTTCAGGAAGCCGAGGTATTGGGCCCCCTGGCCATCTCCGACGCCGCAATCTCGTGGGTGGCCGCACTGGTCTCGAACGATCTGGAACTATTCGACGAATCGGGCGAACTCGTGGCCACCAACGTGCGCGAGGATGTGGATGCGGGACTTCTCTCGCGACTCGCCCCCGCCGATGCCTACTCCACCTTGGTGCTCAACCACCAGGACATGATGTTCCATCGGCCTCCCGCCGGCCTGGTCCCCGCCGCGGTTTCCGCGCGTCTTGTTCTCCCCGCGGGCCGGACCGGTCTGGTGCGAGTGAATCTTCAGAATCGCGAGGCCCAGGTGGCCACCGTGCTGACCGATCTCGACGCCCGCATGCGCCTGGCCGCGCTCTCTCTTCTAGCCGTCGCGACCATGCTCGCCTGGTTTCTGGCCCGCCGGATTTCGGGTCCGGTTCTTGAGATGACGGAAGCCTCACGTCGGATCGCCCAGGGGGACCTGTCGGTTCGGGTCCCCGTGCACACCGGGGATGAGGTAGGGGAGCTGGCGCGCTCCTTCAACACCATGGCCCATGATCTGGCTTCTCAGCAGAAGGAGATCGAAAGACGAGAACGACTTGCGGCCTGGGCGGACATGGCGGCCCAGGTGGCGCACGAGGTCAAGAATCCACTGACCCCGATTCAGCTTTCTGCCGAGCATCTGCAGCGCGCGTATCGAGCCAGCGGCATCCGATCGGAGGTTTTCGATTCAGTGGTGGCGGTGTGCACCCGGACCATTCTGGAATCCGTGACCAAGCTCCGGGATATCGCCGCGGAGTTTGCCGCCTTTGTACGTGAGCCCGTCGATCGAAGTCAGCGCGTGGATGTCAGCGCCGTGACCAGGAGCGTCATCAAGCCCTATCAGGACGTCCTGCCCGAAGGACTTCGCCTCAGCGCACGCTTCGGCGAGGCCTGTTTCGTCCGCGGGGAGTCGAAGCTGATCGAGAGGGCCATCCGCAATCTTCTCGAAAACTCCATGCAGGCGGTCGGCGGAGCGGGCGAGATCCGCGTCTCCTGTCTGCCCGCCATGGATTTTGCGGAACTGGTTATCGAGGACACGGGCCCGGGTTTTGACGAAGAGACGAGCGCGCGTCTTTTTGAGCCCTTCTTCTCCACCAAGACTCAGGGCTCGGGGCTCGGCCTCGCCCTGGTCAAGAAAGTAGCCGAGGATCTGGCCGGCTCGGCATCGCTTGAACGGGTCGGAGCGGTCACTCGCGCCATCTTCCGCCTGCCGCTTTCGCGCGACTGACCCTCCATTCTGAACGGACTGGCCGTGCGGTCAGGAGGAGACGGCCGTGGGTTCAGGCGCCGGGCCGGGAGCCTCGGCGGCCGTGGCTCCTCCGCCATCTCCCTTCCGTCGCAGCAGTCCGATAACGTAGGCCACGGGTCCGGAAGCGGTGTAGCCGCAAGACCACGCCAGCAACGCCCACGCGGGTTCCGTCGCGATCAGAGCAAGCAAAGCCGCGATCCCCACCATGGCGAAGTAGCTGCGGCGACTCTTGAGGTCGAAGGTCTTGAACGACCAGTAGCGAAGAGTGCTGACCATGAGAAAGGCGCCAATCACCAGCAGAGTCATGGTGAAGGCGGCGCCGATCCGGTCGTTCAGCGGCTCGGGCTGGAAATAGACGATGGAGATCACGAATCCGGCGGCCGCGGGAGATGGCAGGCCGACAAAATAGCGTCCGTCCACCACTTTCCTCTGGACGTTGAAGCGGGCCAGGCGGATGGCCGCGCACATCACGAAAAAGAAAGCAGCCAGAAAAGACTTGTGGAGGGTGGCGAGACCCCACTGGTAGGCAATGATGGCGGGAGCCACGCCGAACGACACGATGTCGGAAAGACTGTCGAGCTGCGCGCCGAACTCCGACGTGGTGCCGGTGAGCCGGGCGATCCGCCCGTCCAGCATGTCGAAGATCACCGCCACCACGATCATCTGGGCCGCGGTCTCGAAGTCGAGACGCAGGGCGTGGAT
>JANLSZ010000026.1:0-5242 GCA_031362685.1 Vicinamibacteria bacterium | reverse complement strand
GCCTCCAACGCGCTTCTGGTGGGGCAGCTTTCGACAGGCGTTTCGCCCTGTTGGCCTCTCAGCGGCCACGTCCGGCAGATCGCATGCAGGAAGAGTTGCGTCTTCGTTCTCGGTTGAAGGCGGTAAGGGATGGGCGTAACCTCCGTTGGCACTGGAGTCATATGGAAATCATTCGCAGAGCGTTCATCGCGAGTATTGGCGGCCCCGCTGCCTTGGCCCTGATGGATCATGAGGCAAAGGCCGACGCGTTGGAGCACTACATGGAAGGGGAACTGGACCAGATGGCCGGCGGCCAGCCGCCCGAGAAGTTCCCGACCGTCGCCGAGATCGAGGCCCAGATCGAAACGCGTACGTTCCGGCGCGGCGCCGGCAACGTGTTCACCGGAAGGGGCGGTCAAAACGTCAAACTCGTCGAGCCGATGCCGGACAAGCCGACGCTTCACGACTACTTCCGGCTGCGCTTCGCGCCCGCGAACCACGTCCTGCAGAGCGCGACGCGCGCGTTGAAGACGGGCATGTCCGAGGAGGTGATCCTCGCCTGCTTGTTGCACGACTGCGTCCTGTCGCTCATCAAGCCGGATCACGGCTGGTGGGGCGCTCAGCTCTTCGAGCCGTACATCCCCGCGAAGAGCGCATTTGCGATCCGCTATCACCAGACCCTGCGCTTCTATCCGGATCAGGAAGCCGGCTACGAGTACCCGGACCAGTACTACCGCATCTTCGGGCACGACTACACGCCGCCCGCCTACATCGCGCAGACGTACAAGATGCTCAAGAACCACAAGTGGTATATGGAGCCGCGGCTCGTCACCGTGAACGATCTCTACGCATTCGATCCCAACGCCAAGGTGTCAATCGATCCGTTCGAAGATGTCATCGGGCGCCACTTCAAGCAGCCGAAGGAAGGGCTCGGCTATGACAACAGCCCCAGCGCGCACATGTGGCGCACGCTCGCGCGGCCGGATAGCCCGCTCTAGACCGGGGGTGTGGCTATGGTCAAGGGTGTGCTCCTCGTTCTGTTGCTGCCGGTGGTGGCCGCGGGCCAGACCGCCAGTCCTTCTCAGAACTACAAGGGTCTCGAGATGAGGGTCGCCAAAGTCGAGCGCGCGGCGAGCGCATCGCTGCGGGATTGTCCGCCCGGCACGAACACCGTGAACGCGGTCACGCGCCCCGGCGAGCAATTCGCTCTGGTCACGATCGCGTTCAAAGTCGGACCGTCGTTCAAGCCCGGGCAGATGAAGCGGCCATCGGTGACCGACACTGCGGGCAAGAGCTACCTCACCGCTTCGCAGTTCGTCGACGTCGGATCGGCGCCCGAATACTCCTGTACCTTCCCATTCCGGCTGCCCGAGGGCACGAGGCTGAAGGCCCTTAACATCGAAACCGTGACCCTCGACCTCTCTGCCCTCGACAAGTAGACACACCGCGACGGAAATTCGCGCCGCCACCCGGCGCGACGGTCACGGGCGGTCTAAATTGGCCGGATCTTTGGCGGGCAGTAGGGGCCGAGTGCGTGAGCGGATATAGTCAATTTCACTGCTCACAGGACGATGGAGCCAAGGAGGCGATATGAGCGAGCTCGCGAAGTGCCCCGGGAGCGGGAAGTGATGCGGCCCGGTAGGCTCGTGAAACCACTCGCGGCGGTTGCCGTCATGTGGGCGGCCCTCGCCTTCGCCCAGACGCCCACCTGCCCCTCCGGCCCCCCCTGTCAGGGCGGCGTCCTGCCCGGCCCGTTGCCGCTCTTCCCCGCGAGCAACTGGTGGAACCTGGACATCAGCACGGCGCCGGTGGATTCCAACTCGGCGAACTTCATCGCCTTCATCGGCAGCAGCAAGACGCTGCATCCCGACTTCGGGGGCGAGGTGTCTCCGGGAAGTGTCGGCGTCTACGGCTTCCCCTACGTCATCGTGAGTGGCGCGCAGCCCAAGAAGATCGTGAACTTCCTCTACGCCGGCGAGAGCGATGGGGTTGGCGTCCCCTTCTATCCGATCCCCGACCAGGTCATCACGTTGCCCCATTGGATCGAGGAGGGAAGCCCGGGCAACGTCGACCTGCGTGCGGACAGCGACCGCCACGTGCTGATCGTCGACACGGACAACAAGCTCCTGTACGAGCTCTACAACGTCTTCTACGACACCTCGATCTCGACCTGGCAAGCCGGTTCGGGGGCGCTCTTCGACCTGAAGACGAACAATCGGCGGCCCGAGGGCTTCACCTCGGCCGACGCCTCCGGCATGGCCCTCCTGCCCGGACTGGTGCGCTACGACGAGGCCTATACGAACCCCGACCCCATACGCCACGCCATCCGGGTGACCTTGAGAGCCACGAACAATTACGTCTTTCCGGCGTCGCATCTGACCTGCGACGTGAGCCAGGGAGATCCGTGCCCGGCCAATGCCCTTCCCATGGGCGCCCGGTTGAGGCTGAAGTCCGGCGTCGCCGTCTCCTCGCCCGATTCCGGCGTCCAGAGGATGGTTCAGGCCATGAAGACCTACGGCATGATCGTCGCGGACAACGGTTCGGACATGTACTTCAGCGGGACCTTCGACACGCGCTGGGACAACGGCATCCTGAACCCGGCCTTCCTCCAGCTGCACGCCAGCGACTTCGAGGTGATCCAGCGCGGCTATGGATCGAACTTCACGGATCTGTCCGTCACCAAGACCGACAATCTGGCTTCGGCGAATCCGGGTCAACCCGTCACCTACACGATCGTGGTGTCGAACGCGGGGCCGAGCGTCGCCATCGGCGCGACCGTCGTGGACAACCTGCCGGCGGAGATCACCGGCGCGACCTGGACGTGCGCGGGCGCCGCTGCTGGAGATTGCGTGGTCTCAAGCGGATCGGGCAACATCAACCGGATCGTGAACCTGCCGGCGGGCGGAAGCGTGACCTACACCCTGACCGGGACGATCAGCGCGGCGGCCACCGGGAGCCTGAGCAACACGGCAACGGTTACCGCCCCGGGCGGCGTCACCGACCCGACCCCGGGCAACAACTCCGCCACCGACACGGACACCCTGACGCCACCGGCGGACCTGGGGATCACGAAGACGGACGGGCAGACCACGGCGGTGCCGGGCACGCCCGTCACCTACACGATCGTGGTGTCGAACGCGGGGCCGAGCGCGGCCATCGGTGCGACGGTGGTGGACGCCGTGCCGGCGGAGATCACGGGCGCGACTTGGATCTGCGTGTCCGCGGGCGGCGCAACCTGCACGGCAAGCGGGTCGGGCAGCATCAACCAGACCGTGAACCTGCCGGTGGGCGGAACCGTGACGTACACCCTCACCGGCACGATCAGCGCGACCGCGAAAGAAAGCCTGGCCAACACCGCCACCGTGGGCGTGCCGAGCGGCATGAGCGACCCGAACCCGGCCAACAACTCCGCGACCGATGGCGACGTGCTGCCGGGCGTGGATTACTACACGCTCACTCCCTGCCGCGTGGTCGATACGCGTGGCGGCGCGCCGATCGGCGGCCCGGCGCTGCCGGGGCAGCAGACGCGCGTCCTCGCCATGGCCGGCAAGTGCGGCATCCCCGCGACCGCGCGTGCCATCTCGATCAACCTCGCGGTCACCGGGGCCACCGCCCCCGGCAACGTCCGGCTCTTCCCCGCCGGGCAGGCGGTGCCCCTCGTTTCCTCCATCAACTATGTCGCGGGTCAGACCCGGGCCAATAACGCCGTGGTCAAGCTCGACTCCAGCGGCGGCTTGTCCGCCTTCAACGGACAGGCCTCCGGCACCACGGTCCACCTGATCATCGACGTCAACGGCTACTTCCAATAGCCGGGGGGGGTTCGGCCGCCGCGACCGTCACGGCGACCGGTGTCGCGGCGACGATCGCGGCTTCGCCTTTCGCTACGGCTGCGGTTGGCCTGCGGCCGGTGAGGCCCGAGTAACTGCGGGCGCTTGCGAGAGAGTCTTCAGGAGTTCGGTGATGTTCGCGACGTGTTGCTGCAATGACGCGATCTCGGCCGCCTGCGTTTGGATCATGCGCCGCTGCTTCTGCACTTCATTGAGCAGCATCGGCGGCAGGAACTGGTACAAGACCGTTTCCACCTGGCCATCGGCCGAACGGGCCACCAGGCCCTGGTCCACTTCCGCCACCTCCTCCGCGATCAGGCCGTACTGGAGCCTGCGTCCCGAGGGGTCCTGGTCGGTCTTGTAGTGGAAGGTCACGGGGCGGAGCTTCATCAGCTCACTGCTCGCCCCATCCATGTCCGCGATGTCGTCCTTGAAGCGCCGCGAGGAACTCACGGTTCCGAGCTGGCCGTTGCTATCGATCAGCACCGCGATGCCGTCCGCGACGCCCGTGGTCACGCCACGGATGCCGGCGATGAAGGCCGCGGTCTGCGTCCCCGACGTGCCGATCCGGATCGTGTTCGATTCCGCGGCTACGCCGGCGTTGCCGATATCGATGTTGAAGCCGCCGGTGGTCAGGTTCAGCCCGGCATTCACGCCGACCCCGATGTTGTTGTTGGCGATGGTGCTGGTCTGAAGCGCGCCGTTTCCCACCGCGGTGTTGAAACTCCCCGAGGTGTTGGTGGACAAAGCGAATTGACCGGCCGCGGTGTTGCTGTTGCCTCCGCTGTTGTTGTTCAACGCCCCCATGCCATCGGCGGTGTTGCCGACCCCCGAGATGCTGTTTGTGAGCGCGGAGACGCCGGTCGCGGTGTTACCGCTACCCACCGTGTTCGCAAAGAGCGCGTTGCGCCCGGTGGCAGTGTTGTTGCTGCCGGTCGTATTGCTCTGGAGCGCGCCGGCGCCCGCGGCGGTGTTGAAACCGCCGGTCGTGTTGAAGAACAGCGCGTTGCGCCCGGTGGCGGTGTTGGTGATGCCGCTGGTGTTCCGATTGAGCGCGCCCTCGCCGACCGCCGTGTTGCTGGAGCCGGACGTTGTGCTGGTGAGCGCCGCCCTGCCTAGCGCCGTATTGTTGTTGCCGCTCAACAGGAAGCTTCCGGCGAATTCCCCAACGAAGGTGTTGCCACCCGGGCCCGAGTCATGAATGAACCGATTTACGCCCTTCATGATATTGCCCGTCGTTGCGGTAGAGGCTCCGAGGACGAGGTTGCCGGTGAGCGTCTTGTCCCCGCCCACGGTCTGCGCCGTGGTCAGGTCCACGAAGTTCTGGGTGGCCGACCCCGTGCCGCCGTTTACGATCGGCACGATTCCCGTCACGCTCGCGGCGCTGCCGGTGATATCGCCCACGATCGGCGATGAGAAGGTCTTGCTCCCGCCCA
>JANLSZ010000400.1:0-7874 GCA_031362685.1 Vicinamibacteria bacterium | reverse complement strand
GATGACGACATCGGCGGTGGTGGTGGCCGGGCCCGAGAACGCCGTCACTCTGGCGGTTCCCGACCGGGTGTCCGATACGAGGTTGACTCTGGCCACCCCATCATTGGTCTTGCCCTGTTCGGGGATGGTCCCGAGGGTGGTGAAGAACTGAACCACGGTGCCGTCGGGAACGGGCGTGCCCGCGGGCTCGATAACCAGGACGGACACTATGGCCACGTCCCCTTGGGCGGCAATGAATGGCGGATTGATGGAAATCACAATCGTGGAGCCAATTGGAGCGGTGATGATGGCCTGGCCGCACGATGACAGGGTGATTCCGAGAACCATCACGCCAGCCACTTGAGTCAGGCGGACCGCGTTGTTCTGGATCATCCTCCACATCATGGCCGCACCGTAACACGAACCGCTCCGGCGAGTGGAACCGGGCTCTGCGTGGTTCCCGAACTGAGGGAAAGGTTCTCCACGAAAATTGTCACCTCGCCTGGACGGGTGGCTCGAAAACCGACAATGGCCACGGTTCCGGTTCCTCCGGCCAGCGGAGTGATCCTCTTGAACTCGGCGGTGGCGCGCACACGTTCAAGCCGTCGCTCGGTGAGAATCTGGACGCCATCGACGGAGAGGAGCTGACCCGGGCCAATCTCCACGAACTCGATCATGGTCGAATCGGCCCGCACCGCGATGGCCACCTCCTTGACCGATTGCGCGTTGAACAGGTTCACGGCCACGTGCTGGACTTCTCCGACCTTCATCTGAACCTCAGTGCGGTCCCATGCAGATCTCGAGGCCAGCGGACCCGGGGGGCTTGACGGCGAGGGTGAGGGAATGGGGGCAGGCAGAGTGGAACTCGGTTCCGTGGCCCCTGACTCGGCGGAAGACGGGGAAGAGAGGGGCAGGCGCGGGGGGGTTTGGGTGGGCGGGGGCGTCTCGCCCTCGGGTGCAACCACCTCGGGTACAACCACGTCAGGTCCAAACAGAGGGCGCACGCCGGGTATCCGAAGGTTGTTTCGAAGGCCGAGATACAAGGGTTCCACGTCCTCGGAAAGAATGCTCGGAGCCCGGAGAATGTGCGGGGTCAGGGAAATCAGGATCTCGATCTCCTCGTCCTTTCGCTGCTGCCCGCCGAGAATCTTGTTCAGGACCGGGATGGACCCCACGCCCAGGGCCCCCTTGACCGAACGGGATTCGCGTTCCGTGAGCATTCCTCCAATCACCACGGTCACGCCGTCGGTGACGCGAAGGGTATTCTCCACCGAACGGGTGAGGAACTGGGGATAGTTGATCGCACTAAGGCCCACTCCGAAGACCTTGTCCTCCCCGATGAGTGAGAACTCCGCCTTGATCTTCATGGTGACCTCGGTCGCGCCGGTCACCTTGGCCTTGTCGATCTCGAGATTAACGCCGACGGTCTTGTAGGTGGCGCTGGTGGTGCCTCCGTATCCGCCGGAGGGTTGTCCGGGCGCCGCGTTGGCGGCATATCCGGGAAAGAACTGAGGGATAGGGACTTCAGTCCCGATCTTGAAGATCGCCTTCTCCCCCTCGAAGGCGCGAATCTTCGGCGCCGAGAGAATCTTCACGATGGAATCGTCGTGCATGAACTTCGAGAACAAAGCGGAGGGAATCTGAACGACCCAATCGGAGGCGTTGAGGGATGAGAGGAGATGGGCCCGGAGGTTGGTCAGCCCGCCCGACACCTCACCCTCCACTCCGGTAGGTTGCAGTTCCACTCCCACCTGATAGTTTGAGAGTTGGAGGCCATACTCCTTCGCGTTGGTGCGATTGATCTCCATGATCTCGACCTCGACCAGGATCTCCCCCTTGGGCTTGTCGTTCGACCGAATGAATCGGTCCGCGAGCGCCATCTCATCGGGGGTCGAGATCACGGTAATGGCGTTGGTGGCATCGTTCTTCGTGACCTTCGCGGCGGGGCCCAGGGTGGTCCGCAGCACCGCCTCGAGATCCTTGGCATCGATGTTCGCCAGGTAGAACGTGCGCATGATCTGATCGTCCCAGCGCTGGCGAGTCTGCGCGTTGGTGTCGTCGATGATCAGAATGGTGTTGCGATCGAGGACGTGATAGCCCTTCTTGTTGATCAGACCAATCTGGTCGAGGGCTTCTTGAAAGCTGACCCCGGTCAGGTTGGAAGTAATGATCTTGTCCCTGCCCGGCATGTCCGGGTCGAAGACCACATTGACGCCGGCCAGGGTACCGAGGGTCTGGTACACCTTTTCGAGGGACGCGGTCATGCTGAGCTTGATGGGCACCGGTGATCGCGGAGAAAGAAGGGGAACGGGAAGCATCGCATCCGCCGGCCTGCGCGCGTTCAACTCCTCGACCTGACGCTTGTCGGCGGCCAGCTTGTCGATGCGGGTCTTGAGATTGACCAGGTCATCGGCCGCGGCCCGGTTGGACGGGTCGAACCCGACCGCGATCCTATACTCCTCCATGGCCTTCTCAAGATTCCCGGTTTGAACCTGCTTCAGGCCTTTTTCGGCGTGAACCCGGCTGGCCTGGATCTTGGCGTTCTCGAGGGCAATCTTGTACCTGATGTTCCGCGGCGAGGCGGTGAGGGCCTTGGTGAAACGCGCGACCGCGAGATCCCAATCGCCCTTGTCGGAGCTCTTCTGGCCCCCGCGGTAGGCCGCACTCGCCCCACAGCCAAAAGACAAGGCGGCAAGCACCAGGGCGGCGGCAAAAGGCGACGCACGACGGCGCGGTCGGGGCTTGGAATGGCGATTCAATCTGATCTTCAACTTTCTCGGCTAGTTCGTCTTGAGAGGGAGGCGGCGCGTCCGGCCTGATCCGAGTTCCTCGATTTCCGCGGATTCCGTTCCGATACGGATGACGCGAAACGCGTTGCCCAGCACCTGCCCCGCCTGGCCGACCAGGAGTATCTCTCCATCTTTGACGAAGGAGCCGATCTTCCGGCCTGCCCCATTATCAACGATCCCGATGAGAGAAACATTCAGGGTCGGCCAGGGAGTGGGGGTCGGCTCACCTTCAGCCGTTGGGGTGGCGGCGGGAAGAGGAGGAAGCTTGATGACCGGAGTAGGCACCGGAGCCAGGTCGGCGCGCGAGTCGCCCCCGAATTTGAAAACGTCGCGCGAAGGCGACGATGCGTTCGCATCGGCGCGGCCCAACCTATCCAGGCCAATCGCCGGGACTTCGGATCCTGTTTCGAGGCGGCGCGCCGCCTTCTCCGCAGTTTCGGGCGCCGGCCCCAAGGCGTTCCAGCCCAGGAAGGCGGCGACCAGAACGAGCAGAGCCACACCCAGCTCCTTCCTGCCCATCACCATTCGCTGTAGGCCACGCCGTTTAGTCCAGTCTGAGTCGAGGAGCTCTTGACGTCGAACACGCCGGTGAGCACTTCGCCGCTCTTGGCATCGGTCTCGGGCGGGATTTCGACCCAGGGTCCAGGCGAGATCGGGTCAGCCGGCACGCTTCGAAGATAGCCGTCCGCGACCAGGGCGTCGAGAGTTTCCGGGTATTTGCCTTTGTCCGACTGGTACTGGTCGATCAGATCGCGCAGCCGGTAGAGATTCTCGCGAAGGACTGCTTCTTTGGCCTGGAGGATTGAATTGCGGTAGTTGGGAAGGGCGATCGAAACCAGGACGCCCATGATCGTGATGACCACGATCAGCTCGAGCAGGGTGAACCCGGACGAGCGACCGCTTCTCCCTCGCGAATTGTCAGACGCGGAATTGAATCGAGCCATCACCAGTCCTTCAGTTTCGTGCCATCAAGCGCCGTTCCCTCGGCCAGAGAATAGACATCGTAAACGTTGTCGCCGCACCACGAGGAGGAGTCCTTGTCATCCTGATAGCAACGCATTCCCCACTCGGTCTTGCTGGAAAAAGGGTCTTCGGGAATCCGCCTCATGAACTTCAGTTTGAACCCCGGGCGACCCACCTGATTCACGCCTTCAACCAAAGTGTCGAGCGACTCAGGATAGCCCTCGCTCCCCAGTTTCACATCCGTGCCGCCGATCTGGCCTCGATCGACGCCATCCTTGAACCGATCGATGGCGCCGCGAATCTCGCGGAGGGTCCGACGGAGTTCAAGCTCCCTCTGTCTCTGCCGGGTGACCCGGGACAGGGGAAGGATCGCCGAGGCGAGGATGGCGATGATGGCGGCCACCGCCAGCACCTCGATGAACGTGGTGCCGCGCTCACTGCGCCGCACGGGAGTCTCCGTCCTTGAAGATCGCCGAGAGCTTCAGGCTCATCCGGGCTCCCCGCTCTTCCTGAGCGAGCGCCATCTGGTCGACCACGATGAACCGCCGGGCGGACTCGACGCGACTCAGGAACCTGGTCAGGCTGGTGTAGCTCCCGTCCAGAGGGAGGGTGACCTGGCAGCGCACCAGATCGGTGCCCTTGATCTTCTCGAGGGCATACGTGCTCTTTTTCGGCCGCAGCCCCGCGTCCCTCGCCAACTTCTCAATTTCGCGTTGGGCGGCGAAGAGATCTTCCGCTCTCGGCTTGAGGTAGTCGCGGCTCAGACTCTCGATGTCCTTCCGGTTTTGAGTCACTAATTCCTTCCGGATCGCCACTTGAGACCAGACGCTCTGGAGGGCAGCCCGTCGAGCCGAAACCTCCTGGGCGCGACTTTCGGCGCGGCGAACCCGGTTGAGCCGGGGCCAGGTGAAGGCCGCGAAGACCACGCCGTTGATCACGAGAAGAAGGGCGCCCAACGTCGCCATCCGCAGCCGGGCCTTGGATCTTCGCCTGGTCATGGCGTCCTTCCCGAACCGGGCTTTGGCGAACTAGAGGCCACGGGCGCCGCGCCCGGGTTCCGGGAAGCTGAAAGAGGCGCGGAAGGCCTGTCCGCGGGATCGAAGACGACTTCGATATCGAAGTCGGTCTCACTCTCGTTCTCCGACAACGACTTCAAGACCGCGTCCGAGAACAATGGGGACGCGTCAAGCCCCTCGGCCAGAGAGAAGGCCGCGTCTTTTGTCTGCGCTTCGCCCGAAAGCTCGATCAACATTCCCCGAGCCCCTTTGGCGGTAGTGGGCGAGATCCGGGTGAGACGAACGTCGTCGGAAAGCGTCCCCTCGAGTTCGGCCAGAAGACGGCGCCAGGGAAACACGCGACGATCGACGAGTTCCTTGAAGGCGTGAAGCCGCGCCAGTTCGGCGGTTTCGATCCTCAGCGGGGGTTCTCGGGCGATGCCTTCTTCCAGTTCGACAATCCGGGCCTCGTCTTCCCGAACCGCGCGCACCGTGTTCGCTTCATCTCCGGAGAGAAGGCGGCTTATGAACCGGCCCTGGGCGAACGAAGTCACCATGGCCACGGTGATCAGCAGTCCGGCCATAAGCCAGGGCAGCCGCTCGTTCCTGAACGGCCGCAGGGCCAGATTCGTCGATACGGTCATGACCCTAGTGTCCCGCACCGAGAAGGGCCAGAGCGGGAGCGGCCGACCGCTCGATGGCGTTGGGAATCCCGGCGACCAGAAGGTCCGCGGGCGGCTGTGCGCGTTGGGGCGCGCAACCAAACAAGGACGTGAGTTCCCCGCTCAGCGCTTCGAACCAGGGATCGGAGGCGTGAACGAAGGTGGCCGCGAGCCTCTCGCCCGAGAGGCGATCCCGCCAGAAGACCGCGGTGGCGGCGATCTCCCGGCGAACCTCTTCGGGACTCCCCGCCACCGCCGCATCGAACAAGCGAATGGCCACCGGCCAACCGTTCCGGGTCAGGGTCAGGGTCAGCCAGGTGGGATCGTGGCGCACCAGCAGGGCATCGCCTTCGACACTCAGCCCGCGTAGGAGCGCCATCGAAGAAGTCTCGACCGAACCGACATCGAGGCCAAAGGCCTGGCCCACCTGCTCATAGGCCCCCAACACCGCGGCGGAAAACCCTATGCCGAGAACCGGGTCGGTGGAAGAGCGGGGCCAGGCCGAGGTGACCCGCACGTCTAAGGGAGCAAAGGGGAGCAGCTTCTGCATGCGAAAGGCGACGATCGCGTCCCGTTTCTTGGGCTCGGTCCTGACTTCATCCTGCGCGAAGAGCCGAAAGCGCGCGACCACATCGGGCACGATGAGGGCGGAACGGACCGACGGACTCGCCCCGACTTTCGCGAGGACCCGCCGGGCGGCATCGCGTATCTCTTCCTTGCGCACAAAGCCCGGGTCTTCCAGCGTGGGACAGAAGGCCCCATCTGTCAGGGGCTCGCTGACCAGCGCGCGGAGCTCCAGTTTTCCCCGTTTTTGCTCAACGCGAGCTCCCACCAGCGCGACCGAAGAAAACTCCAGCGCCACCTGAGCGCCTTCGGGTTCGAGGAAGAAATGACGGAGTCTCTCGGTCAGAGACTTCTGGGGGCGAGCGGGCGAGAGAATCACACGACCTCCACGAATGTCACCTTGTTGATCTCCTGAAGGGTCGTGGTCCCCGCGAACACTCGGTTGAGGGCCGAATCGCGCAGGAAGGTCATGCCCTCCTCCCGGGCCGCCCGCTTGATCTCCGAAGCCGGACGCCGGGCCAGGATGAGATCTCGGATGTGATCCGTTACATCGAGAAGTTCGCAGATCGCGGTCCGCCCCTTGAAGCCCGTGCCCCCGCATTCCAGACACCCAGCGCCTTCGTAGAACGTGTGCGACGCGTACGCTTGGGTGTCGAGGCCAGACTCGATCAACAGGGCCTCGGAGGCGCGGACCGGCTTCTTGCAGTGTCCGCAGATCGTGCGCACCAGTCTTTGGGCCAGGACGCAGTTCAAGGCGGACACGAAGTTATAGGGCTCGATCTTCATGTTCAGGAAACGGCCGAGCACGTCGATCACGTTGTTGGCGTGGACGGTGGTGAAGACGAGATGCCCGGTGAGGGCCGACTGAATGGCGATATCGGCGGTCTCGGGGTCGCGGATTTCTCCCACCATGATCTTGTCGGGATCGTGGCGCAGAATCGACCGCAGACCACGCGCGAAGGTCAGGCCCTTCTTTTCGTTCACCGGAATCTGGGTGACCCCGCGCAGCTGGTACTCGACCGGATCCTCGATGGTGATGATCTTGTCCTCGTCGGTCTTGATCTCCGAGAGCGCCGCGTAAAGAGTGGTGGTCTTCCCGGAACCGGTGGGACCGGTGACCAGGACCATACCGTAGGGCTCACGAATGAAGCGACGGAACCGGGCGAGCTCTTTGACCTCAAAGCCCACGACGTCGAGGCGGAGAGACGAGAACTGCTTGGAGAGATTCTCCTTATCCAGGATACGGATGACCGCGTCTTCTCCGTGAACCGAGGGCATGATGGAGACCCGGAAGTCGATCTGCCGGCCGCCCAGCCGAATCCGGAACCGGCCGTCCTGAGGGACACGCTTCTCCGCGATGTCGAGTTCGGCCATGACTTTGATGCGGCTGATGATCTCGCCGTGGTGCTCCTTGGCGATCGGCTTCATGGCCGGCTGGAGGACGCCGTCGATGCGGTACTTGATCTGAACTTCGTTGTCCCGGGTCTCCACGTGAATGTCCGAGGCCCGACGCGAGAGCGAATCGAAGAGCGCCGAATCGACGAGACGGACAATCGGCGACTTGTCCTGCGCCTGAATCGAGTCGACGGACAGCGCCTCGCCCTCATCGTCCTCGCGCACGATCTGCATAACCAGCGATTCCGACGCCTGTTCGAGAACACGCTGCGAGCCCTGGCCGCGCTTCAAAGCCTCGCCGATGGCGGAGGGGGTCCCCACCGCGGCCTGGATTCTGCGCCCGAGCAGAATGGCGAGGTCATCGGTCACAGTGAGATCGGACGGGTCGGCCATGACCAGGACCAGGCGCCCGTTCTCCTCGCGATAGGGCAGAAAGTTGTACCGGAACATCAGGTCCACGGGCACGCTCTGAAGAATCTGCGGGTCCGGCGCCACCGAGGTCACGTCCAGGAACTGCAGCCCGAGGC
>JANLSZ010000335.1:0-6127 GCA_031362685.1 Vicinamibacteria bacterium | reverse complement strand
CGAAGGGGACGAGTGGAAGGCGATGGAAACCGGGACGGTCCAAGGGGGCTCCATCAGCCCCCTGCTGGCGAACGTCTACCTCCACTACGTCTTCGACACCTGGGTGAAGCGATGGAGGGAGACGCGGGCCAAAGGCGATGTGATCGTCGTGAGGTTCGCGGACGACTTCGTCGTGGGTTTCGAGCATCGGGCCGAAGCCGAGCAGTTCCTGACCGAGCTGAAGGAGCGACTCCAGAAGTTCGGGCTCGAGCTGCACTCCGAGAAGACCCGGCTCATCGAGTTCGGCCGAATCGCGGCCGAGGGCCGGGAGACGCGAGGGGAGGGCAAGCCGGAGACGTTCGCTTTTCTGGGCTTCACACACATCTGCGGGAAGACGAGGAGCGGACGTTACACGGTGATCCGGCAAACGATGCGGAAGCGTCTGAAAGCGAAGCTGAAGGCGGTTGGAACCGTCCTGAGGCGACGCATGCACGACGGGATCCCGGCTCTTGGGGCCTACCTGAGCGCGGTCTTGACGGGGCACATGCGGTACTACGCCGTGCCCTTCAACATCCTCGCGATCCAGGACTTTCGAATCGGGTTGGTCCGACTCTGGCGGCAGACCTTGAGCCGACGAAGCCAAACAGCCCAGGTGACCTGGGAGAGGATGAAGGAGCTCGAAGAGCGCTGGATCCCTCCCGCCCGCATCTGCCATCCGTATCCGGATCAGCGCATGCGCGTCAAGACCCAAGGCAGGAGCCGGATGCGTTATGTGGCGAAGCCGCTTATGTGGCCAGGAGGGCTGGAGGTTCGTAGGGCACGGCCTCGAGATCGGATCTTCGCAACATAATATTTCGAGGCCGGGGCTGGGCTACAGCGATGTCAGGAAGGCCATGAGATCGCTGTCTTTGCGCCAGACGGGGGTGTGGTCCGAGCCGGCGAAGGCGCACGTCTCGAGTGCCTTGGCCTTCATTTCGAGGTCGACCTCGGCATAGCGGTTCGTGGTCTGGAGCGAGACGTGGCCGAGCCAGGCGCGGATGGTGTTGATGTCGACGCCCGAGCGGAGCAGGTGGACGGCGGTGGTGTGCCGGAAGGTGTGCGGGCTGATGCGCTTCTCTCGGAGAGAGGGGGTGGCCCCGGCCGCCTTCGCCACGGTGCGCGCGACCAGGGTGTGAATGCCGAAACGGGTGATCGACTCGCCGCGGACGTTGCGGAAGACTGGAGCGTCGCGGGGGCCCTCTGGGCGTGAGCCGAGGAGCTGACGGAGGACCTCGGCGGTGTGCGGCCAGAGTGGGCACGTGCGGGTCTTGCGCCCCTTGCCGAGAAGGCGGACAGACGGCACGGCGTCGAGTGTAACGGCGCCGACGGTGAGTTGCGCTGCTTCGCTGGCGCGAGCACCGGTGTTGTAGAGGAACAGCAGCAGGGCATAGTCGCGGCGGCCCTGGGCGTGCCCGCGATCGGGTACGGCGAGCAAGACGTCGATCTCCGCCTTATCGAGGTAGGCCATCGACGGAGGCGTCGTTTTCCGTAGAGGGATCGCCCGGATCTGGGTGGCGTGGTCGACGAGCTCGGGCACCTGGCGGGCGATGAAGCGAAAGAGCGAGTGAATGGCTGCAAGGCGCTGGTTGCGGGTCGTCACGGAGTTGCCGCGTTCCTCTTCGAGGTGAGCGAGGAAGGCGCGCACCACGGTGGCTGTGAGCTGCTCGGTTGCGATGCGGGTGGGATCAGTGGAATGACGTTCGGCCATGAACCGAAGCAGCAGGCGGATGGAGTCGCGGTAGCTCCGCTGGGTGTTCAGCGTCAGGTTGCGATCGGCGACGACCTCCTCGAGGAGGAAGCGACGGACGAACGGCCCGAGCGGATGGCGATCAGTCATGGGTATCCTCGCCGTCGACCGAGGCGTAGCGCTCGAACCGCCGGGATGCGTGGCCCAACAGCTCAGGGGTCATGCTCAGGTAGGTCTGGGTCCCTGACAGATTGATGTGGCCCAGGTACGTGGCCAGCAGCGGCAGGCACGCCTGGACGTCTGCGCCCTCGCGATACCACGCGATGACGCGGTGAACGGCGAAGGCGTGCCGTAAGTCATGCAGCCGCGGCTGCCAACGGTCCGTGGCGGGCCGCCGGATACCGGCATGCTCGCGGAGGCGGATGAACACGTCCTCCAGCGTGGCGAGCGAAATCGCGTGACCCGTGCGGGTGCAAAAGAACGCCGAACGCGCCTCGCCCGACAATGGTAGCTGCTGCCGGACCGTCCGGTAGATGTCAAGGGCCTTGCAGAGGTCGGTGCCGACGGGGACCAGGCGCGACTTGAAGAACTTCGTGTCCCAGATCGCGAGGATCTGGTCGGCAAGGTCCACGTCGCAGCACCGGAGTCGAAGCGCCTCACCAGGGCGCAGCCCGGCCCCATAGAGCACCAGGAGCAGGGCCCGAAAGATCACGGGCTGCTGCGGTGAGCGGGCGGTTCTCAGGATCGACGTCGCTTCGAAGAGCCGGCGCAGCTCATCCCGCGAGTAGATGTGAGCCTGGAAAGAGCGTGGAACGCGGGGATGGGGACCGGCCTCAGGAAGCGGCGATGCCGGAAGATGGCCCCGCGCGAGCAAGTAGCCGAAAAAGCCACGCAGGGTGTGGTACTTCCTCTCCCAGAAGCGAGTCGGGGGACCCGTGCCGCGACAGAAGGACTGGCAGGCTTCGCAGCTGATCGTGTCGATCGGCACGTCACCGAGCGCGCGTCCAAAGGAGTGCAAGATGCGAGCATCCGCAGAAAAGACGGCTCCCAGCGAGCGCTTGAGGGTGAGGTAGCTTTCGACGGCCTCGCTGAGTGTCATGCCAGACCCCCGAGATCGTCGAGCGCGACCCGGCGCAGCGATGCCAGGTCGATCTTGGCGTAGATGCGGGTGGCGTCCGGGCTGCGGTGCCCGAGGTGGTCACCGACCTCCTTGAAGCTCCGGCCCGACTCGATCAGGTGGCGGGCGCAGGCGTGACGAAGGCCATGAGGACCCCGTCCCTGGCTCGGCGAGTCCGAGTCCGACTGGTACCGGCGGACGATGTCGTAGAGGCCGCCCGCAGACAGCGGCCGGTGCGGCGCTCGCACCGTCAAGAAGAGAACGCGGCTCGGGCTCTCGGGGCGACCCTGGTGTAGATACCGCGCGATCGCGTTGCCTACGCTCGGCTCCAGCGGCAGCCTTTCTTCCCGCGAGCTCTTCGAGCGCACGACCCGGATTCGCTCCCGAGTCCAGTCGAGATCCTCGATCGTGAGCCGACGTACCTCGCCAGAGCGCAGGCCGTAGACGGAAAGCAACCCAAGGACTGCCCTGTCCCGAAGCCGGACTGGCTCATCGCCCACGGTCTTAGCGAGCATGCGGCCCACCTCCTGCCAGGTCGGGCCGAGCGGCAGGCCTTCCTCACGATAGATGCGCGGCAGCAGAATCGCCGCCGCCAGGCCAGGTCTCACCCAACCGCGACGCTCGCAATGCACGAACCACGAGCG
Organism: Vicinamibacteria bacterium; assembly: GCA_031362685.1. Classification (GTDB taxonomy): domain Bacteria; phylum Acidobacteriota; class Vicinamibacteria; order Fen-336; family JAGNNV01; genus JAGNNV01. The sequence continues at coordinate 2,661 of JANLSZ010000335.1, read as the reverse complement.
CAGCATCGTGGCCGAGGTGCGTAGCGAAGCTCTGCTCCACCGCGGAGCCATGAACTGGAAGTAGGCGTCGGTATGACGCGCTTCGATGGCGGCGAGGGCGATCTCCTGCTGTTCGAGGTAGGCCAGGAACCGCCCCACCTGCCACCGCGCCGATCGATGGCTCGCTTCCGACGGCCAGCGGCCTTCCCGCTGGGCCTCGACGAAGTCGTCGAGTTGCTGCTCATAAAGACCCGGTACTGCCGCGGGAGGCGGGCGAAGCCGCCCGACGGCCTGTAAGAAACCGGTCGCTACGAGGCGAAAGTACTCATGCGGCCACCGGGGTCCACTGGCTTCACCTTCCGCGATCCGTTTGAGGGCCCATGCGTTCGCGAAGCCCTCGATCTCGCCATCGTCGAACAGGTGATCCGGAGGCCAGCGCTCGACCTCTCGTGCCACAAGTAGGCAGCCGGCCGCCTGCCGAAGCAGCGTACCGTGAGCCGCCCCTTCGGCTGCAAGGCCCTCCAGGTAGGTGGCGCGCTCGACAGCGAGCGGACCGCCCCGATGGCGTCGCACGATGGCCGGATAGGCGAAGAGTGTCTCGAACATGGCTGCACCTCCAGCTCGAGAGCATCACCATGGCCGAGCGCCTGAAAATTATGTTGTCAGATCTGGGCGGCCACCCCTGTCATCACCGGGCGGATCGCCCGGCTCGCCACATAAGCTGCTTCGCCACATAACGCATCCGGCTCCTGTCTTGGGTGGTGACGCGCAGTCTCTCCTCCGGATACGGATGGCAGATGCGGGCGGTAGGAATCCAGCGCTCGTGAAGCTCCTTCATCCTCTCCCAGGTCACCCGGGCTGTTTGGCTTCGTTGGCTCAGTGTCTGCCGCCAGAGTCGGACCAACCCGATTCGAAAATCGTGGATCGCACGGATGTTGAACGGCACTGCGTAATACCGCATGTGCCCCTCCATGACCGCGCGCAAGTAGGCCCCTTGAGCCGGGATCCCGTCGTGCATGCGTCGCCTCATCACGGTCGCGACCGCCTTCAGCTTGGCATTCAGACGCTTCCTCATCGTTTGCCTTATCACCTTGAAACCTCCGCGTCTTTTCTTCCCGCAGATATGCGTGAAGCCCAGAAAAGCGAACGTCTCCGGCTTGCCTTCCCCTCGTTTCTCCCGGTTCTCGGCCGCGAATCGGCCGAACTCGATGAGACGGGTTTTCTCAGGGTGCAGCTCGAGACCGAACTTCTGGAATCGCTCCTTCAGTTCGGTCAGAAACTGCTCGGCTTGGGCACGATGCGCGAAACCCACGACGAAGTCGTCCGCGAACCGTACGACGATCACCTCGCCGTTGGCCCGCTTCTCCCTCCATCGCTTCGCCCAGGTGTCGAAGACGTAGTGGAGATAGACGTTTGCCAGCAAGGGGCTGATGGAGCCCCCTTGGACCGTCCCGGCTTGCGTCGCCTTCCACTCGCCTCCTTCGAGCACGCCCGCCGCCAGCCACTTCTTGACCAGCCGGATGACGCGCCCGTCCCCCACACGGTGCTCGAGAAATTTCACCAGCCATTCCCGGTCGAGCTTGTCAAAGAACGACCGGATGTCGGCGTCGAGCACCCAGTTCACCTTCCGCGTCAGAATTCCCGTCGCCAGCGCGTCCAGCGCGTCATGCGCCCGACGCTCCAGCCGGAATCCGTACGAGAAGCCGAGAAAATCCGGCTCGAAGATCGCGTTCAGCACCTCAGCCAGCGCGCGTTGAACGATCTTGTCTTCCAAGACCGGTACGCCTAAGGGCCTCTGGCCCCCGTCAGCCTTCGCGATGAACACCCTTCTGACCGGGCTCGCCCGGTACGCCCCTTGCTGAAGCCTCTTCGACAGGTCACGGAGGTTGCTCTCCAGCCCCTCGCCGTAGTGCCTCCACGTCTCGCCGTCTACACCGGCCGCGGCCTTCGGGTTCAACCCCTCATACGCCGCGCGCAGTCGATCGACGTCGTACACGTGATGCAGGAGCGCCGTGAACTTCTGTCGCCGATCTCGCTCAGCGACCTCGCGTACCCGCTCGAGGCCGGATTTCGCGTCCGCCCGGCCCTGCGTCCGGAACGCGCCTTCCTCTTGCAGGTTCCCCTTGGCCAGCCCCCTTCCCTCCACCCTCTCCGCATCCCTGTCCGGGGACTTGTTCGAGAGCTTCCCGGGTACTACGGGGCTGTGAGACTTCCCGCTTTCGTTCATCCGCGGCTCATCCCTTCGGGCTTCGCCTCGGCGGCCGGCACCTCAATCAGTGTTTCGGCGATCACGGGATCTCCCGGTTCCCTGACATGACGTTTCCCTGCGTGCACGGGGTCCAAGATCACGGGGAGCCCTCGCGAGCCTCGCGATAGGCGGCTCGTCCGGTGTGGCCTTCCACCAGCGCTAGATGGCGTCGGCGCTCCCGAGAGGGGTCTTTTCGACATCCAATGCCCGACCCGCAGGTTCCCCTGTCAACGCTTCGGCTTGGCCTTACGGTTTCGCCACATGACTCGGGGCGCGAGATGGTTCGCTATTCCTTTCTCGTCGGGGACTTTCACCCCTTGACGTCATGCCGGTTTCGACCGGCGCTACTAGCTCTGACCCCACGCCGCGCTCTGATCCAAGCCATGGGCGAAGCTACGCGACGCGTTCCGCCGCGAATGCCCAAGGTCCGCTCG
>JANLSZ010000267.1:0-7392 GCA_031362685.1 Vicinamibacteria bacterium | reverse complement strand
CCGAGGTCAAGCGCCGGATCATTCTCGGGACTTTCGTCCTCTCCTCGGGCTACTACGATGCCTACTATCTCCGGGCTCAAAAGGTCCGGACCCTCATCCGTCGCGACTTCGAGACCGCGTTTGCCTCATGTGACGTGATCGCAACGCCCACCACACCGTCGACCGCGTTCAAGCTCGGAGAGAAGACGGCGAACCCGCTTGAGATGTACCTCGCGGATGTTTTCACGGTACCCGCCAATCTCGCTGGCGTGCCGGGGATCTCGGTGCCGTGCGGCGTCTCGAATAGCCTTCCGGTAGGGATGCAGTTCGTGGGTCCGGCATTCGCGGAAGCCACACTCCTCCGAGCAGGTGGCGCGGTGGAACGGCTGATGGGCGTCGGCGCGAACCGTCCGCCGCTCTAGTGTCCCGCCTCGTAAGTACGCGACACATGGGAGCGCCGATGCATCCCGGATCGCTGCGTTGCTCGTGGCCCAAGGCCAGGCTTTCGCTTCCCCAAGGGGAAGCTTCGCGCTCGTTGCCTATGCTGGATATGCGGCCTCCTCGGCGCCTTGCGCTCCAGGCGCCTCGGCCCTCGCATGTGCCACGTACTTACGAGGCAGGGCACTACCGCTCGAGCACCATCGCGAAGCCCATGCCGCCCTGGGCGCACACGGAAATGAGGCCGAACTTCGAATTGCGGCGAGTCATTTCGTGGCCGAGCGTGCCGGCGATCCGGGCCCCGGTGGCCCCAAAGGGGTGTCCGATGGCGATCGAACTTCCGCACACATTGAGACGCGCTCGATCCACCACTCCTAGCCGCGAACTGCGGCCAAGGCGATCGCGGGCGAACGTCTCGCTCTCCAGGGCCTGGATGTTCGACGCCACCTGCGCCCCGAACGCCTCATGCATTTCGATGAGATCCATGTCGGCGAGAGTGAGACCCGCTCGATCGAGGGCCATCGGAATCGCCAGGGCCGGCCCCATCAACAGCTGCCACGCCGGATCGACGGCGGCTATCGCCCAGGACTTGATGTAGGCGAGGGGAACGTAGCCGAGCGACTTCGCGCGCTCTTCCGACATGAGCAGTACCGCAGCGGCGCCGTCGGTGAGAGGCGAGGCGTTTCCCGCGGTGACGGAGCCGAAACGCCGATCGAACACCGGCTTCAGTTTGGCGAGGGCTTCCATCGACGTGTCGGCCCGGATCAGGCCGTCGGTGGTGACCGTGGTGGCGTACTTCGGCGGCAGATGAACCGCGGCGATCTCGCGGCCGAGGCGGCCGTCGTCACGCGCCCTGGCCGCGTTCTGATGAGAGCGAAACGCGATCTCGTCCTGCTCGGCGCGGGAGATGCCGTTGTCCTTCGCCATCTGCTCGGCCGACTGGCCCATCGACAGTCCGGTGGAGGGCTCGGCGATGGCGGGCGTTTCGGGAATGAAGTCCTTGAGACGGACTCGGCTGAAGGCGCCCAGGCGCGCGCCGAAACTGCGCGCCTTCGAGGCCGCGACCAGCGCATTCGCCATGCCCTTCGAGTGCAGGATCGGAACGGACGAGAGTGACTCCGCTCCCCCGGCGATTCCGGCTTCGACATGGCCCATCAGAATGGACGAGGCCACATCTGCGATGGCCTGAGCGGCCGAGGCACACGCCCGGTTGACGGTGTGGGCGGGGACACTCTTGGGCAGGAGAACGCCCAGAGCGGTCTCGCGTCCGAGATTCGGGGCCTTGATGGAGGGAACCACCTGACCCATCACCAGGGTTCCGATGAGCTTCGGATCGACTTCGCTGCGCTCGATCAATTCGCGGACCGCCACCTTGGCCAGATCGAGGGCGCTCATGTCCTTGAAGACCTCGCCGGACTTGGCGAACGGAGTACGACAGGAGGCGATGAGGGCGACACGACCGGGCATGGGGGTGGAGAGGCAGTCTAGCAGCGCGTTACCGGGCGGGCGGAGGCTCCCCCCGCGGCGGTTCGGGCGTGATGTCGATGATGGGCCCCGCCTGCTCCTTCGGCTTGGGCGCGGCGCTCAGCAGCATGGTGAGAGCGCCCACCAGAAACATGATGTCGTCGAGCCAGCCCACCACCGGGGCCATGTCTGGAATGGCATCGAAGGGCATGAGGATGTACAGAATCGCGCCCATCACCAGGAACTTCGGAAACTTCGAAACCTTCGGATTGCGCATCAGCGCAACGATGGTTTTGAGGCGGGACAGCATGGCCGGTGCGGAACCCTACGGACGCGGCGTGGGCTTGGGCTGGGGAACGGGCGGGCGGATGGGCTCGGGACGAAGCCCCGGCGTAGGCAATTGCACCGGTCCCTGGGGCGGCGGCGCCTGCGAAGGCGGGACCTCGAACAGGAGAGGCGACGAGTCCGAGCCCACCGAGAACGACTTCAAGTCGGACTCTGTAAACTCGGGCTTGAAGAGAATCCTCGGAGACAGGGTCATGATGATGTCGGTCTCGGTGGCCTCCTTCTGGGTGCGGCCAAAAATCCGGCCGATGAGAGGAATGTTGGCGATGCCAGGAAGGCCCGACAACGAGGTGGTCTCACGATCGTTGATCAGGCCGGCAAGGATATTCGTCTCCCCGTCCCGCAGACGGAGCACGGAGTTCACGGTTCGATTGCTGAACGTGGGCAAACCGGCGTAACCGGGAGCGCCCACCGAGGAGATCTCGAGCTTGAGTTGAAGGGTGATGTCTCCGTCCTGGTGGACACGAGGCGTGACGTCGATGTTGATGCCCACATTCTTGTACTCGAACGAGGTGATGGGCTGCTGGGCCACGCCGCCCGCGGCAATGGCCGAAAACGTGGTGACCGGGACCGGGACCTGATCGCCGAAACGCGCACTGGCGGTCTGGCCCTCGGTGACGCGCAACTGGGGGTTGGCGAGGAGACGCGACGAGCCATCGGTGCGGAGCAGGCGATAAAGGACGCCGGGCAGGCCCGAGACAATGAGGTTGCTTTTCTTATAGGGCTCGCTCTCGAGGGTGATCACCTTGGAGACATCGGGGCCGATGCCGCCCAGAATTCCGGGAGTGACCGCGCCGGTGGCGCTTATCGAATTGATCTCGATGCCATAGTCGAGCATCTTCTGGCGGTTGACCTCGAGAATCTCGACCTCCACCACGACCTCGCCGTGCCGTTTGTCCAGCGCCTCGATGATGCGTTCGGCGGCGGCCACTTTCTCGGGCGTGTCGTTGATGGTGAGAGCGTTGCCGCTGGGGAGGGGAGCCACCCGGCGCGCGCCCAGCGAGATGCGAAGCACGTCCACCACTTCCTTGAGATCGGCGCTTGAGAGGTAGAAGGTCTTCACGATCTGATCTTCATAGTCCCGCCGCTTGTTCGGCGTGTCTGGTATGACCTGGAGCAGCTTGGGCCCGACCACGCGGATGAATGTCTTGCTCGCCATCGAGATGGCTTTGAGGGCCTGCTCAAAGGGGGCGTCCTTCAGTTCGAGAGTCACCGGAGTCGGGTTCAGGCCGGACTCGAAGACGAAGTTCACCCCCACCACCAGACCCAGCGTCTTGTAAGCCTCCTTCACGTCAGCGCCTTCGAACTTGAAGCCCATCGGCAGGTCGAGAGCGGGCTCGATCTCCAGGCCCGGGAGGCTCCGCTCCCGCGCCGACTCTCTGACTGCGGCCACCGTCTTCGGCACCAGCCCCGCCGCCCGGCTCCGGCGAACCCCTTCCATCTCTTCGCTGAGACCGGATTGCGAGCCGTCGAGATCCAGAGCGAGCTGGTACTCATCGAGCGCGTCCTTGTAGAGCCCGCGCGCGGCCATCCGACGCCCCTGGTTGATGTGGGATTCCGCGGAACGCTTGCGGGCGCGTCCCAGGGCAAGCCGGGCATCGAGCGACTCGGGTTTCTCCTTCACCGCCTTGGAATACTCGAGGGTCGCGCGGTCCCAGTCGCCCAATCGCTCGGCCTTCTCGCCCTGGCGGAAGGCGGCCGAAGTGGCGCAGCCCAGCGTGGCCACGAGAAGGGCGGCGAGGCTGAGAAGTGTCGTGCGTCTCATCATGAAATCACCTCAACACCCTTGGGGACATCGAATCGGAACTCTGAATCCTTGAGCCCCACATTCTCCATGAAACCGTCGAAGACCATGCGCGAAGTCGAGCCCTCGGCATCCTGAATCTCCAAAGCGAGAAGCCGGAGTTGCGCATCCAGCACCACGGCGATCCGGGTCACGTTGGCGTCCTTTTCGAGAGGAGTCAGGATCAGTTTTCGCCCCAGAACATCGGTCTCCTCGCCTACACACTGGAAATGGTCGAGCAAGCGGCCCTCGGCCAGGATCCGTGCGGTGGCCCGCTTGTCGCCCCGCTGGTTCTGAACCATCACCTGCTTGTCGCGCGGCACGTAGAAGTAATAGCTGTCGCCGTCAGCCACGAAGAGTTTCTTCTCCGGGGTCACGTACTGGAACAACATACGGGAGGGCCGCTTCACTTTGACCGTGCCGGCTTCGACCATGGCCCGGCCCAAAGCCCCTGAGCGGTAGGTCTGGGTGAACTTCGCGGTGAAATCGCGGATGGTCCGGCTGCGAGCATCGAAGCTCGCAAGCACGGCCTGAGCATCCGGAGGCGCAGACACCCCGGGCTTCGCGGGCGTGGCTTGCGCGGAGGCCGCAAGGGACGCGGCCAGAGCCAGGGTGAAGATCACGCGGGCGATGATAGACGAGCCCGCTTTGCCGGGGCGACCTGTCGTCATGGCAGCGCCCCGAAGGGTGGACAGACTCCGCGTGCCCACGTCATTGCGAAGGCCAAATCGTTCTTGGACACGGCTTGAAGCAATCTCTCGTCAGAAGCATCGAGCAGCCTCGTTGGGGCCCGCGGGCCGCCGGTGGATAATGTCGCCCATGAATCGAATCCACCAGGGTTTGCTCCTGGCCGGGATCGTGGTTGCGTCCACCACGGGGGCCCAGACCAACTCGCCGTTTTCTGCCGCCGCCGAGACCGCCGTCCCCGGCGGGGTTGAGTTCAGGGGCCTGGTCACCACCGAGGTCAATGGCAAGTCCGCCACCAAACGCTTTGTCCTGCGCGTACCGGCCGCGGTGAGATGGAACGGATCGCTGGTCATCGGCGCCCATGGGGGTGGGGGCGGCGACGACTACGATCGGTCGGGCAAGGTGATCGCCACCGATGAGACGGCTCTGGACGATGTCATCGGGCGCTATTCACTGGAGGAAGGCTTCGCCTACGGAAGCGTCGACCGTGACGGCATTGGTGGTCCCCGGGAAGGCCTCGCGCTTACCTACCCGTTCACGGAGATCGCCCGGAGCGAAGTGGGCCGGCGAATGAAGAAGCGGCCCGCCCGCGTTTACCTGGTCGGGCTGTCCGCGGGCGGGAGCATCTCCCGCCTCGCCGCCGAGGACGACCTTCGGATCTACGCCGGCACGCTACTGATTGCGGGTGGCGGCGGCGATATGCCGACGCGACTCGACAAGATCGCAAGGATGGCCGCGCTATGGCCGCTCGTCGATCCGCGTCTTCACCCTGGCCTTCCTGCGACCGACCCGAACGTGCGGGCGTACGCAGAGGCGGTGGGCACCCCGGTCGAGGCGCGAAGGCTCTGGCCCTACGCGGGCGCGAGCGCCGTCACGGCGGCGGCCCGGCAGCAGGCGTTCGTTCCGGGAGAGAATTCGAGCGGCGTGGTCAAGGTGCCGACGATTGAAGTGGTGGGCACCTGGGACGACTTGATGATCCGCGAAGTGCGCGCCTACCGGCAGCGCGTGCAGCCGCAGGCGATGCATCGGCTCTATGAGGTCGAAGGCGTCTGGCACATGTCGGGCGATGACGATGGCGTCATGTCGTTCGAATACATCGCCGAGTCGCGGATGAAGCTGCCGAAAGATGTCGCCGATGCGATGGCTGAAGGACCCTCTTATCTACCGACGGTGCGCGCCGCGTTCGATCATCTCGTGCGCTGGGTGGAAAAGCAGGCCGCTCCGCCCGCCAGCCAAACCGTGAAAGCCGGCGCGAAGCTCCGTTAGCTCCCAAACGCCCGGCACCGGGTTGAGCTGCCAAGACTGGGCCTGGGTGAGTTTGGATCTTGACGGGGGTGTCTGTACATTTGAGGTATGCCAGACGAAGAGAGCAAACAGGCGACGGGTTGCGAGCGGTGCGGCCAGCCGTTGGAGGAGGGCGTGGTCCTGGTGAGCAGCGCGGTGCATTGGAGCCCCACCCCGACTTTCTTTCTTCAACCGGGGCCGGCCTTTCCGGCCGCCACCATGGGGCGCAATGACTACTACCCTTATCCCATCCCGCTCCCCGCCGAGCGCTGTCGCTCCTGCGCGTGGGTGTTCGCCCGGTCCAAGTACGCGTGCACTCATAGCCGGGAGCCCGGTTTCATCTTTCCCCTGGCCTCCCTGAGGTGGTGGGGAGGCGCCCAAACCTTTCAGCCGAGCGTGTGGTTCACCTTCACGGGCAAGGACAAGGAGGGCGTCGAGTGCGAGATGCTGGTGCGCCGAGGCCTGGTGGTGAGCGTGGTCGATCTGCGCGCCGAAGCCTCGCGATGCAAGCTGTGTGGCGGCGTCGCCTTCCGACAGGAAGAGCCCAAGGCCTGAGTCGCAAGGACGCGAGGGCGGGCAAGGCCTAGAAGGTCAGGTCGAAGGTCTTCCTCACGATCACGATGTTGTGGAATCCGTACGGGCCGTCTCCGGTGATCGCGATCCTGTCCCGGAAGTCCCATCGATGGCTCTCGAAGTAGATCGACCAGTCGCGTCCGAGCGAGATTCCGGCCCCGAAGTCCTTCACGTACCCGATCGGGCGGGCCGACCACGTGTACTCGATCTGGGGAATGGTGCGGCCCATGACAAGTTCGGGTTTCACCACCAGGAAGGCCTCGCGGATCGGTCCGGTCGCGAATTTCCGTCCGAAGAAAATCTGGCCGCGGACAGCGTAGCGCGCAAAGTTGTCCCCGAAGCCGTTCGTCTCCGGGCGGTCGGGGCGGCGGAGATTCAGATCCATCTCGTTGCGGGGGGTCATGAGGCCGGCCTCGGAGTATCCGCGCAGGAAGAACGCGCCCTTCCGCAGCTCCTCGGCCCGGATTTCAGCGGCGGAACAGACACATAACAGAAAGGCAAGACGACCGGCGAGCGATGACATGGTGATCCTTTCGTGAGAACCCAATTCTCGGCCCTGCAAAGCGATTCAGGGTTCGATCGGCGCTCGGAGTTTGGGGGATTCCCCAAGCAGCTGCCGGACCAGGCTCGACTCGCGTGAATAGAAGCCGGCGGTGTGGAATGAATCGCGGAACCTGTAATGCGCGTAGTCGAGATGGTGCAGGACCTCATGGAGCAGCGTCCGCAGGAAGGTCTTGAACGCCACCACTTTGCCCAGAGCCGCCGTCCGCATCCACACTTTGATCTGTGGTTTTCGGCCGGGGGCCGCAGTGTACAGACCGTGGAGTTCGCTGCCTCTC
>JANLSZ010000264.1:0-1752 GCA_031362685.1 Vicinamibacteria bacterium | reverse complement strand
CGGGTCGGGCACACCGGTTCGCAGAAGCCGCACTCGATGCAGCGATCCGCGGTGGCAGTGATTTCGGTGAATGGTTTCAGGTTCTTGATGTGTTCGCCCCGGTCATCGCTCAGCAGGACGCCGGGGTTGAGGATGTTGTAGGGATCGAAGAGTGTCTTGACCTCGCGCATGATCGCGTAGGCCGCCTCTCCCCACTCGCGCGCCACGAAGGGCGCCATGTTCCGTCCCGTCCCGTGCTCGGCCTTGAGCGCGCCGTCGTATTTCCCGACCACCAGTTCGGCCAGGCCCTCCATGAAGGCCGCGTAGTTCGCGACGTTCTTCTCGCCCCGGAAATCCTGAGGAGCGATGAAGTGGAGGTTGCCGTCCCTGGCATGACCGAAGACCACGGCGTCGCGAACCCCGAAGCGGGCGAACAAGGCATGCAGGTCGGTGATGGCGTCGGCGAGGCGGTCGCGCGGGAAAGCGACGTCTTCGTTGAGAATAGCCAGGCCCGGACCGCGTCGCGCGCCGATCATGGGCAGGAGACCCTTTCGCACCTTCCACTTGAGGGCGCGTTCCGCCGCGTCCGTGGAAAAGGAGGTCTGACTCACCCCCTCGAGACGATGGAGAACGCGGACGGCTTTCTCGACCCCGGCGGCGAGCGCCTTGTCTTCGTCCTCCTGGAACTCAACGAGAAGTGCGGCCGAGTGGGGACCGATCTCCACCGGATGAGTCAGTTCGCCGTCCATCGCCAGCAGCGACGCGCTGTCCATGATCTCGAGGGCGGTGGCGCCGGCTTCGGCAAGGGGGTCGACCGCGCGTCCAGCCTCCTTCAGCGCGCTGAAGTACACGAATGCGGTGGCGCGCTTCGTCGGATCCGGGACGGTTTCCAGCGTGACGTCGGCGAGGAAGCCGAGCGTGCCCTCCGAACCCACCATGAGTCGGGTGAGGATGTCGGCGGGTCGATCGAATTCGAGGAAGGACTGGAGCGAATAGCCCATGGTGTTCTTGGTGGTGAACTTGTGGCGGATCCGCTTCGACAGCGTCTTGTCCGCCCGCACCTTGGACTTCAGTTCCGTCAGTCCGGCATGGAGTCGCGGATGTTTATTCTTCAGTCGCTCGTCGACTTCGTCCCTAGCGTCTCCGTGGGTTTCGATCACTACGCCGTCGGCCAGAACGATGGTGGCTCCCCGGATGGTGTGATAGCTGTTCTGGGCGACCCCGCAGCACATGCCCGAAGCGTTGTTGGCCACGATCCCGCCGATCATGGCCGCGTCGATGGAAGCGGGGTCAGGGCCGATACGCCGGCTCTGGGGAGCGAGAGCGCGGTTGAGAAGGCCGCCGATGACCCCGGGCTGGGCCCACACCCGAGCGCCTGCGTCCTCGATTCGGAAGCGGCCCCAGTCGAGGGAGAGATCGACGAGGATGCCGCCGCCCACCGCCTGGCCCGAGAGGGATGTGCCCGCGGCCCGGTACGTGATCGGCTGACCCAGCGCGCGCGCGATGTCGAGGATGGTCCGAACGTCCGAGGCGTCGCGGGGCCGAACCACGACCTCGGGGACGATCCGATACATCGAGGCATCGGACGCGCGCGCCAGCCGATCCATGGGTCGGGCCAGGACCCGGCCCGCCGGAAGTGCCGCCTGAAGGCGTCGGAGAAGTTCTGGGTTCGGAGCAGCGAAGCGGGTCACGGGGACGTGATCTTAGCCACCAGTGCGATTTCGCGTCGCCCTGATGAAGGTGGGCCGTCGCGACATTCAGCGCCGGGCTCGG
>JANLSZ010000211.1:0-5616 GCA_031362685.1 Vicinamibacteria bacterium | reverse complement strand
TGCGTAGCCGATGCGGCTCAGTTCGTCGCCTACAGTGGGGCCGTCGATGCCTTTGGTGGCGAGGGCGGTCTCGAGCGATAGCGCTCCTTGATGAACCGCGCTGCCCATCATGTCCGGCGCGAACCGGGAGCCCTCTTCGTTGGTAAAGAACGCCACCGCGATCGGATGCCCGGTGACCACCTTCGCATCGTTCAGGGTCTCGATGACTTCGAGGCCGCCCAGCACGCCCAGATTGCCGTCGTACTTGCCGCCGGTGCGGACGGTATCGATGTGCGAGCCGATGATCACCGGCTTCAGATCCGAGGTGCCCGCGCGCGTCCCGACCACGTTGCCGATCCGGTCGATGGTGATGGAGAGGCCGAGTTCGCGCATCCAGCGGACCACGAGTTCGCGGCCCGCGCGGTCCTCGTCGGTGAGAGCGAGACGGCACACCCCGCCGCCGTCGATCGCGCCGACTTCGGCCAGGGACATCAGGCGCCGCAGCAGGCGATCGCCGTTGATCCGCAGGTTCTTCTGGCTCACGCGGACACCTCTTTCGGGTTCAGGGCATTCAGGTAGTTCACGGAACCGCTGTCGAAGACCGCGGCCTGGATCCACAGCAGGATGCGCAGGTGGGTGAGGTCGATCTCGCCAAGGGCGGCGCCGGAAAGCGTGGCCACGGGATCGTCGGGCGCGAGTGTCACATCGAAGCCGGGCCCTCGAAAGTGCACGCGATCGCCCGCGGCCTCGAGGCTCAGATCCCGTCCTTCGAGCCGCCCCAGCAGCCGCCTTCGACCGGGGCCGGGAAACTCCATGGCGAAACCGTCCTGTTTTGCGAAGTAGCGCCAGTCGGTCGCGGTGCCGAAGAAACGCGGCTTGATCACGTACGGCCCGCCGTCTTCGGGACAGAACACGTCGCAGTTGCCGCACTCGTTGCAGAAGTCGGCGAAGTTCGCGTACTGGAGTTTCTTCGAGATCTTCAGTGTTCCCTCGGTACGGGCCACCCAGGTATCGCCATCCCGCCGGACCTTGACGATGGGTTGTTCCAACGCGGGCAGAACGAAAGTGAAGTTCGCATCGTTGGGGCACACCGGCACGCACTTCGAACAGGTCACGCAGTCGAAGAGGGTCAGGTGAGAGCCGAGCTTCTTCGGCGGTTTGCGGTTGGCCTGATGGGCGTAGCGCGGGTCGAGGGTAGCGCGGGGCACGTGATGTTCCGAGTTGTGCAGCGCCGTCGATTCGGCCCATCGCTCGATCCATTCGGTCCCCGCGGCGGCGGTCAGATCGCCGCCGCTCATCAGCGCGGAAGCGCACCGGAGCCGGGTGTCGTGATCGAGCTCGTCAAGATCTTCGAGACCAAGGGCGCCGAGGCCGAAGGCGCGGATCACGTATTCCGGGATGGTCCGGGCGCCGAGTTCCTTCATGCGCGCGAGCAGCGGGTCGAAGTACCGGCCGGCTCGGGCATAGCCTCCGGGCTGAAGGAGATCGCTGCACACCGTAACGGGGGTGAGGCCCAGAGCCACCGAATCGGCGAAGTTGCCGCGATCGATGCCGGCGGAGAACGAGATGGGGAAACGCGAACCGAACACCTTGCGGAACGCCTGGACCAGGTTCATGGCGAGCACGTGAAGAGGCGGCCCCGAGAGGTACATCTCTTTCTCGCTCGAGGGAAAGAACGTGCGGCGGTTCTCCACGATGAGGGTGTTGGTGAACTTCACCCCGAACGAGAGCCCGAGACCCTGGGCTTTCTCGCCCAGCCGCCCCACGAATCCCTCCATCTGCGACCATCGGGCGTCGCGCTCGAAGGCGGTATCGGGGACGTGGATGTCGCGATAGCCCATCACGTCGTGGAGCAGTTCGCGCAGCCGGTCCGGCCCGAGCAGCATCGGATTCAGCTTGACGTTGCAGTGCAGATGGTTGTGTTCGAGCAGGAAGGCCAGAATCTTCTCGATCTCGCCGGGCGGGCAACCGTGGAAGGTGGAGAGGGTCAACGTGTCGGACAGCTTGGTCTTGAAGTCGAGGTCGCGATACCGGGCGTACTCGGCCGGGATCTCGGCGCGGAGGCGATCCACGATGGCGGTCGCGTCCTGAAGCCCGGCGATGAAGGCCTGGATCTTCCCGCTCTGGATGCCCGCGAGGTCGTACCCCACGCTCATGTCGTAGATCACTCGATCGAAGCCGGTCGCCATCTCGAGCTTGCCGCTCGCGCGCAGGATGTCGATCAGCATCGCGCCCTTGACGTATTCGTCCAGGCTTTGTTCGAGGCGCAGTTCCTGGCTCCACTCCACGTTGTAGCCCACGGTCTGCATGTCGATGCACGGGCGCGGGATCTGGAGGTCGTCCTTGATCTGGACGGTCTTCAGCTCCATGACCCGGCATCCGGCGAGCCACGACAGCACCAGGTTCTGGGCCATCTGGGTCTGCGGTCCCGCCGCCGGGCCCAGCGGGGATGAGGGCCTGTGGTTGTGAAATCGTACGGAGAGATCGCGATCGGCACTGCCGTAGAACCCCTTGTCGATCGGCAGGTCGAAAATCGAGTTCCGCTCGTCGAGTTCGCGCAGCGCGCGTCGGACGAGGGCCGCGAACGGGTAGGGGCGGAGGTCGGCCATGTTCGTCCAGACGATGTTACGCCCGGGCCACACCCGCATGGGCGGCAGACCGGCCGCGCGGCATCCGCGAGTGCGCCCACCCTTCCTTCGACCAGGCGGCCCTTCAAAGCCCCCTGGGTTCCAGGCTTAGCTGGCCAATGCGCGGACCTCGCGAAGCGCGGTCTCGACGTCCTGCGGCAGGGTCAGCAAGCTGGGGGCCAGGCGCGCGTAAATCGTGGCATACGGCGTGATGCTCGCGACGATCTTGTGCTCACGCAGCCGGCCGACCGCGTTCCGAGCCGACAGGCCCTCTACCTCGAAGCAGGTGATGCCCGCCGAGAGGTCGTCGGCCATCGGTGTGTGGAGCTTGACATGCCGCATGCCGGCGAGACCCTGCTTCAACTGTCGATTGAGCTCGTGAATGCGCGCCGCGACCCTTGCCTTGCCGATCGCCAAGTGGAATTTGAACGCCTCGCCCAGCGCCCAGCGGTGCTCGTAGGAGTGGAATCCGCCCGGCGTCATTACGATGCCGGGCGGAAGCTCGGCGGCCGGCACTACCTTCATCCACATGGCGTACGCTCGAAAGGGCGTCGTCGGAATGATCGGGCTTGCCACGGCCCAGGCGCTCGGTTTCGCCCATACGAAGCCGGTGCCGCGCGGGCCGAACAGCCACTTGTGGGCGCCCGCGATGAAGAAGTCGCAGCCGATTTCGTCCAGCCGCACGTCCTCGACGCCGATCCCGTGCACGCCATCCACGGAGAGGAGCACCCGGTCGGTCTCCCGGCGGCTCTCGTTGATCTTGCCCAGCGCGTCCGCGATGCGGCGGATCGGGAGCTTGAGGCCGGTGCTCGAATGCACCCAGGTGATGGCCACGATTCGGGTCTCCGTGCGCACCGCCTTTGCCAGGGTGTCGACGATTTCGTCCTGCGACACCTCCGGGAGTGAGCGATACAGCGAGATCTTTCGCACGCTGCTCCCGGTGCGCTCCGCTCTCAGTCGGAGCGAGGTATCGGAGGCAAAGTGATCGTGTACGGTGGTGAGAACCTCCTGCCCGGCTTCGAGTTTGAGCCCGCCGTAGAGCAGTCCCAGACCCATCGTCGTACTGTCGGTCATCGCGAGGTCAGTGTGGCTGACGCCCAGGTACTCGGCGGCGGCCGCCAGCACCGCCGCTTCGAGCTTGTCTTCGTTGTCCAGGTGGTACTCGACCGGGTTCGCGTCGAGCGCACGCCTGAAGGCATCGATGGCGTCCCGCACCGGCTTCGGGTGGGATGCAAGATAGAAGCCCGACATGTGCACGCGGTCCGGTGCGAGATCGAACTGCGCCTTGATGGCGTCCCACGTCATGGCCTCCGCGCGCGGCGTCGTCACCGCGGGCGCCTGCGCGGCCAACCGCTGCACGTCGAGCGCGCCCACACCAAGCCCGGCTCCGGAGCGAATCAAGAAATCGCGGCGCTGCATTGGAGTCCTCCCCAGGAAATCAGTCTCTCCCCGAACGCACCGTCAAGCCGGTGTGGATCGGATCTTGCCATAGTCCTGGAAAACGATGTCGAGAGCGTGCCCAACCCCCGGTAGGGAGCGTCATTCCCGCTATCTCTGGATGGCGCGCGAAAAACGCAAGATACTCTGGAAGATCTCGGCGACCCCGTCGGGGTCGAGACCTTCGCTTTCGGCCCACTGACGTCGAGCCTCGAGGATCTTCCGCCCGCGGTCGGGATCGATCCCCTCTTTCTCCGGCCGCGCCTGGGCGCGCCCGGCGCGGCGGGCGAGCTGTGCGCGCCGGCTCAACAGCTGCACGAACTCGCGGTCGATGTCGTCGATCAGGTCGGGGGCCTCGCGGAGGTCGGGGCCGCGTTCGGGGAGGGGAGGGATCGCGAGCCGTTGGCGAAGAGACGGGTTCTGCGAAGAAGTCGTGAGGTCGCGGTCGATCGCTTCGAGGGCCGAGAGCAGGCGGGCGCGGGCCTCCGCCGCGAAGGGGTTGTCGTTCTGGATGGTGGTGAAGAGGTGGCTCGCATCCGAACGAACCGCGTCGATCACCCCCGCCATCGCGCGGAACGACGGAGGGACGAAGGCGGCTCCTTCTCCTGCGCGGATGTCGATCAGCCCCTTGGCGACGAAGAAAGCCACGGCGTGGGTCGCGGCCATGGCCCGGTCGTGGCCGACGGCGTCCTCCTCCACGACTTCGCAACCCAGGGAGGAGAAGAAGGAACGGGCACGCGCCGCGGCCGCGGGATGGAGCGGATTCGGGCATACGACCGCGACCAGCGGCCGTTCGCCCAGGGCAATTGAAGTGGGGCCGAACAGAGGGTGGGTGGCCACCCACGGGACATCGCGGCCAAGGGTCTCGGCGAGGTCGCGTACCGGACCGTGTTTGACGCTCGCGACGTCCACCACGAGGTGGTTGTAGTCGAGATGCGGGCGCAGCGCCCGCGCCGCCTCCGCGATGACCGCGACGGGGATCGCGAGAACGACCTCTCCCGCCCCGCGGACGAGCTCCTCCAGGGAGTCCGCACGTATCGAGGCCGGGACGACGGCCAGGGGGTCGAAGGCGCGAACGCGGTGGCCGGCGTCGAGCAACAATTCGCTCAAGGCGCGACCAAAGCGGCCGAAGCCGAGGATCGCAGTCGGGCGAGGCATGTCGTTCATGGGCTTCTTGCGGGGGCGCCAGATTGAGGATTCGTACCGCTAGCCCGAATCCCCGACGGCGGTGGGAGGAAATGACGGCACTCGACCGCGGGCGGAACCGGCGGACGTTCGCCGCCCGTAATTACGAACTTCCCTTGCGGGCGGCATCGAGGCTCCAGATCCCCGAGCCCTGGGCCGAGATAAAGAAGAAGACGAAGCAATACAGGACCGCGAGTTCGCCCTTGTTCTCGATGGGGAGCAGCGCCTTGGTGCCGTGCGACATCCAATATGCGACCGCCATCTGGCCGCTGCAGAGGAACGCGGTCGGACGGACGAACAGCCCGAGCATGATCAGCACACCGCCGACGAGTTCAATGGGACCTCCGATGTAGGTGATGAGAAACGGAGCGCTGGCGGAGGCCTGGAA
>JANLSZ010000194.1:0-4832 GCA_031362685.1 Vicinamibacteria bacterium | reverse complement strand
CTGGTCGAAGAGTACGCGAAACATTTCGCGTCGCACTGGACGATGAACTTCACCGGAATCGCTTACTCATACCTCGCCCTCGACCTCCTGGACAAGGGAGACCAGGACGCGGGTATCGGCATGCTGCAAACCGCATTCGAGTATGACTCCTGCCCGCGTCTTGCCGATCTGGTCGAGAAACACACCGGCGTCCGCCCACCCCTGGAAACGCCGCTCTGGCTGGGCAAGGTGTTCCCCGACTACACCCTTCATCGTCTCGAAACGCCCGGGCCGCCCCTATCGCTTTCGCAAGTCCTGGGCACGCTGAGTGAACGGCAGGTTTTCGGGGTCTGCCTGCTCGCCAGCTACCGCGGCAACGGTCCTTACAACGAGTTCATGCTGCGGTATCTGAACTTCGCCACCTGGTTCGGCCCGTACCTGAAGGGTCTGCACGTGATCACCATGGAGAAGAAGCGTCCGGAGGAACGGCCTTACTACTTCAAGGCCGAAGATGCGGTGAAAGCCGCCAGGCTTCCCCTCGAGATGCTGCTCGAAGACGGATCTTTGACCAGTCAAGTCAAGCAAACGAGCAGCCCGTTCATCGTTTTGCTTGATCGTACCGGCCACGTGCGCTACGAGGGAGAACTCGACACCGTGGCCATGTGGGAAACCGCGGCCGCGCTCCACGCGTAGACACTGCATCGTCATTGCGAGTCGGTCCACGGACTCCGTCCGTGACTGTTGGAAGAAACCCCACCGTCATTGCGAAGGAGCCGAAGTTCCGGGATCGACTGAAGCAATCTCTCGAGGGGGGGAGATTGCTTCGTCGGCTGCTTTTCGACGACCGACTCGCAATGACGAAGATGGTCTGAAATGGGCCGTACTCGAACGGGTTTCTCAGCAGGGCCGCATTCGTTCTGGCAGCGGCCCGAAGCAATCCCCCCGGGCGGAGCGCCCAATCGGGTACGATCCCTCGCATGAAGAGACACCTGCGCATCTCCGGCCTGGCCATTGCCTTGTCCGCCGCGCTCCCCGCGGGAGCGCAGCCGGCGAAACATCCGCTGCGCATCGAGGACATCCAGAAGATCAAGGACGTGCGCGATCCGCGATGTTCGCCCGATGGCAAGGCCGTCGCCTACGTCGTGTCGAGCATCGACATCAAGGAGGACAAGAGCGCTTCCCATATCTGGCTCGCCGGGTTCGACGGGAAGAACGATCGCCAGATCACGTTCGGCGCGGAGAGCGAATCGCAGCCGCGCTGGAGTCCGGACCGGAAGTACCTGGCCTTCACGTCGTCGCGCCCGGGGCCCGCGAAGGGCAACCAGATCTGGCTGCTCGATCAGAGCGGTGGCGAGGCCTTTCAGCTCACCGACCTCAAGGGCCGCCTTCAGGACTATGAGTGGTCGCCGGATTCGAAGCGCCTCGCCCTGGTGGTGGGCGATCCCGACCCCGAGGCAGAACCGGAGCCTTCGCCTTTAGGCAAGCCGCGGGTGCCGAAACCCATCGTCATCGACCGCTACAAGTACAAACAGGACGGCCAGGGTTATCTGCTCTCCGGCCGCCACGGCTATGTGTATCTCTTCGACATCGCCGCGAAGAAGCTGGAACGGCTGACCACGGGCGCCTCGGACGAGGCTTCGCCCTCGTGGTCGCCCGATGGCTCGAAGATCGCGTTCTTCTCGAATCACGCGGCGGATCCGGATCGGGAGCAGGCCGGCCAGATCTTCATCGCCGATGCGAAGGCAGGTTCGACCGAGAAGGCGCTGACCACACCCGCGAATCTCGCCACGCGCTCGCGCGCCGAGTGGAGCCCCGACGGTTCGCGCATCGCCTATCTCGAGACCGACGATCAGAAGTACGGCGCTTACAGCATGAGCCATCTCGCCACCGTGGTATCCGACGGCTCGAAGCCCTCCGCGCGGGTGGCCGCGGCCGAGGCTCTCGATCGCGGTGTTTCCGGCCTTCGCTTCGCCGCGGACGGCAAGGCGATCGAACTCCTGGTGACGGACGACCGCTCGGTGTATCCCTCCCGCGTGCCTCTCGAGGGCGGGGCGGCGCAGCGTCTCCTGGAGCCACCCCTCGTGCTTTCGAGCTGGGACAAGGAAGGCTTGTGCTCCGTGGCCCTCGCGGGTGGCGATGACCAACCGGCCGAAGTGAAGGCCATTGAAGCCTTCGGCCTGCGTCAGATCACGCATCAGAACGCTCCGCTGTTCGCCGAGCTCGATTTCGGAAAGACCGAAGAGGTGAGCTTCAAGAGCGCCACCGGTCCTGAGGTGCACGGCCTTCTCACCAAGCCCACGGGCTACGTCGAAGGCACGAAGGTTCCGTTCCTGCTCCGCATCCACGGCGGCCCCAACGGCCAGGACCAGCATTCCTTCGCGGCCGAACGGCAGCTCTTCGCCGCCAACGGCTACGCGGTGCTTGCCGTGAACTACCGCGGCAGTTCAGGCCGCGGTGCGAAGTTCTCTCGCGCGATCTGGTCGGATTGGGGTCACTTCGAAGTCGAGGATCTGCTCGCGGGCGTCGATCACGTCGTGAAGATGGGCGTCGCCGATCCCGCGCGCCTGGGTGTCGGGGGCTGGAGCTACGGCGGCATTCTCACGGATTACCTCATCGCCACCGATACTCGCTTCAAGGCGGGCACCAGCGGAGCGGGCACCGCGTTCACGGTGGCCTTCTACGGCACCGATCAGTACATCATTCAATACGACTACGAGATCGGCCCGCCCTGGAATCCAAAGTCGTGGGAGACATATCAGAAACTGTCGTATCCATTCCTGCACGCCGACCGGATCAAGACGCCGACCCTCTTCCTCGGCGGTGAGAAGGACTTCAACGTCCCGGTCCAGGGATCTCAGCAGATGTATCAGGCGCTGCGCAGCCTCGGTGTCGACACCCAGCTCATCATCTATCCCAATGAGAACCATGGCATCGCGCGACCGAGTTACGTCCGCGATCGCTACGAGCGTTACCTCGCGTGGTACGAGAAATATGTGAAGGGAGCGAAGGCCGCCGTCCTTCCCGCGCTTACGCGATGACCGCGATCACTTCGATCTCGATCAGATAGTCCGGATGGGCGAGGGCGCTCACGCCGGCCAGCGTGCTCGCCGGAGGCTCGACGCCGGCAAAGAACGCATTGCGAATTTCGCGAACCACCGGGACATCCTCGGGTTTGAGGTTCACCACGTAGGTGTTGGCCTTCACCACGTCCCTGGGGGTGGCCCCGGCGGCGGCCAGCGCGATCCGCAGATTCTCGAACACGGTCGTGGCCTGAGTCTTCAGGTCGCCTTTGCCCACGATCTCGCCTTTGGTATTTGCGGACACCTGTCCGGAGATGTAGACGGTCCGTCCGCCGGAGGCGACCACGACATGGGTGTAGCCGCGCGGGGTTGAAAGGCCGGGGGGGTTGATGTGCCGGGAGGTCGGTTCCGCCGCGCCGGCGGGAACACTGGATAGCGCGGCCAGGCCGAGAGCGACATCGCGCCGGGAAGGTGACTTCGGTGATTTCATGCCCGGAGCCTACCGCGATCTTTGAGTTGCCGAATCATGGGAATCGTTCGTGTCAAACTCGCACCACTTTCGACCTTGGAGACTCCATGAACCGACCATTCAGAATCACCCTCGCGCTTGCCACCGGCGCGCTGATCGCCGCCAGCGTCGTTCGCGCTCAAGCGCCCCCCGCCGGCGACCTCGCGGCCCGCGCAAAGAGGATCCACGCCGAGGCGATCGTGCTCGACACCCACATCGACACCACCCAGCGCCTCCTGCGGCCAGGTTGGAACTTCTTCGAGCGCCACGACCCCTCGGTACGCGGACAACGCGGCCCGGGCGCCGCGGGAAATCACGTGGATTATCCGCGAATGCGAGAAGGAGGCCTGGATGGTCTCTTCTTTTCGATCTTCATGGGCGGGACGGTCACCGGGCCGACCGCGGTGAAACGATCGCTCGAGCAGATCGACGCGGTGCGCCGACTCACGGAGACGCGGCCCGATGCCATCGTTCTCGCCACCACCGCCGCCGACATCCGCGCGGCCCACCAGGCCGGCAAGATCGCGGCTCTTATGGGCATGGAAGGCGGTCACATGATCGACGAGAGCCTGCCCGTGCTCCGCGACTATGCCCGACTCGGCGTCCGGTATCTCACCCTGACTCATTCGCTGAACACCACCTGGGGTGACTCCTCCAGCGACAAGCCGGCCCACAACGGCCTGACTGATTTCGGCAAGAACGTGGTCCGTGAACTCAACCGTCTCGGCGTCATGGTTGATATCTCACATGTGGCCGACAAGACTTTCGAGGATGCCCTGGCCACGAGTCGTGCTCCGCTTCTCGCCTCGCACTCCTCCTGCCGCGCTCTCACTGGTCACGTGCGCAACATGACCGACGACATGATCAGGGCCCTGGCTGCCAAAGGCGGGGTGATCCAGATCAACTACCTCAACAGCTACATCGATGAGCCGCTGCGCCTTGCCGAGGTGGCGAGGCAACCGCAGGTGGATGCCGTTCGCAAGGAGATGGAGGTCAAGTACCCGGGCCCGGAGAATGCCGAGAAACGGCTGACCGAGACCATCGCCGCGGTGGGCGCTCTTCAGCCGCCGCTTCCGGTGGCTCGGTGGGAGCGCATCGTCGACCACATCGAACACGCGGTGAAGATCGCAGGCGCCGATCACGTGGGCCTCGGCTCCGACTTCGACGGCGCGGCCATGCCCGACGGCATGGAAGACGTCACGCGCCTCCCGAAGATCACCGAAGAGCTGCTGCGTCGCGGTTACACCGAACCGCAGATCAAGGGCATCCTCGGCGAGAACCTGCTCCGTCTCATGGACCGCGTCGAAGCAGTGGCGAAGCAAATC
>JANLSZ010000176.1:0-1863 GCA_031362685.1 Vicinamibacteria bacterium | reverse complement strand
GGGCATGGGTCAGGACGGACGGCCGGGGCGGGCGGCGCCGCGCGGAGACCCGGCGTGCGAAGGCCAAAGCACCGTTCCCTGAACGAAGGGGGCCGAGCGGTACCTTATCGATCGTGGGGGCGCGCAGCCTGCCCTTGGGGCATGGGAGCCCCACGCCGTTCCTTAGAGGACGCTTCGAGGCCCCCGGATGTGAAGGGAACGCACGGTGCTTTGGCCGTAGCGTCACCACGCTCGCGCGGTCTCTTCGCGCGGCAGTCGATCCGCCGCCTCCTGTCCCGCGGGACAACACTGCCAAGCCTGAGAGATCGCTTCGTCGGCAATCTTCTCGATGGCCTCCTCGCGACGACGATGTGGGCTTCCTCTCCAATGTGACGGACCTGGGTCCGTCGATGACTCGCTATGACGGAAATGCGCTGAAACGGGCTACCCGCGGGGGCGATCCTGCAGCTGAACCTCCCACCAGGAAATATCGTGCCACGTGCCGAACTTCCACCCCCCGCGATGAAAGATCCCTACTGACGTGAAGCCCAGTGACTTGTGGAAGGCAATGCTCGCGTGGTTGGGCAGAGCGATTCCGGCGTAGGCGTTGCAGTAGCCCTTCTCGATGAGGACTTCGAAGAGCCGCCGATACAAGGCGCCGGCGACACCCTGGCCGCGATGGGCGGGATGGACGTAGGCAGAGGTCTCCACCGTGAATCGGTACGCCGCGCGCGTGCGGAAGGCCGAGGCGTATGCGTAGCCCGCAATCTGTCCGCCTCGTTCCGCCACCAGCCACGCCCACTGACTCTGGGCGGAGGCGACTCGACCCTGAAACTCCTCGACCGTGGGCGGCTCCAGTTCGAAGGACACCGCGGTGTCGGTCACGAACGGACGGTAGATGTCGAGCAGCGCGGGCGCGTCGCTCGCCCTGGCGTCCCGGATGATCAGGTCGGTCACCGCCGGAGCGACATCACTCAGTGCTTCGACTCGACGCCGGCGGCGGCGACCGCCGGGAGATCGCCGTCCGTGAGCTTTCGCTTGAACAGGTCGATGGCGAGTCCATAACAGGTAAGGGCCAGGGCGGGGTCATACCGCGGCCCTTCGTCGCGAAGGAACGCGTGAACGCCATTGAATTCGTGCCAGCTGAAGTGCACACCGGCCTCCATCATCGTCTTGTGAATCAGGGCGCGACCCTCGTTCGGCACATGCGGGTCCTGCCGGCCCCAGATCATCAGCATCTCGGCCTTGAGCTCGTTCATGCGAGCCAGAGTGTTGTCGCCGCCCTTGCCCAGGCTGCCCTTGTGGATGTCGGTCGCATAGAAACAAACACCGGCCAGGATCTGAGGATTCATCGAGGCCCGAAACGACAGATGCCCGCCGATGCAGATCCCGATCGAGCCGAGCCTTCCGTTGCAGGCGGGATGGGAGAGGAGGAAGCGAATGACCGCTCGCGCGTCCTCGTCGTACGCGGTGACCGGGCGGCCGATCTTGTCGGCATTCCCCTTTTCCGCCCCGGCGGTGTCGTAGGAGATCACACACCCGGGCGCTTCGAGATCATGAAAGATCTCCGGCACCGCGACCACGAAACCATGGCCGGCGAGGAGCGCGGCCGTGCGCTTGATCGGCCCGGTCTGCTGGAAGATCTCGGAGAAGAGGACCAGGCCGGGATAGCGACCGGGGGCCACCGGCCGGTACACGTAGGTCCTCATCGGTCCGGTCGGAGTGCTGAGATCAACGCTGGGGTCTTCCTGAAGAATCATGGTCTCTCCTTGCCGCGGAGATTACTTGACCTTCGCAGAACTGCAGACCGTCCCTATCCCGACCGCCTGGTGATTTGCTATTCCCGCCCAGGGGGCGAATGCTATGTTCCTCGCATGGGCACAT
>JANLSZ010000163.1:0-2366 GCA_031362685.1 Vicinamibacteria bacterium | reverse complement strand
CGCGATTTGTCCGGGTTGGAGAGTCGCCAATGCAGCCAGGGCGCTCGGAACGAGCGGCTGAATATCCTTGCGGCGGTTGGTGACTGCATGAGGACCACGACCGAGATGCCGCGAGTTTGGATATTCTGCTGGAACTCCAGGTTACGATCAACTGTGATGAAGGCCTGAAATCCCGTCTGAATCATCAGGTCGAGGATCTCCCCGTTGCGCTTGCCGGACCAGTCGAGGTCGCGAACGTGGAAGACGGTGTGGCCCACGAAGTCATTCTTCAGCGGGCGTGGTACGCACTCATCGAGCAGCAGACGCATTGGTCTCAGTCATCTGACGGGCGAGCTCGAGTGCGGCCACGGCCTGCTCGCGGCTGACACTCGGAAAGTCGGCAAGGAACTCGTCCAGGGGATCCCCACACTCGAGATAGTCGTAGAGGGTTTTCACGGGCACACGCGTCCCCACAAAGACGGGGGTACCGCCGAGGATGCCCGGGTCGCTATGAACAACGGAATTGTGCGTCATCGATGGCCTCGCTGCACAGGAGCCAGAAGAGTAACTGGTCCTCCAGCGGCACGCTACTGGAATTGGTGCCTAACGCCCGCGCTTCACCTGCGTGGCGCGGCACGGAACGGAACGGGGACCTGTCCGCCAACGTGGGCGAGATCTCAGTTCAAAGCACAACCGTGGCCGCGCCACGTCTGGTGCATGCGCTAGTTAGGCAACACGCTCCTTGATCACGCGCTCAACGCCATCGCGACGGCTTTGGGATCCACGGCGGCGACCCGAAGCAGGGCGCGCGCCGGGCCGTCCGGCACACGCCGGCCTTGCTCCCAATTGCGAAGAGTCGCGAGGCTGACGCCAATCATCATGGCAAACTCCGCCTGCGTGACTTCGAGTTGGTCGCGAATGGCCCGGACGTCGGCCGGCTTGAAGGTCGTGACTCGGCCCGGGCGGAGTTGGCCGCGGCGAATCTTACCGGCCTGCTTGACACTGGCGACGAGCTTTTTGAAATCGGTCGGGTTCATCGTAGTTCCTCCTGAATCAGCTGCCGGAGCGCCTTGAGTTGGAGCGGTGTCAGATCCTCTTGGGCGTTCTTCGCATACACGAAAAGCATATAAAAGGTCTGCTCCGCGGGATACCAATAGTAGATCACTCGCAGGCCGCCGCGCTTGCCTCGTCCGCTCCCGGCCCACCGCACTTTGCGCAATCCGCCTGAGCGCGGGATGACCGGGCCTTGTTCCGGGCGGAGGAGGAGGGCAACCTGCAGAGCGTGATAGTCCTGGTCCGCGAGGGCGCTTCGAATTACCGCGGTGAAGATCGGGGTTTCCACAAAGCGCATAGGAGAAGATACGCCATTGGCGTATAGTACGCAAGTGGGGCGTGTTGCCTAACGACCTGTAAATCAGCCGCGGTCGAGGGCCGCTGCAAGATGCCGGCCTCTCACAAACGCGGCGCGGCCCCGGCCGACAGCTGCATGTGCTGGTTAGGCACCAATGATCTCGTTGAGGCCCTCGAGAACCTGAGCCAGCTCTTCGGGTGAGACCTTGCCCATCCGTTTACCGATGCGCTCGACCGCTAGGGTCCGGATCTGGCTGATCTTTACCCACGAGCGCTTCGGGAGGCGGGGCGTCGTGAGCTCAAGACTCAACGGGAACGCCGCACGCTGCGGCTGGCTGGTCAACGCGACCGCGATCACGGTGCCGGACCGGTCATTGAAGACGTTCTGGCTAAGAATCAGGACGGGGCGCAGTCCAGCCTGTTCATTCCCACGCGTTGGGTTGAGGTCCGCCCAGCGGATCTCGCCCCTCAGTATGCCGGCCATGTCCTCGCATCCGCTCCCAGGCCTTCTTCAGCCATTGCGCGTTCCGCGGTAGGGTCCAGCTTGGCACACTCTTCGGCAAGCCGGCGGTGCTCAAGCCGATCCAGTTGCTCGGCAACGGCCGCTTCAATGGCTTGACTGCGGTTGGGATAGCGCGCATCGCGCACCAGGCGATCGACGCGGTGCACGGTGCGGGTATCGAGCGTCACGGCGACTTTGGTCTTTGCCATAGAACCTCCTGGTATGACGATAAGTCATACTCTCACGTCTGGCAAGGGTCGGCGCGAAGCGCCCTTGGAATACAAGAGCTCAAAGGGGCTCGTGGGGTGACATCGGTGCCTAACCTGGTATTCGCTTGCAAGGAATCCGTCGCCGCCCTGCACCACGTACTCCTTCCCTTCGGCGCGGGCGATGCCCTGTGCCCGCGCAGGCTTCCACCCGCCCACCCGCCAGTATGGGAATCTGGTCGGAACTTGTCCGCGGGGTCCCTCCGGGCGCTCGGTTCGGGCGGGCGGGGACGACCGCCCCTACCCGCGTACGCGCTCTCCGGGATTGC
>JANLSZ010000161.1:0-3983 GCA_031362685.1 Vicinamibacteria bacterium | reverse complement strand
AGCCGCGCCCCTGGTCGCGGCCCGCCCTACTGGAAGAGCCAAGTGCTCCGGCGACAGGCCGTCCGTGACGAGGGCGATGGCTCAGACCACAGCAGCAAAGGCGAGCGCGGAGCCTCCCCCTGGGGAGGCGAAAGCCTGGCCTTGGGCCACGAGGCCGCGTAAGCAGCGGCGGCGAAAAGCGCGGGGTTGCACCTCGGCGGCGGAGCCTCGCGCACAGCGGGGGTTTGGCCCGTCCGCAGCCCCTCCGAGGCCCGTCAGGCGCGCCCGTCTGCTCCTGGAGTGCGCCGGAACGGACGCCCACGGACGTTCGGCGGTCGCCCGAATGCCCTGGCAAATTGCGCTCGTTTCGCTTACGCTCCCGGCAAGACGTTGGTGGTCGTGCACGATCTCTATCCTTCGACAGACGCGCTTGACGTCGGATCGACGAACGCGCTGCCCGAGACGCTCGACCAACTCGAAGAGCTTCTCGTCAGCCTGGGATCAGGCACAGAGGCACAATGACACAACCAATCCCTAGCATGCGGAAAGCAGCGTTCCTCCTGATGACGCTCGTGGCGACCTCCGCATCGGCGCAGCAGAAGCCAACGACTGGATACGCGCCAGTCAATGGACTCATGATGTATTACGAAGTCCACGGCCGCGGCGAACCGGTGGTGTTGCTGCACGGTGGGTTCATGACCATCACCAACAACTGGGATGGTTGGATCGGCGAACTCTCCAAAACACGGAAGGTCATTGCCGTCGAAATGCAGGGTCACGGGCGGACGGCGGATATTGCACGAGACATCAGCAGCGAGAACCTCGCCGATGACGTTGCGGCGCTGCTCAAGTATCTCAAGATCTCTCGAGCGGATGTCATCGGATACAGCATGGGCGGCGGCGTCGCTTTGCAGTTGGCCGTTCTCCATCCAGACCAAGTGCGAAAGGTTGTTGTCATTTCGTCCACATTCCGCCGTGACGGCATGGTTCAGGAAGGGCGGGACGCCATGCCGACACTCACGGCGGAACTCTTCAAAGGCTCTCCTATTGAGACCGAGTACAAGCGACTGAGCCCGACGCCCGATCAGTTTGCGAAGTTCGTCGAGCGCATGGTCGCCGCCGATTCCAAAGGAAAGGACTTGAGTGCCGAGCAGCTTCGGTCGACCACCGCACCCATGTTCTTTATCCATGGTGATGCTGATGGCATTCGGCTCGAGCACGTCGCGGAGATGTTTCGCCTCAAGGGTGGCGGGACCCACGGGGACATGGGGCCGCGCTCCGCATCGCGATTGGCGGTCTTGCCTAACACCACCCACGTGACATTGATGCAGCGCGTGACCATCATCGTCCCGATGGTGAACGACTTTCTCGACGCAAAGCCGTAGCCGTTCTACGGTCCTGTGGCAGATGTCAACGATCCGTATCGAGCCATTCAAGATGTAACCCAGGGGCCATCGTCGAGCCATTTGCAAAAGTAACCCTGGGGAGGGCTCATGGGACGAGTATCGCGATGGGAATACCTGCGTGAGATCCACCCTCTGTACCGGAAGGCGGGCTGCCGGCTCGCAACCAGCGTGCCTCCACCACGATTCCACACGATCCACTACGCGGGGGTGCTCGCCGCGGCGAGTCCGTGGCGCTCCCGCGTCACGCCGCCTTTGCCCCCGACCGGGGAGAATGTCGAGCCCGAGAAGAGGGTGCGCAAGAGCGGATATCGCCGTCGACTTCGAGTTGAATCGCGAAGAACTGGCGCGGAGAGGCCTGAGTGTGGCCTCGGTGCAGGACATCATCCTCTCAGCGATCGGCGGCGAGAACGTCACCATCACCGTCGAGGGCCGCGCCCGTTTCCCCGTCAACGTCCGGTACCCTCGCGAATTGCGCGACGATCTCGATCGCCTCGGTCGCGTCCTCGTGTCGACACCCTCGGGCGCACAGATCCCGCTCTCGCAGGTCGCGGCCATCCGCAAGGTCGAAGGCCCGTCAATGATCCGCAACGAGAACGGGCTGCTCGCGGGTTACGTGTACGTCGACACCGCGGAGAGCGACATCGGCGGCTTCGTGGAGCGCGCCAAGGAAGCGGCGCGGCGCGTGACTTTGAAACCCGGCTACTCGATGGAGTGGAGCGGACAGTACGAGAACATGCTGCGGGTTCGCGAACGTCTGAAGCTGGTGGTGCCGATCACGATCTTCACTATCTTCTTCCTCCTGTACCTGAACACCGGCTCGGGAGTGAAGGTGAGCATCGTGATGCTGGCGGTGCCGTTCTCCGTGGTGGGAGCGGTGTGGTTGATGTACCTCCTCGACTACAACGTCTCGATCGCCGCCTGGGTGGGCATGATCGCGCTCATGGGCCTCGACGCCGAGACCGGTGTCTTCATGCTCCTCTTCCTCGACCTCTCGTACGCCGAGGCGAAAGCCGAGGGCAAGCTTCGTTCCCTCGCCGACCTGCACGAGGCCATCGTCCACGGCGCGGTCAAGCGCGTGCGGCCCAAGCTGATGACGGTGGCCGCGGCCATGATGGGGCTCATGCCCATCATGTGGTCCGTGGGCACCGGGGCCGACGTCATGAAGCGGGTGGCGGCGCCCATGGTGGGCGGACTCGCGACATCGTTCCTGATGGAGCTGCTCGTCTATCCCGCGATCTATCTGCTCTGGAAATGGAACACCGAGGTCAAGGGCGAGAGTCTGCAAGCGTGACCCCCGAGCAACGAACTGGAGGCGGCAGAGCCTCACCGCGCTGATTCCCCAACGATGAGTGGACCCCAAACGGCGCAAGCCAAGGCTACCCTCGGGGCCTCTCCCTCGAACTTCCAGGAGTCCCCATGCCGGAAGGCAAGGTCGAGGTTTGTCGCTGTACTCCGCCCCGTCGTCTCGACGATGCGGGAAGTGAGTGCTTGTAGTGCAAGCAGGGTTCGCGCGCCAACCGGCGTCGTGGCGCGGCACGCCCGCTGCCACCCCGGCGAGGTGGGAGATGTGCTGGAGCATGCGGTCCGGCGGATCGAGAGACACCTCGACCGCTGCGGTCTCCTTGGGACCAGGGACGAGCGCGCAGCCTGCCGGGCCCCAGTCCCCCGAGGGGAGGCTTCGCGCTGCGTCACTCGATGGGTTCACCCTGCATGCGGCGACCCGCGCGGGCGGCCTCGACGCCGAGGGTCGAGAGGCGTTGCTGCGATACGTCCTGCGTGGCCCGAGGCCAGGCTGCGCGCCCCCCCGATTGCGCAGGAGCGAGTGGAACACCGTCCCGACGGCCTGGTTCGCATCACCCTGAAGAAGGCTTACAGGGACGGCACGGTCGCGGTCGACATGGATCCGCTTTCGCTACTGTGCCGGCTGGCCAGCGCGAAGCCTCCCCTTGGGGGACGAGCGTGCCTCCACCACGATTCCACACGATCCACTATGCGGGAGTGGCCCAGGGCCAGGCTGCGCGCTACTCGCCGCGGCGAGTCCATGGCGCTCGCGCGTGACGCCGCCTTTGGCCCCGACCGCGGAGAATGTGCGCGCAGCCTGCCCTTGGGGCACGAGCCCGAGAAGAGGGTACGCAAGAGCGGATATCGCCCCTGGGCCGAACTTTTGCAGCGCACATTTTCGGTAGACGTGGCCCAAGGCCAGGCTCCGCGCTTCTCACTTGCCCCAGTTGCCAGGGGCGGATGAGGCTGCTCGCCGTGGTGAAGAACCCCGTCCATCGTCCGCTATCTGGCTGCGGCGGAGGAACTGACCGACGTGCCGAGCCGCGCCCCTGGTCGCGGCCCGCCCTACTGGAAGAGCCAAGTGCTCCGGCGACAGGCCGTCCGTGACGAGGGCGATGGCTCAGACCACAGCAGCAAAGGCGAGCGCGCAGCCTGGCCTTGGGCCACGAGGCCGCGTAAGCAGCGGCGGCGAAAAGCGCGGGGTTGCACCTCGGCGGCGGAGCCTCGCGCACAGCGGGCGTTTGGCCCGTCCGCAGCCCCTCCGAGGCCCCGTCAGGCGCGCCCGTCTGCTCCTGGAGTGCGCCGGCCGGACGCCCA
>JANLSZ010000136.1:0-9131 GCA_031362685.1 Vicinamibacteria bacterium | reverse complement strand
CGAGGCAGCGAGCGATGCGTGATTTCCTCCGCCAAACCATGGAACGCGAAGACTTCTCCGTCTACGAAACCGAGTGGTGGCATTTCGACTACAAAGACTGGCCTCGGTACGCTATCGGGAATGAGAGCTGGTGGAAGAACTAGCAGGGGGCATGCGGGAAAAGAGCGCCCTGCGTATCCCGGCGAAGGCCGGGATCCACTCGCATCGAGGGAGCTTGGACTCTTGACCACGCGGCCAGAAGAAGGACTGCAGATGCTCCGCGAGGAGAATGCGCGCCTTCTTGTTCTGACCGGGGCGGGGGTGTCGGCAGAGAGTGGCCTGGCTACGTTCCGAGACTCCAATGGCCTTTGGGAGCAGCACCGGGTTGAGGACGTGGCCTCGCCGGACGGTTTCATCCGCGACCCGGACCTGGTGTGGAAGTTCTATTCGCTGCGGCGAGAGCAGGCGAAGACGGTGGAACCGAACGAGGGTCATCGTGCCCTCGCCGAGGTGGAGGCACGCCTCAAAGATCGATTTCTGCTCGTCACCCAGAACGTCGACGGCCTGCATCAACGCGCGGGCTCCGAGCGGGTCATCGAAATCCACGGCAGTCTGTTCCGAACGAAGTGTTCGAGCTGCGACCTCGAGCCGTTCCACGACGAAGCCATGTATCTCGAACGAACTTTGCCGGAGTGCGATACCTGCGCGGGTCGCGGGCGCAAGGCTCTGCTCCGGCCCGACATCGTCTGGTTCGGCGAGATGCTCGACCCTGGCCACCTTCAGGCCATCGACTCGTTCATGCGTCGTGATCCCGGAACGCCCTTCGTGTTCATGGCGGTCGGAACGTCGGGAGCGGTCTGGCCAGCGGCGGGGCTGGTCAATCTCGCCCGGGGTCTCGGGGCGTCCACCTGCCTGGTCAACGCGGAGCCCGCCGAGAACACCGCGCGATTTCACCGGTTCGTCCAGGGGAAGAGTGCCGAAGTTCTGCCCGTCCTGCTCGGCGTGAAGGCCTCCCCCGTCCGATAATCAGGTCTCATCGCTCCAAACAAGGAGGTCGTTCTTGAATCCCCTTCTCTCCCTGGCTCTGTCTCTTGTCTGCCTTACCCTGGTGTCCATGCCCACCGCCGAAGCCCTTCAAAACGAACCGATCGCCTATCCGGAGACAAGGAAAGGCGACGTGGTCGAGGTCCTTCACGGCCACAAGATCGCGGATCCCTATCGCTGGCTGGAAGACCCGAACAGCGCGGAGACGACGGCCTGGGTGGAAGCGCAGAACAGGGTGACATTCGCCTATCTCGAGAAGATCGAGAAGCGCTCGGCGATCCGGGAGCGGCTGACCAGGCTGTGGGACTACGAACGCTACGGTGTGCCGAGCCGCGAGGGCGCCTGGACCATCTTCTCGAAGAACAACGGGCTCCAGAACCAGGCGGTCATCTACAAGGCGGCGTCCCTCACCGTGGCGCCTGAAGTGCTGCTCGATCCCAACACGCTTTCCAGCGACGGCACGGTGGCTCTTTCCGGCGTGAGCTTCTCCGAGGACGGGAAGCACATGGCCTATGCCACGTCCGCCTCCGGCTCCGATTGGATGGAATGGAAGGTCCGCGACGTCGCGACCAGCAAGGATCTCGCCGACGTCATCAAGTGGTCGAAGTTCTCGGGCGCCGCGTGGAAGAAGGACGGCAGCGGTTTCTACTACTCGCGCTACGACGCCCCCAAGGACCAGGCCGAGGCGTTCAAGGCGGTCAACAAGTATCAGAAGGTCTACTTTCATCGCATTGGAACCGCGCAGGACAAGGATGAACTCGTCTACGAGCGGCCCGATCAGCCCGATTGGGGCTTTGGCGCCGACGTCACCGAGGACGGCCGCTGGCTGCTCATCTTCCAGTCCGAGAGCACGGAGCCGAAGAATCGCGTCTTCCTGAAGGACCTCACCGACCCGAGCGGGAGGATCGAGCCGTTTCTCGACAAGTTCGACGCGTCCTACAACGTGGTGGGGAACGACGGGGCCACGTTCTATGTGGTCACGGACAAGGACGCGCCCCGGAAGCGGGTGGTCGCGATCGAGAAGGGCGGAACCGAGCCCGCCGCGTGGAAGACGCTGATCGCCCAGCCCGCGAACCGCGATGTGCTGTCCTCCGCCTCCCTCATCGCCAATCGGTTCGTCACGGTCTGGCGGGTGGATGCCCACGAGAAGATGAAGCTGTTCTCGCTCGACGGGCAGCCCGAGAGCGAGATCGTCCTGCCCGCCATCGGTTCCATCGCGGGCCTCACCGGGAAGCGCAAGGACCAGGATGCCTTCTACGCTTTCACCTCCTTCACCTATCCACAAACCACGTTTCGCTACGACTTCGCCACCAAGGCGAGCGCCATTTTCAAGCAGCCGAAAGTCGACTTCAACCCCAACGCCTTCGAGACGAAGCAGGTCTTCTATTCGAGCAAGGACGGCACGAAGATCCCCATGTTCATCGTGCACAAAAAGGGCCTGGTCCAAAACGGAGAGAACCCCACGTACCTCTACGGCTACGGCGGCTTCGATATTTCTCTCGAGCCCGCCTTCTCGCCCGCGAACATCGTGTGGATGGAAATGGGCGGCGTCTACGCCCAGGCGAATCTCCGCGGCGGCGGGGAGTACGGCAAGGAGTGGCATGACGCGGGCCGGCTCAAGAAGAAGCAGAACGTCTTCGACGACTTCATCGCCGCGGCCGAGTGGCTCATCGAAAACAAGTACACCAGGGCCCCGAAACTCGCGATCGGCGGAGGGAGCAACGGCGGTCTTCTGGTGGGTGCGGTCATGACTCAGCGGCCCGAGCTGTTCGGGGCGGCCCTTCCCGCGGTGGGTGTCATGGACATGCTCCGGTATCACAAGTTCACCATCGGCTGGGCCTGGAAGTCGGACTACGGCGATCCCGAGATCAAGGAAGACTTCGAAGTGGCGCTCAAGTACTCGCCCCTTCACAACATCAAGGCGGGCGTCGCCTATCCGCCCACCCTGGTGACCACCGGCGATCATGATGACCGCGTGGTGCCGGCTCATTCGCACAAGTTCATTGCCGCGCTTCAGGCTGCGCAGAAGGGCCGCGCTCCGGTTCTCACCCGGATCGAAACCAAGGCCGGACACGGGGCGGGAAAGCCAACGGCCAAGATCATTGAGGAGCGAGCGGATCAGTGGGCCTTCCTCACCGCCACCCTCGGCATGAAGTGACCCTTCGGCTCCGCTCAGGGCAAGGCCTAGGGCATCGATGGCTGAGCGAAGCCGAAGCGACCCCGGAGCCTCAGATGGAGTTCGCGAAACTGTGATTTCGGCCGCGTTGCTGCTGATCCTCCCCGTTCTCACGGGGAACGCGCCGGCGGAGCCCTGGGTCGAAGTGAAAACCCCGTCGGGTCGCATCGCGGTGGTGACCGACTCCGGGGAGAGGGCGGGGCGAAAGGTGGCGCTGCAGCTGGCCCAGTTTGATCGCAGCCTGCAGAAACGCTTTACCTGGATCAGGCCCGACGAGGAGGTGCTGCTCACGGTCTTCGCCTCCGCGGATGAAGCGATGGTGCGCTCGATGGCGCCCGACACCACGGACGCCGAGAAGGACAATGCGTTCTCGTCCTATCTCCTCTCGTCGAAGCAGCACGTGGGTGCGCTCCGCACGGATCTGCCCGAGGCGTCCGATCGGGAGCGAAGTCCGTCGCGAGGCTTCTTTCGCGGCCGGGTCACCTATCTGATCGACCGGTTTATGGGGACCTCCCTGCCGTCCTGGCTCTCGAGAGGCCTGGTTGCGTTTCTCTCCGACGCGGTGGTGAAGGACAAGGAAGTCCTGATCGGTCGGATGGCCGCCGCCGATGGGGAAGGGGCTCCTCGGCAAGCTCCCGCCGCCCCGGAATTCTTTCGCGAAGCACGAACCACTGACCGCAGCTTCGACTTGCAGGCCGGCCTCTTCGTCCATTATCTGCTGGCCGGGGAGGGCGGCCGGAATGCTCCCGCTCTCGACACCCTCCTTCAGAAAGTCGCGGCGAAAGAGCCGGCCGCGAATATCGAACCCGCCTTGGCCAAAGTGACATCGCTCTACGCCGGTTTTCCGAAGTATCTCGCCGCGAAGAAATTTCCGGCTTTGAAGCTGCCGGTCGATCCCTCGATCGTCACCACGGGCTTCACCGTGAGGTCTCTTCCTCTCACCGAAGCCCTGATGCTCCGCGCCGAAGTTCTCTTCGATCTCAATCGGCCGGTCGACGCCCGAGGCCTGCTGCGTCAGGTCAGGGCGGCGGATGCCACTCTCGTTCGTCCCCTCGAAATCGAGGCGGTTCTCTTCGAGCGCGAGCAGCGCTCCGCCGAATCGAAGCAGGCGATTGAAGCCGCCATTCAACTCGGCTCCAGGAACGGCAGCCTGTATTACCGCCTCGCCCAGCTTCAGTGGTCGCGGACCATGGCCAGGCCGGCACTTCTCTCCGTTTCTAAACTGCTGGAGACCGCCCGCGACCTCTCGCCGGGGGAGGCAAGCGTGCTTTCGTATCTCGCAGAGATCCAAGGCGACCTGGGCCTGACTCAGCCCGCTCTGGATCACGCGCAGCGTGGGGCCAGCGCGGCGCCGTCGGAGGTTTACGCCCAGATGGCCCTCGCCCGGGCGCAATGGAACGCCCGGCAGATCGCCGCTGCTCAAAAGACGGCCGCTCAGGCCCTCACTCTCGCCAAGGTCGCGAGTCAGAAGCAACGCGTACAAGAGTTCCTGACCTTCGCCGCCACCAACAAGCGCGCGCAGGCCACGGGAACGAAGCCCTACCGTACTCAGTTTGGACCTCCGCCCGCGGGGGCTTTCGGGGCGACGCGCGCGGTGGGGGCAAACAATCGAGTGACCGTCGGATCGGCAAGTGCGGATTCGGCCGACGCCTCCGCCCTTACCGACTGTTTCGCGAACCGCAACGACGCCGCGTGCGCGCGCGCGGTTCCCGCCCTTGAGGCCGCCTGTGGCGAAAAGCAGGCCGCGTCCTGTGTTTCTCTGGGCTCGCTCTACGACGGTGGTTTCGGGTTGACCCGCGACCGACGGAAAGCCGCCGCGAACTACAAGACGGCCTGCGATCTCGGTGACAAGCCGGGGTGTGCGCGACTCGCGGTACTCGAAGCCCAGGGCCTGGGTGTGGCCAGGAACACCGTCCGGGCTACCAGGACGCTGGAGGCACTCTGCGTAGAGAAGGTCCCCGAGGCCTGCATTGGCCTTGCTCAGATCCTCCAGGTCACCGGCTTCGCCAGTGATCGAGTCAGAGCACAGACTCTTTTGAAATCCGCCTGCGATGGAGGGTCGGCGGAAGCCTGCGCCCTGCGGACCAGCCGCTAGGGCATCCCGCGCGGACTTCGGCCGGCTTCCTCTGCGAAAAGCTTCTCGACCAGGCCGCTCACATCCTTGTCTCGTGGCGTGCCGACATGGACCTCCCCGAATAACCGGTCGCGGATCCGCCCTCGCCCGTCCACGATGTAGATCGCGGGCCAATACTCGTTATGCAAGGCCCGCCAGTAGTCCATCTGGTTATCGAGAAAGTGGGAATGGCCTTCCAGGCCATGCTCTTTGACCGCGGCCTCGACATTCTTCCGCGACCTCTCCCGCTCGAACTCTGGGGTGTGAATGCCCACGATGACAAGGCCTCGATCCCCGTACCGCTTCTCCATCTCCTGGACCCAGGGGATCGTGTGCATGCAGTTGATTCAGCCGAACGTCCAGACATCGAGAATGACGACCTTACCTTCGAGGCCCTTCCAGTTCTGGGGTGGGCCGATCCACTGTTTCGGGTCCTGAGAGGGGAACTCCGGCGCCTTGCCGTAGCGAGCGGTCTGGCCAGCGGCAGCGAGAGCGATCAGCAACACTGAGGCCACCAGGGCCCCGAGGCCTCGCGGTGCTGGCCGCGATCGTGAAGTCGTTTCCATCGCGAGGGTTGACCGGTGAAGACCCAAAGTGGTCATTCCGGTGGTTGCGATGCCAACGCGGCCGCGCGAGACGCGAGGATGGCATGGATCAGGTCTTCGGGCGGCGGGACATCGGTGGGGGCGTCCGCCCATTCCGAACCGCGAGCCGCCTGAAGGGTGGCGCGGTACGTTTCGAGGTACGTGCGACACGCTGGACAGACAAGGAGATGGCTTCCAAACTTCAGTCGAGTCGCGATGTCGAGTCTGCCGTCCAGGAACTCGTCGAGAAAACCGTACACCTCTCGGCAGGTCATCATGGCGCACGCTCCCCGAATCGTTCGGCCAGAAGGCGCCGCAGGGCGTGCCGCGCCCGGTGTAGACGCACTTTGACCACGCCGTCGCTCACGCCGAGAACCTCCGCAGCTTCGGAGGTGTCGAGTTCCTCGATGTCGCGCAGGAGCAGGACCACCCGGTACATTTCGGGCAGACGGTCGATGCAACCTCGGACGAACTCCCGGGTCTCACGCGTTTCCACCATCTGAAGGGCCGAAGGCGACCAGTCCCGCGGATCGTTCCGGGCATGGCCGTCTTCGGCGAAGCGGGGAAGAAGGTCGTCGATCGATTCCTCGGGCCGGCGCTTCTTCGAGCGCAGGCGCATGAGCGAAGCATTGACCGCAATCCGATGCAGCCATGTGCCGAGCCGACTCGCGCCCTCGAAAGAGTGGATCCCACGAAAGGCCGAGACAAACGCTTCCTGAACCGCGTCCTTCGCCTCTTCCTCGTTGCGCAAAATCCTCCGGCAGACCGAGAGCATTCGGCCGGAATGGGTGCGCACCAATGTCTCGAACGCGTCCGGCTGACCAGAGCGAAGTTCGGCCAGGAGTTGCGCTTCGTGAACCGGAGGCACGGCCATCCTTTGAACTTAGCACGCGGGTTTTGGAGTAGGCCGAAGGAAACACAGGCATGACAACCGTTTGGATGCCTCCACCCGCGCCCGGGTTTCGGTCCCGGGGACGAGGGTCACAACCTGAGGTTCAACCCGGAGAAAGAACGCTCCGATCCAGTCTCAAGGCTTCGCCCACCGACCAGGCCTGGAAAGGGCAGCCTCGAGCCAGGTGAGGGGGGTCGCCCTCCGCGATCTCGGGCACGTGCCCGCTGTGGTTCGGGTCGAGAACGTTGAGGAAGGGCTCCAGGAAACGCCTCCGGGCTTCGAGCCGCGCGTCAGGTGAGCCGCTCCTGACCCGCACCCAGGCCTCCACAAAAGCCCCCATGAGATACGGCCAGATCGTGCCCTGGTGATACGCGGTATCGCGCGACCAGACCCCGCCCCGATAGGCGCCGCGATACTGCGGGTCATCGGGAGAAAGCGACCGCAGGCCGGAAGAGGTCACCAGCTTCTCTTCGGCGAGGTCAACCATCTTTCGCGCGCGTTCTCCGCCCATGACCTGGAACGGAAGGCCTCCCACCGCGAACAGAGCGTTCGGCCGAATGCGACCGTCAAACCGCCCCGGAACATGGTCGGCATCGACCACGTCGTAGAGGTACCCCGTCTCCTCGTTCCAGAATTTCTCGTTGAAGGATTTCTCCGCCGGTTCCGCCCATCGGCCGAAATGAGAATCGATCTGACCCCCGATGCGCAGGGCGTTGATCCACAGGGCTTGAATCTCCACCGGCTTCCCGATGCGCGGTGTCACCACGTAGTCGCCCACCTTGGCGTCCATCCAGGTCAGCTGAAGGCCCGGTTCTCCGGCGGCCAGCAGGTGGTCGCCGTCCATCCGAATGCCGTGCCTTGTTCCCACGGCATAACCACGCAGGATGGCCACCATCGCGTTGTTGAGTTTCCCTTCCTCGACGCTCGAGGCCACGTACCCCGCCCGCGTCTCGGCGAGCCTCAGGTCGTGCACCGCCACCACGAACCACAAGGAGGCATCGACACTGTTGAACTCCGGAGCCTCATCAGAATCAGTGAACCGATTCGGCAGCATTCCCCCGGAAACCGCGGAAGACCATTCGAGGAGAACACGCCTCGCCTCTTCAAGCCGGCCGGTGGCGAGGCACAGGCCGCGGAGGGAGATGAAGGTGTCCCGGCCCCAGTCCGTGAACCAGGGGTATCCCGCGAGTATGGTTTTTCCACCCGCGCGATCGACCACGTAGGCCGAGGCCGCGCGCATGAGCGGAGAACCCGCGTTCAATCGACGCGTCTGCTCCGCGGCGCGGATCGACGCGATCCGCGTGTCCAACGACCGAACGTTCATTTTCTTCACGGCCTCGTTCGCGCCCAGAACGAGGAGGGCCTCACCCGTAGCGAGTTCGAAGGTGAAGGTGCCTGGCGCGGCCAGATCCTCCACGCAGTCCAGCCCGCGGTCGTGGTCCTCCAGGTAAAGAAATTCCCGGTACCAGTAGGCCTCCTCCTTGAAGGCGCCGTTCGACAAGGCCACCACCGCCGGTTCACTTTCGTACGCCCGAAAGACAATTCGGCCGGTGGCCTTATCCACGACGGGCTTGAAGTTGAAGTCCGCGTTTTCGTGGTGAAGAGAGTGGTAGTCGCGTCCGGAAAGGAAGGGTCGGACAATGAGCGTCGTCCTTGCGTCCCCGCCCGGCCCCGCCAGGCGCCAGGATAAGATGACCAGAGGCGAGCCGCGCGGAACCATGATCGCGTGTTCAATGGTCCGACCGTCGCCGATGTCGTAGGTCCAGGTGGGCCACAAAGAACCATCGAAACCAAACGGGACGGGACGCCCTTCGTGGCGAACAATGGCCGGGTCGCTTTCCACCGTAGGTTTGTAGGTCTGGGAGGTGAGAGCCAGACGCTCGCCGCCGAGGTCCACCACCACGTCCATCCCATTCACCAGAACGCGCCGGTCGGTTGGAGGCTTCCTCGACACCAGGAGAAGGGCATGGTACCGCCGCGTTCTCGTGCCGTGCGAAGTGTGCGAGGCGAAACCGCCGAGGCCATCGGCCTCCAGCCATTCGTAGCTTGGCTGGTTCATTGAGAGGCGCTCCTTCTCTTCGCTACATCCTCGATGCAGCGGAGCACCAGGGTGGTCCAGCCGGTCTGATGAGACGCGCCGAAACCGCGGCCGCTGTCTCCGGAAAAATACTCGTGGAACAGAACGAGGTTCTTGAAGTGAGGATCCGCTTGATAGCGCGGGCTGTCGCCATGACACGGCCGACGGCCATTCCGGTCGGCCAGGAAGGTGGAGGCGAGACGCTGCTCGATCTCGATCGCGGCTTCTTTCAGATTCATGAAGACGCCCGATCCGGTGGGGCATTC
>JANLSZ010000114.1:0-9123 GCA_031362685.1 Vicinamibacteria bacterium | reverse complement strand
CTTCTCGATGACCATCTCCGCAACCTGCACGTGCGGGTGGGTGGCTCGTCGAAGGTGCTGGCAACCACTTCGCCGCGCACGGTGCGCTGCATGTCGGTGACTTCCTCCGGACGCTCGTCGATGAGCAACACGATGAGCGTGACGTCGGGATTGTTCGCGGTAATCGACTGCGCGATGTTCTGCAGGATCAGCGTCTTGCCGGCTTTCGGCGGCGACACGATGAGGCCGCGCTGACCCTTGCCGATGGGAGTCATCATGTCGAGGATGCGGCCGGTCATGTCGGTCGGGGTCGTCTCCAGCCGCAGACGTTCCTGCGGATAAAGGGGGGTCAGGTTGTCGAACAGGATACGGTCGCGCGCGGCGTCAGGATCGAGGTTGTTGATCCTGGTGATCCGCGAAAACGAATAGAACCGCTCCGCGTGCCTGGGCGCGCGCACGATTCCCGAAAGCTTGTCGCCGGTGCGGAGGAAGAACCGCCGGATCTGCGAAGGGGAGACGTAGACATCGTCCGTCTCGACCTGGAAGCCCACCTCGGAACCGCGCAGGAAGCCGTAACCCTCCTTGGTGGCGGAGAGGACTCCGGACGAACTCAGGGGGATAGGACTGTGGGAACGGATGCGCAGCAGTTTGCGCAGCAGTTCCTCGCGCATGAGTCCGCTGGCCTCGGCGATTCCGTTTTCCTGACCAAGGGCGACCAGACCGAGGCGATCGAGGCGACGGAGGACCGAGAAGTCGGCGATCGAGAAGATGCCCGACGCCGGAATCTCGAAGGCCGCGGGTTCAGTCCCCGTCCCGGGTTCGGGATCATCTTCTTCGATGACTTTCGGGGCTCTGGCCATTCCTGAAACGACGATCGCTTAGTGCGTGACCGGGGGCGCGCCGGGCGACGACGGCGCGCTCGGGACCAGGATCTGGGTCGGTGACCCGTCCGTGGGGAGAATGGCGATCCGGAAGACTTCGTCGACCGAGTCGACGAGATGAATCTTGAGTGCCGACTTCACTTCATCGGCGACATCCGCGAGATCCTTCTCGTTCTCGCGGGGCAGAATCACCTGGGTCGCCCCGATGCGGTGGGCGGCCAGCAGCTTCTCTTTGAGGCCGCCGATGGGCAGGACCTTTCCGTGCAGGGTGATTTCGCCGGTCATGCAGATATCGCGACGCACGGGCGCGCCCTGCAGGGCGGAGACCAGGGCGGTGGCGATGGTGATGCCGGCGGACGGGCCATCTTTCGGAATGGCCCCTTCGGGAACGTGGACGTGGATGTCGATCTTGCGATAGAACGCGGCATCGATGTGCAATTCGCCGGCGTGGGCGCGGACATACGACAGGGCCGCTCTCGCACTCTCCTGCATCACGTCCCCCAGTTTTCCGGTGAGGGTCAGAGCGCCGCGGCCGGGCATGAGCGTGACCTCGATGGGCAGGGTCTCGCCGCCCACCTCCGTCCAGGCCAGGCCCATGGCCAGGCCCACTTCGTTCTTCTCTTCGCCCTGAGGATCGCGGTAGCGGGGCACGCCCAGAAGGTCGATGACATCGTTCTCGGTAAGCACGATCTTGTAATCGGCCCCGCGTTCGACCACGCGCCGTGCGGTCTTGCGAGCCAAAGAGCCGATCTCTCGCTCCAGGCTGCGAACCCCCGCCTCCCGGGTGTAGCGGCGGATCACGGTGCGAAGCGCTTCCTCAGGGACTTCCAGGTTCGTGATCTTGAGTCCGTTTTGCTCGAGTTGCTTCGGGATCAGATGCCGCTTGGCGATTTCGATCTTCTCCACCTCGGTATACCCGGCAAGACGCACGATCTCCAGACGATCCTGGAGAGCGTGGGGAATCCCGTGCAGGGTATTCGCGGTGGCGATGAAGAAGACCGAGGAGAGATCGAAATCGACATCGAGGTAATGATCCGAGAAGTTCTTGTTCTGCTCGGGATCGAGAACCTCCAGCAGGGCCGAGGAAGGGTCTCCGCGCAGGTCGTAGGTCATCTTGTCGACTTCGTCGAGCAGGAAGACGGGGTTGCGGGTTGCGGCCTTGCGCATGAGCTTCACGATCTGGCCCGGAAGCGCGCCGATGTAGGTGCGGCGGTGACCTCGGATCTCCGCCTCATCCCGCACCCCGCCCAGGGAGAAGCGGACGTAAGGCCTTCCCGTGCAGCGTGCGATGGACTTTGCCAGCGAGGTCTTACCCACCCCGGGCGGTCCGACAAAGCAAAGGATCGGACCCTTGGGTTCATCGACCAGCTGCCGGACCGCGAGGAACTCCAGGATCCGTTCCTTGATCTTCTCCAGCCCATAGTGATCCTCGTTGAGGATCACTTCCGCGGCCTTGATGTCACGCGTCTCCTTGGCCTTGCGGCGCCATGGCATGGAGACGAGCCATTCGAGATAGTTGCGGGAGACCGTGGCCTCGGCGGACATGGGGGGCATGCCTTCGAGGCGCTTCAGCTCCTGGCGCGCCTTTTCGAGGGCCTCCTTGCTCATCTTCGCCTTCTCGATCCGCTCCTTGAGCTCGTCGAACTCGCTCGGCCGCTCTTCCTTCTGACGCTCCTTCTGCAGCGTCTTCATCTTTTCCGAGAGGTAGTGTTCCTTGGGCGACCGCCCGCCCTTGGGAGCCCGGCCTTCTCGCTTCTCCGCATCGAGACGCTCGACCTCGATCTCGAGGGCCTGGGTCAGGCGAAGCAGGCGGGCTGACGGCGACGGCGTTTCAAGAAGCTCCTGTTTCTCATCGGTGGGGAGAACCAGGTGCGAGGCCACCGTATCGGCGAGCTTGCCGGGGTCCTGCACCCGGACCGCCGCCAGCATCGCGTCGTAGTGAAGATGGTTCGACATCTTGACGTAGCGATCGAAGAGCTCGACCACCCGGCGGACGATGGGTTCGATGTCGCCTTCCGGGGCCTGACGGGGAATGGTTCGCACCAGGGCCTTCATGAAGCCGCTCTCTTCGCCGAACTCCAGGGCCTGCCCGCGATCGACGCCCTCGACCAGAACCCGGAGATTCCCGTCGGGCAGGCGCAGGCTCTGGACGATCTGGCAGATGGTGCCGTAGGCGCGGACCTCGCGGGGCGAAGGAGAGTCCCGCTTGGGATCGAGCTGGGCGGTGAGGAAGAGGCGCTTCGACCGCTGGAGGGCGTGTTCGAGGGCCAGGATGGACGGCTTCCGCCCGATCACGAAGGTCATCATCATGTGCGGGAAGACGACGACGTCGCGCAGGGGAACCGTGGGCAGGGCCTCCGGCACGTCAGGGGTTGGCTTTTGAGATGGAGGCATGGGAGCTAGGTCCGTCCTTCTTGGTCCCGGACACGCGCCTGAGGATCCGGCGCGCCCGGGGAGTTTGTGAGGCTTGAGGCGTGCTTTTCGCTCAAGCGGGTCGGGTGCGGATCAGCCCGCCTTCTCGATGACCATGATCGGCTTCTCGCCGGATACCACGACCTCGCGGGTGATCACGCATTCCTTCACCTTCTTGAGGGAGGGGAGGTCGTACATGAGGTCGAGCATCAGATCTTCGAGGATCATGCGCAGGCCGCGGGCCCCGATCTTGCGCTCGACGGCAAGGTCGGCGATGGCCAGCATGGCGTCGTCGGTGAACCGGAGCTTCACCCCTTCGTATTCGAACATCCTCTGGTATTGCTTGATGATGGCGTTGCGCGGCGTGGTCAGGATGTCGATGAGGGCGCGCTGATCGAGATCGTGCAGGGTGGCCACCACGGGGAGGCGGCCGATGAACTCGGGGATGAGGCCGTAGCGGATGAGATCCTGGGGCAGGACTCTTTGCAGCAGGGCCTGTTTCTCGACGTTCTTCGCT
Source organism: Vicinamibacteria bacterium (assembly GCA_031362685.1). Lineage (GTDB taxonomy): Bacteria > Acidobacteriota > Vicinamibacteria > Fen-336 > JAGNNV01 > JAGNNV01. Next base: position 5,334 of record JANLSZ010000114.1, on the reverse strand, counting down.
TCCTGTTCCGCTTTTTGACCGGTCCGGAAACCGAGGGTCTTGCGGCCAATGCGGCGCTCCACCACCTTGTCGAGGCCCACGAACGCGCCACCGCAGATGAAAAGAATGTTGCTGGTGTCGACCTGGTAGAACTCCTGGTGCGGATGCTTGCGCCCGCCCTGGGGAGGGACGTTGGCCACCGTGCCTTCGAGAATCTTCAGCAACGCCTGCTGCACGCCCTCGCCCGACACGTCGCGGGTGATGGAAGGGTTCTCATCCTTGCGGGAGATCTTGTCGATCTCGTCGATATAGATGATGCCTTCCTGGCACTTTTCGATGTCGCCGCCCGCGGCCTGGAGGAGCTTGAGGATGATGTTCTCGACATCCTCGCCCACGTAACCGGCTTCGGTGAGGGTGGTGGCGTCCACCATGGCGAAGGGAACGGCCAGCATGCGGGCGAGGGTCTGAGCCAGGAGGGTCTTGCCCGTTCCGGTGGGGCCGATGAGGAGGATGTTGGCTTTCTGGAGTTCGACATCGCCGCGGATCTTCTGCTTGGAGATCTGAAGCCGCTTGTAGTGGTTGTGGACGGCCACCGCCAGCTTCTTCTTGGCGGAGTCCTGACCGATGACGTAGTCGTCGAGGAATTTCTTGACATCGTGGGGGGCGGCGAGATTTCCCTTGGCCTTGGGGGTGGGGGTCTTCTTGTCGTCGGCGATGATGTCGTTGCAGACCTCGACGCACTCGTCGCAGATGAAGACGGTGGGCCCGGCGATCAGCTTTCTGACGTCGCCTTGATCCTTGTTGCAGAACGAGCAGCGCAGGGTCTCGCCGTCGTTTCTCTTCATGGTGGTCATCGGTGGTGGGCTCTCAGTCGATGGATTCTTCTGGATTCCAAGGAGACAGTCGTGACCGAACGGCCGCTCAGGCCTTTTCCTTTTCCCGCTTGGAAATCACGGAATCGATGATGCCGTATTCGACGGCCTGGCTCGCGCCCATGATGAAGTCTCGATCGGTGTCGTTCGCGATCTTCTCGACTGGCTGAGAGGTGTGATGGGCCAGGATTTCGTTCAGGGTGTCCTTCATGCGGAGGATTTCCTTGGCCTGAATGGCGATGTCCGAAGCCTGGCCCTGGGTGCCGCCCAGTGGCTGATGGATGAGGATCCGGGCGTTGGGAAGGGCGCAGCGCTTTCCCTTGGTGCCGGCGGCGAGGAGAACCGCGCCAAAGGACGCCGCCTGTCCAACGCAAATCGTTTGAATGTCGGGCTTGATGAGCTGCATCGTGTCGTAGATCGCCATCCCCGCGGTGACGATACCGCCCGGGCTGTTGATGTAGAGATGGATGTCCTTCTCGGGGTCTTCGGCCTCGAGAAAGAGAAGCTGGGCGATGATCAGATTCGCGACCGCATCGTCGATCGGGGTGCCCAGGAAGATGATGTTGTCCTTGAGAAGCCGCGAGAAGATGTCGTAGGCGCGTTCCCCGCGGGCGGTCTGTTCGACCACCATGGGAACGAGCATGGCGTGGGTGTCCCTCATTCGAAGTTGACTCTAGCAGCGGCCCTAATCATGTCAATAATGCGCCGGTCCCTCGCCTGAGCGGTCAAACGCCCCTTTTGGTCGTCGGTGAGCCGGCCCGTGATGGCGCCTTCGCTGGTGCGGGCGCGAGCGGCCAGACGCTTGACCTGATCCTGGACGTCGGCCTCGGTGGCTTCGATCTTCTCGGCTTTGCCGATGGCGTCGAGGAGGATTTCGAGCTTCACCTGCTTCTCCGAACCCTCCCGCTGTTCGGCCGCCACCTTCGTCCAGTCGAGGTTGACCTTCTGGAGATCGATGCCTTGCTGCTGGAGGTTCTCGGCGAATCTGCGGGTGCGGGCCTCGACCTGCTCTTCGACCAGGCTCTGGGGCACATCGAAGGTGACGAGGTCAGACAACCGGTTCAAGACCGCGTCCTCGATCTCCACCTCCTCGTTGTGCTTGAGCGCGCGTTCGATCCGTTCCCTCACGCTTGTCTCAAAGGCCGCGAACGAGTCGAAGTTGAGATCCTTGGCGAACTCATCATCTTTGGCAGGAAGGGTCTTGACCTTGATGGTCCGGACCACCACGTGATAGTCCACGGTGCGGACGACCGGGGAGTTCGGGTCTTCATTCTCCCGCTCCAGCGCGCGCACCTCTTTCGAGACGCCGGGAAGGACGCCCAGCAGAGCCGCATTCAGTTCATCGTGGTTGGCCTTGTGGCCGACCTCAATGAGGGTGGCCTCACGTTTTCTCGCCTGGCCGGAGGAGTGATCGGTGACTTCGATGTCGACTTCGACGAAGTCGCCGTTCTGCGCGGCCCGATCGGGGGCCGGTTCGAATCGGGCGGAGGCGTCGCGGATGCGGTCGATCTCGACGTCGATCATTTCCGGGGTCGGGGTCTGTCGTTTGACGCTCACTTCGATGCCGCGAAACGCGGGAACCACGACCTCGGGAAGGACGTCGAAGGTGACCCGAAACTTCAGCGAACCCTCGGGTGCGAGCTCGACTTTTTCCAGCTTGGGAGAAGCCACCGGCTTGAGTTTGTGTGTCTCCAGTTCCTTAGGCAGGAACTGATTGGCGATGGCCTCCACCGCGTCCTGCTCGACATCGGCCTTGAACTGACGCTTCACCACGGCCAGAGGCACCTTGCCCGGCCGGAACCCGGGGATCTGGGCGCGTTTGGCGATGCCCTTGGCTCGCTTGTCTATTTCCTTGGCGACGACTTCTTTTTCGATGTCGAAGTCGATCGATTTGCGGGCGGAGTTTTCGGATGTGAGTTCAGCTTTCAAGTTTTCTCTCTCGGGGTCTCGACGTTCGTTTTGAGGCAGGCGACGCTGCGATCTGTTTCTCTGGTTTCGGGCTTTGCCCGACGTTCAAGTGTTGCGGCTTCTCGGACTTGGACCCTCGCCGGTCAGCCGGCCAATCGGCTTTTTGGCCCGCTCTCGAAGGCGCGTCCTACATTGTACGCGGTCGGCCTTTGAACCCCGACGCGGGGCGGGGCGGGGCCGGTGTTCAGTGAGGCGATAAACTTCTCGTCTTCACGCGCGGGCGTGGCGAAATGGCAGACGCGCGGGTCTTAGAAGCCCGTGGAGAGATCCTTGGGGGTTCGAGTCCCTCCGCCCGCATACCAGAACGGACCACCGGGCGCTGCAATGACGTCCGTGAACGGGACTTCGGTCGGCCAGTCCCTCCGCCCGCATACCAGAACGGACCACCGGGCGCTGCAATGACGTCCGTGAACGGGACTTCGGCCGGCCAGTCCCTCCGCCCGCACCACCCCTCGCAATTCTTTCCGCCACTATCGGCCAACCGCCCCCCTAACGTCATTGCGAGGAGCCACCCCGTACCGCGGCGCTCACTACCAAGCTTGCGCTGTCCGTCCCGCACCCCCTCACGTCATTGCGAGGAGCCACTCCGTTGGTACCGCGACGAAGCAACCCCCTCCCCCCACTACCAGCCTGCACTCGCGGGCCTGGTAGTGGTTCGACGAGATCGCTTCGGCCGACGTGCATCGCTTGCGACCTCGCGATGACGGCCTTACTGGCGTGCGGCCGTCACACCGCCCGGCGGTCCGACAAGGCCAGCATCCCCTTCACGATCCGGTACAGGAACCAGAGGGAGATGAGGGCCCAGGCGATCCATCCCGGAGCGATGAGCAGCAGCCAGAGCGGGGAGGTGACGAGGTACAGGCCGCCTGCCCACAGCACCGACTTCAGGCGCCACGAGTAGTGCGATCCCTGGTACGTCCCGAGCGCGTCGCCCTGCATCACCATGTCCATGATGAAAGCCACGATGAGCAGGAACACGCTGGCCTGGATGCCAGGGACCACCGCGGCGACGGCCACTACCAAGTGCAGCAGATAGCTGACCCAGCTTACGGCGTTGACGGTGTCGCTGGGACCGGCGGTCGGGTTCTCCATGGGTGAACGATAGCCTCCACCATGAATTACGGGCGCGCTTTCCTGAATGTTCGCCCGGCTTACCGGATGTGGAACTTCGACTTCAGCAGCTTGCCGTTCTTCTTCTCGCAGAAGTACCAGGCGGAGAGGTCGTTCAAGGGCACGAAGCGGCGCTCTTCCTTGCGGTAGTGCCAGTCCTTCTCGACTTGATAGAAAACCTGGCGCTTCCGGCACTCGAGGATGTTCGTGATCTCGTTGTCGTGGTGGTTGTCGGAGTCGTAGTCGGTGATCGCGCGCTGGCCCATCTCTGAATAGAGCAGATTGAGCTGCTGCAGATAGCGATCGGTTTCCTGGTCGAGGTCCTTGATCTGGAGGCCGAGTCTGCGGGCTTCACGCGCGGTGATGGGGTACTGATGCGCGGGATAAGAGGAGTTGAGTTCCCGGGCGATGCGTTCGGCGCGCTTCTCGTCCTTGAGGTGATAGCTCAGAATCTCCTGGCAGAGCTTGCGCGAGAGGCTGCTGGCGCGGTCGAGGGCGCCGATGACCAGGGGATGGATGTACTTGTACAGCTCCTGGTAGGGGGTGATGCTGCGGCCTTCGACGTGGGTTGCGTCCCGCCACAGCTTGATCACCCGGTCCACTTCATCGTTGCTGACCGCGACCAGGTTGTTGGTGTGATCGACGGGGGAGAGTTCGTGCTCCAGCGACGTATCCACGGCGGTGAGATACGACAGCGGGCCCATGCCGATTTCATCGGCCCCCAGGGCGAACATGGTTGCGGCGGACGCGCAGTTCAGGGGGGCGAGGACCACCAGCCGCTTGCAGGAACTTCGGAGCAGGTGGACCATCCGCAGCGAAGCCATCCCGCTGCCGCCATCCGACTTGACGAAGAGGGTGATGGTGTCCTGAGGTCCGATCTCGCGCAGGACCTCGTGAAGGGCCATGACGTCGTTGTCGCACACCGACCCCGACGTCGAAGTCCAGTAGGTGAGGAACGTTCCTTCGACCCGCTTGCTGATCTTCTCGAGAAGCGTCTGGGTCTTCTCGTAAAGGAGCGGGGGAGTCTTGATCTTGGGACGTCGAGCTTTGGCTTTGGTCATCAGGAGCCCGCCAATTTACCTCACGGGTGGTAGTAGGGCGAGGGGGTTGCTTCGTGGCGGCGAATGGCGAAGAGTGGCGGGAGGGGGTTGCTTCGTCGCAGTACCGAAACGAATGGCTCCTCGCAATGACGTAGGGTCCAATGCGCTTGGTTAGTGGCTGGTCGGGTTGTGCCACCGCGAACCCCCCTACCAAGCCCATTGGACCCTACGTCATTGCGAGCCGTGGACGTCCGTCGGACGTGACTATTGGGAGAAACCCCACACCGTCATTGCGAAGGCCAGATCGGTCTGGTTGGCCTGAAGCAATCTCCCGAGAGATTGCTTCACTCGATCCCGGAACTTCG
>JANLSZ010000007.1:0-39956 GCA_031362685.1 Vicinamibacteria bacterium | reverse complement strand
CTCCATCGTCGGCGAAACCTCAGGCGGCGCGGGCGCCATCGCCGGGGCCACAAATACCGGCTCGGCTTCACCCCCGTTCGCGTCGAAGAGAGACGGCTGCTGTGGCTTCGCGCGAACGTTCTTTTTTGACATTGCCAAGATAGACCGACGACCTCCCTGAAGGGCTTGAGCGGCGCATGCCGGCTCATGAAGAAGGGGAGTTTAAGGCGTCCAACCGGACGGGTGGAATAAAGTCCGCGGCTGGCCGTGCATCAAGCGTTATCCCCGTCAAGAGAGAAGTCACTCGCCTACATCTGTCTGGGCGTGGTCTACATCGTCTGGGGATCCACCTACGTGGGCATCCGCACGGTCATCGCCCACATGCCGCCCTTCATCGCCGCGGCCATTCGTTTTCTGATCGCCGGGGCGTCTCTCCTGCTGTTCACCGCTGCAACCTCAAGGTGGAAGAGACCCACGCGTGAGCAATGGCTCAACGCCGTGCTGGTGGGAATTCTCCTGATGGGGATCGGCAACGGCCTCATCATGTGGGCGCAGAAGAGCATCCCGAGCGGCATCACCGCTCTCCTCGTCGCCACCTTCCCGCTCTGGCTCACTCTGGCCGAGGCCCTGATCAGCCGGGGCGCCTCCCTCCGCTTACCCGTGGTCGCCGGAGTCTTGGTCGGACTGCTCGGAGTTTTTCTTATCGCCTCGGCACGGAGTGATGTTTCCTTCGCCGGAGCCGGCACACCGGTGGCGGCCTTCATCGCGATACAGGCCGCATCGATCTGCTGGACCATCGGTTATCTCAAGGCCAAGGCGCTCAAGGATCGACTTCCTCTGGTGATGGCCTCGGGCCTGGAGATGACTTCGGGTGGTTTCTTCCTGCTGCTTCAGTCCGTGTTGTATCGCGAGGAATGGGAACGGGTGATGAGAGCCCCCCTCAGTGCCTGGGGGGGGATCCTGTTCCTCGTCCTTTTCGGTTCGATCATCGGCTTCACCGCGTTTTCCTTCACCCGCCACACCCTCCCCTCCCATGTCGTGGGCACCTACGCGTATGTGAACCCACTGGTGGCCGTGATCTTCGGGCGGCTATTCTTCGCCGAGACCATCTCCGCCAGAACCGTGCTGGGCGGCGCTTTGATCCTGGCCGCGGTCTTCGTCACCACCATCCCAGGTTCATCCCCGCCCGCCGAAGCCACCCAGGTCGAGGATCAATAGGAATCAGGCGTACATCAGGAACGGTCGCCGAATCACTTCGAAGGCGCGGGCTTCCGACTCGAACTGGGACAGGAACTTCCGGACCGGGCGGCCTGCTTCGATGGCTTCACGTAGGTCGGAGGTTCCGCACAGGATGTCGATGGGCGGCTTGATGAACTCGTATTCATAGGGCGGCTTCCGCCACGCGAACTTCTTTGGGTTCTGCGCCCGCGCCTTCTCAATCAATACCAGGTATGCGAAGAAGGAATCGACCTGTCTTCGTTCGGTCACGTGAACTTCAACCCCTCCGCACAAAATCCCGGCGTGCTTGTGAAAGGTCGGGGTGAAATAGCAGGGACGGAACGCGAATCCCTCGAGACCGGAACGATCGAGATCGCCCGCGAGCTTCCAGGGATCGAGCCACGGAGCGCCCACCAGATGAAAGGGTCGGGTGGTGCCCCGACCTTCGGAGAGATTCGTTCCCTCGATGAGGCAGCCGCCCGGGTAGACATAGGCGGTATCGACGGTGGGCATGTTGGGCGAAGGAAGAACCCAGGGAAGACCGGTGTCTTCAAAGTCCATGGCGCGACGCCAGCCCTTCATCGGAACGATTTCCAGGTCCACCGACAAGTCCAGCTCGCGCGCAAACATCAACGCCAACTCGCCCACGGTCATGCCGTGACGCACGGCCAGCGGATGCATGCCGACGAAAGAGAGAAAGCGGGGATCGAGGACATTGCCCTGAACCACCGCGCCGCCAATGGGATTGGGACGGTCGAGAACGATGAGCCGAACCCCATGAGCCGCGCACGCCTGCATGGCATGAAGCATGGTGTAGATGAAGGTGTAGTAGCGCGAACCCACGTCCTGAACATCGAAGAGGAGAACGTCGATTCCCAGAAGCATTTTCGCGGTGGGAACGCGCGTCTGGCCATAGAGACTGAAAACCCGCAGACCGGTCCTCGGATCCTTCTGGTCGCCCACTTCCTCGAGGTCCTGGGCGTTGGCGAAGACGCCATGTTCGGGACCAAAGAGGGCGACCAGCTTCGTGCTCTTGAGATTTAGCAGGTGAAGGGCGGCGTGGGTGAGGTCGGGGGTGACCGCGGTGGGATTCGCGATCAGGCCGACACGCGCGCCGCGGATCCTCGCGGGCCGCGCCAGAAGCTCTTCAAGTCCGGATCGCACCCGCTTCATTCAATTAGGACCTCGATGGGCGGTCGGGGCGGCGACCCGCTAGCGCGTGAGTTTGAACGTGAGTTTGCCGACCCTGGCCCCAGAGGCCTTGCTCAGGGTTCCCTCGATCGCATCGCCATCGAGCCGGCCCTGGTAGGTCAGATTCTCGCCGGAATCGATGAAGGAAAACCGAAGTTCGCGCCGGGCGTAGCTGAGGTTCTGGAGGGTCACATCGCTGGAAAGGCGGCCCTGCCGCGATGTTTTTTGCCCGAACAGACCGGAGGGCGTGGCGGTCAGGCTGATTTCGACTTTCCGCGGTTGGATGGCACCCGGGACTTCAATGACGCCCGCCCAGAAGCCGTCGAGTAGAGCCAGGGCCTCGGAACCGCCCATCGTGGGAGCTGCGGCCAGGGAGGCGAGCGACCGGAGCCACGCGGGATCGGGGGAGGTGAGAACACCCTGGGCCACTCCAGGCTCCGTCGAGCGTCTTCGCGCCGCCGCGAAGATATCGAGAAATGCCTTGCCATCGGGTGAGAGTTCAACCGTTCGGCCGGGACGGCGGCCCTGGAAGAAAAGGTCGAACATGTCGGTCAGATGAGCGGCCCAAAGGGGGGCAAGAGCGCGCGGACTGCCAGAACCATCGCCGGCCGCGACCGCGAGCACCGCGCCGCCCGAAGCGCTGATGACCACATCGCCCGAGATGAACTGAATGCGGGAAGTCCGAGCCTGGCTGGCCAGAGCGTTCAGTCGGGCCGCGGCATCGACCGCTCGTTTCCGGGACGCAGCGTCGTTGCCCAGAACCATCACCGGACCAAGTTCACACGAAACCGCGGCTCTCGAACCCTCCAGCATCTCCACAAAGAACCGCGGCGAATAAAGAGCCGCGGACTCGTGGAGGATCTCGATGGAGTGAGCCACCGAGGATTTTTCATTCACCCGAACCGTCAAATCACGCGGGCCGGCGCTCTCCGAAATTCGAAGGCCCGGAAGCGAGACTTTGATCTCGGCATCGGTGGCGGAAAGAACGGCCGCCGACTTCACTCCCACCATCACCGCCAGGTCCGGACCGTTCAGGCCAAGGCCGACGATGGTCACGATCTCCCCGGGCAGGGCGCGCGCGGGCGAGACCTGCTCCACAAAGGGGAGACGTCCGTAATTGAGCGGCGTGTCTTTGCTGATGTCCGATCCCACCGCCACCCTCACCGAGACCTTCTGCCCTTCCTTCGCCGCCACCTCCGGGACTTTGATACGGATCGCGGTGGAGCTGGCTTCGAGGATTTCCGCGTTGTTGCCCGCTACGGTCACCGTGGGCTTCGTCTTGGTATTCATCAGCCATTTCCCCGCGATCGCGACCTCGTCACCCGTGAGAGCCACACGAGGGGTGAGAGACACCACCTTGGGCGCCACCGAAACCTTGACCTGTCGGACCGCGGAGGACTCGCCCCGGGCCTTCACGGTCAGAGGAAGGGTCTGAGATCCGGAATCTCCGAGCGACTCCGGAACCGTGATGTTGATGCGGGTGGGACTCGCGTCGAGGACTGAAGCGTCGAGTGCGCCAAGAGAGACTTTGACCAGGGCGGGGTCGGAGCCGGCCCCAAATCCCGAACCGTTGATGGTGACGGTCTGCCCGGGCTCGATCGTGGTCGGCAGATAGGTGTCGACCACGGGCAAGACGATCGACGCCGCGTACTTCCGGGTTGCGAACCAGGCCAGGCCGCCCAGCACGACCGCGACGACGGCGAGTCGGCCGGCCATGACCACGGCTGATGCGCCGGGTTTGCGGGGCGCACGGACGGCCGGCGTCTCCGCCACCGCGGGAGGGGGTTCGGACCGCTCGCGACTTTGGCCACCCAGGGACTCGGCCAATCCGGTGAGGGGATCATCCGCACCCCTGGACGCGACCTGCGGCGCGGCCGCCTTTCGGGGACTTGAGGCCGGCGCCGCAGGCTTCGCCACCGGCGGCTTTGCCGCGGCAACGGGAGGCGGCGGGACCGGCTCGGGGGCGAGAAGGGGTTCCGGCTCACCAGACAGCTCGAGGGGGGGGAACTCATCGACCACCGCTTCGGCTGGCTCGGGCAGGAAAGGAGCCGGTTCGGGGGCAGGAATGGGCTCCGGTTCGCTCAACATGTCGAGCGACGGGAACTCTTCGACCAGCGGCAGGGTCGGCTCGGGCAGGGAAGGAAGAGGGGTCAACTCCTGAAGGCCGGCATCCGGAGATTCGAGACCGCTCGCCTCCGTGGCGAACTCCGGCTTGTTCAGTTCGGAGGTAAAGAATGGTTGTTCTGCCTGAACAGGATCGAGGCCTTCGAGACCGGCGAGACTCTCCGTTCCCGAGTCGGGCAGATCGATGAGCGGCGCCTCAGACCCCAAGGCCACGAACTTGAGATGGCCGCTTCCGCTTCCACCCCGCGGACCAATCGAAATCTCATCGCCATCGGCGAGCGTGTGCTCAAGAATCTTCATTCCGTTGACAAAGACGCCGGTGCGGCTCTTGGTGTCGGAGAGGGTGACGTTGCCATCATCGTCAAGGAAGAAAGCGGCGTGCATCGGCGAAATGGCGGCGCCTTCAAGAATCAGGTGACAGCCGTCATCGGAGCCAACGGAGAAATCATTCAGGACTTCATCAAGGACCAGAACCGTTCCTGCTTTGGCTCCGCCGACCACGACGACCGACGGGTAGTTCATGCTGGTCATTCGGGATGGACGCTCGCTCTATTCATTCTGGGATGGAAGCATCTTCCTGGGGAATCGTCATTGGAACATAAGCGGAAAAGGCCGTCAAAGATCACGAGGCCCGGGGAACCCGACGGAGGCTTCGTCGAGTGGAGAAGGGCAGGTCGAAGTTTCCCACGATTTGTCCTCAGAATGGCGCGCGCGCCGGCTGCCGTAACGTTGGTTTTTCAATGTGAGCAGGGGAGAGGAACATGAAACTCAGAACCGCCGAACGCCTGGGAACGCCGGTGAGCACGCTGGGCTACGGGATGTGGGGCCTGGCCGGCTGGAAGGAGACGGACGACGCCGAAGTCGAGCGCGCTCTGGACGCCGCGGTGGCGGAGGGCGTGACCTTTTTCGACACCGCCTTCGCCTACGGAGATGGGAGAAGCGAAGGCATTCTGGGGAACCTGGTGCGGCGCCACCCCGCCCGGCTCTTCACCGCTAGCAAGATCCCGCCCAAGAACCGGGTGTGGCCCGCGCCCGCCAAAGCCCGGCTCGATGAGTGCTTTCCACCCGATCACCTGCGCGAGTACACCGAACGAACCCTCGCGAATCTGGGACTGCCGCAAGTTGACCTCATGCAGTTCCACGTTTGGCAGGACGCCTGGGCCAGCGATGAGAAGTGGCAGCGCGCCATGCTCGACCTCAAACGCGACGGCCTCATCAGGAGCATCGGCATCAGTCTCAATCGATGGGAGCCCTGGAACGGTCTGGCCGCCATCCGAACCGGACTCATCGATGCGGTCCAGGTCGTCTACAACATCTTCGACCAATCTCCCGAGGACGAGCTCTTCCCTCTATGCCGGGAAAAGGGCGTCGCGGTCATCGCCCGCGTTCCCTTCGACGAGGGCTCTCTGGCCGGCCAACTGAGTCGCGACCGGGTCTTTCCCGAAGGCGATTTCCGGCGGTCGTACTTCAATGCCGAGAACACCGCGGCCACCATGGACCGGATCGAGCGCCTGGAGAAGGTGGTTCCCGCCGGCCTGAGCCTTCCCGAAATGGCGCTGCGCTTTGTGATTTCAAATCCCAACGTCACCACCGTCATCCCGGGCATGCGCCGGCTGCACAGCGTTCACGGGAATGTTGCCGCGGAGAAAGCGGGGCCTCTCGATGGGGAACTTCTGGCCGCGCTCCGCGCGCACCGGTGGGACCGGACGCCCGCGAAGAAGACGGACTAAGGCAAAGCCCTTGACGAAGTGCGGTCGGATCTCTTAACCTTCTGGTTAAACCAAATGGTTAGTCAACAGATCTCGAAGCGAGGCACCCGGGAAACCAGCCAACGGGCCATCCTCGAATCGGCCACCGAAGTGTTCATGGAAGTGGGCTTCAGCGGAGCCCGGGTGGACGAGATCGCCCGGCGCGCGCGCGCCAACAAGGCGATGATCTACTACCACTTCGCTTCGAAGCGGGACCTCTACAAGACGGTCCTCCTGGAGCTGTTCGGGGACGTGTTCGCCGAGATCGAAAGACTCAAGGCCAGCGACGCGCCCCCCGGGGAGAAACTGCGCGCCCTCTACACCCTCATTGCCGGGCACTTCTCCCTGAAACGGGCGCTGCCTCCCATCATGATGCGGGAGATTCTCGCCGGGGGCAGGAGCATGGACGCCGAGGCCTCGCGCGCGCTCTTCACCATCATCACCTTCGTCGGTGAGACCCTCCGCGAAGGCGCCCGAACCGGCGCTTTCCGGAAGATCCATCCCCTTCTCCTTCACCTGACCATGCTGGGGCCTCTCATGCTCCACTTCGCCGGGGCGTCCTTTCGCGAACGCCTCCTCCCCCGGGAAGTGCCCGGCCTGGCTCCGCCCGGCAACGAGGAAATGCTCGCCCATCTGCTCGAGGTTCTGGACCGCTCGCTCGTTCCCCCGACCCGGGAGCCTCACCTTCACCGTCGTCGCCCGAGGAAAACCAAATGAAACGCTCTCCTCTTTTGTTGATAGTGGCCGCATTCAGCTTCGCCTCCTGCGGCGCACCCACGCGAAGCACGAACATTGTGGCCGCCGGTCACGTGGAGGCCACCGACGTTCACATCTCCGCCAAGGTGGGCGGGCGCCTGATCGAGGCTCCGCTCAAGGAAGGCGACGTGGTGAAGGCGGGCGCGCCCATCGCGCGCCTCAGCACCACCGATGTGGAGATCGTGGTTCGACAGGCCACCGCCGACCGCGCGCAGGCCGCGGCCGAACTGAGGCTTCGCCTCGCCGGAGCGCGCAAGGAAGACATCGCGGAAATGGAGGCGCAGATCCGCGCCACCGAAGCGGACATCGTGGGCGCCCAGCTCGACCTCGACCGCATGCAGGGGTTGCTCGATCGCGGGTCGGGCACGACCAAGACCCGCGACGACGCGGGGACCCGGCGCAACGTTCTCGGAGCACGACTCGGGGCTCAGCAGCAATCCCTCGCCCGCCTTCACTCGGGTTCACGACCGGAGGAAATCGAGGCCGCGCGCGCGCGGGTGGAGTCCATCGACGCGCGCATTGCCCAACTCCAACAGCAGATCAGCGATGCCCGGGTGATGAGTCCGGTGGATGGCGTGCTCACCTCCCGAGTGGCGGAGCCGGGCGAGCAGCTTCAGGTGGGTTCGCCCATCTGCGTCATCACCCAATTGACGGAGGCCTGGCTCACCGTTTACGTCACCGACGTCGATCTGGCCCGGATCCGCATCGGCCAGGAGGCGGTGGTGACTACCGATGGCGGGCAAACCCGCAAGGGCCGCCTGACCTACATCGCGTCGAAGGCCGAGTTCACCCCGAAGAATGTTCAAACCCGCGATGAACGAATCAAGCTCGTGTATCGGGTGAAGGTGGGCCTCGACAACGCGGACGGTTTCTTCAAGCCCGGCATGCCGGCGGAGGCGACCTTCGAGCCGGTCGGTCCCGCGCGATGAGCGACGCTTCCGAAGCCCCGGTGGTTGAAGTCTCGGGCCTGGTCCGGAAATACGGCGATCTGGTGGCCGCCCGCGACGTTTCGTTCACGGTCGAGCGCGGAGAGATGTTCGGTCTCATCGGGCCGGACGGCGCGGGCAAGACCACTACCCTGCGGGTCATCCTCGGCCTGCTGAAGGCCCACGGCGGAAGCGTCCGCACCTGTGGTCTCGACCCCTGGACCGACAAGGACGAGCTGTCGAAACGCATCGGCTATCTCTCTCAGCGCTTCTCGCTGTATGGCGATCTGACCGTGGACGAGAACGTCGCATTCTTCGCGGACATCCACGGCGTGCGCCGCTCGAAGGCGCGCGGCCAGGAGCTTCTCGACATGCTTCGCATGACCCCGTTCCGAAACCGGCTGGCCGACCGCCTCTCCGGCGGCATGAAACAGAAGCTCGCTCTGGCCTGCACCCTCATCCACACCCCGCAGCTTCTCGTCCTCGACGAGCCCACCACCGGCGTCGATCCGGTGTCGCGCCGCGACTTCTGGAAGATCCTGGCCCGGCTGCAGCGCGAAGGCCTCACCCTGCTCGTAACCACGCCGTATCTCGATGAGGCCGAGCGCTGTCAGCGAGTGGCCCTCATGGACCGTTCGCGCATCCTGACCGTGAGCACGCCCGACGCGCTGCGGGCGCAGGCGGATGGAGCGATGGTCGAGATCCTGGCCCATCCCAAACGCCGGGCCATGGAAATCATCGGCGCCCGTTCGGAAGTGCGTGAAGTCGAGGCCTTCGGCGAACGCGTCCACATCACCCTGCCGGGCTTCGACGCTCCCGCGGCCGCGGCGTGGACCGAAAGCATGGCCACCGATCTACGGTCCCTTGGCCTCGAAGTCCTCTCCGCCCGCCCGATCCCACCCTCCCTCGAAGACGTCTTCATCTCCCGCATTCAGGCCCGCGAGGCCGAGGCGGCCCGGACTGGAGTCTCGCTGTGAAACGACTGGCCCCGTTCCTGTTCCTCTTCATCGCTGCCTCACCCACGCTCGCGAGCGACCCCACCCCCGCCGAAACCCCGGCGGCGGTTCGCCTGACCCTCGACGACGCTCTGGCTCGCGCCCTCGCCGCCTCCGCGCGACTGATATCGCTCAGCGCTCTCACCCGCGCGGCCTCCGAGGGCATCAAGGGTGCTGAAGCCGGCCAGCGCCCCGAGCTCGATATCTCCGCTTCCTACACCCGGAACTCGAACGTGCCCGAGCTGCTCCTGGCGTTCCCCGGCTCGGCCCCAAGGACCATCTTCCCTAACCTGCCCAACAACTGGCGCACCCACGTGGGCGCCACCCTGCCGCTCTACACCGGCGGGCGGGTCAACTCTCAGGTCATCGCCGCCACCGAGACCGAGCGCGCTTCCACCTCAGACCTCGCCGCCGCCCGGAACGATCTGGTCTCGGAGACTCACGTAGCGTTCGTGAACGTCCTCTTCACCCACGAAAACGCCCGGGTTCTGAGCGAGGCGGTGGCCTCCTACGAGGCGCATCTGAAGGACGCGCGCAATCGTCAGGTTCTCGGACTCGCGGCCAGCAACGACGTTCTCGCGGTGACGGTCGAACGCGAGCGCGCCGAACTCGGCCGGGTTCAGTCCGAGAAAGCGGCTGCGATATCCACCGCGAATCTGCTTCGTCTGGTCGGCTTGCCCGCGGGGACCCCCGTCGAACTCGATGCCGCGCCGGCAGCGGCGGCTTGGGGACCCATCGAAACCGAAGTTCTGATCTCCCGCGCCCTCGCCCTCCGCCCTGAACTCGAAGCCCTGCGCGCGCGGGTCCGGGCCATGGACGCCGCCATCCGCATCGCCCAGTCTGCGGCCCGCCCTCAGGCCGGACTGCAAGCGGGCTACGACTACGCCAGTCCCAATCAGCGCATCCTGCCCCTGACCGGAGATTGGAAGGATTCATGGAGCATCGGGATCGGCGTGAACTGGAAAGTCCTCGACGGAGGTCGTTCCCGCGCTTCCGCTGCCCAGGCTGAAGGCCTGGCCGATGCGCTGCGCGGCCAGCTCCTGGATCTGGAGGCGCGGATCCGTCTTGACGTGACCACCAGGCAACTCGAACTCGAGTCCGCCCTCGCCGGCAAGATCGTGGCCCAGCGGGGCATTGAAGCGGCGCGTGACGGGGTCCGGGTCGCGCGCGATCGTTACAAAGAAGGCGTGCTGTCATCTTCCGAGCTTCTGGACAACGAGACGCGTTTGCTCCGCGCGGAACTCGAGGCCACCCAGACCGAGGCGCAGATTCAGGTGGCGCGGGCGAATCTCACTCGAGCGATTGGGCGTTGACCTGGTGAGCCCAGCCTCCCCGAACGCGACGGACCGCGGTCCCGCGGCCGCCGTCATTGAAGTCGAACACCTGGTGAAGCGTTTCGGCGCGTTCACTTCCGTCGACGATCTGTCGCTCTCCGTGCGAGAGGGCGAGGTGTTCGGTCTGCTCGGCTCGAACGGCGCAGGAAAGACCACGGCCATCCGCGTTCTGTGTGGTCTTCTAGCGCCCACCTCCGGAAGCGCGCGCGTCCTCGGCATCGATGTTGCCAGGGATCCAGAGGCGCTGAAGCATCGGATCGGTTACATGACCCAGCGCTTCAGTCTGTATGACGATCTGACCGTCATTCAGAATCTGCGTTTCTTCGGCGGCGTCTACGGCCTGACCGGGGCGGCGATGCGCGAGCGCGAGGCGTGGGCGGTTCAGACTGCGGGCCTTCAAGGCAAGGAAGACCTCATCACCCAGTCACTGCCCGGGGGCTGGAAACAGCGGCTGGCTTTGGCCTGTGCGGTCCTCCACGGACCACGCGTGGTCTTCCTCGATGAACCCACGGGAGGCGTCGATCCGATTTCGCGACGTCGTTTCTGGACCCTGATCGATCAGATGGCGGGCGAAGGGATCACCCTGATCGTGACCACCCACTATCTCGACGAAGCCGAGCGCTGCGACCGGATCGCGCTCATGCATGCCGGCCGGCTGGTGGCGCATGGGTCGGTGGCCCAGCTCAAGGAAGTTTTCGCCGGCCGCGTGCTGCTGGAAGTGGCGTGCGCGCGACCCCTGGATGCGCAGTTCCTCCTGGAGAAAGAGCCGGGCGTGCTGGAAGCCTCGGTGTTCGGAACGCGACTGCACGTGGTCGTCACCGACGAGGGAGCCGGCGGCAAGTTGGTGGGCGATGCCCTGGCGCGGGAGAACTTCGCGCCCATATCGATCGAACGCATCGTCCCTTCGCTCGAAGACGTCTTCATCCACTGCATCGAAGCCGAAGAGGAAGCACGGGCCGCGCGCGGGGTGGTGGCATGAATCCGCGGAAGGTCTGGGCCATCGCGAAGAAGGAATCGCGACAGGTCTCGCGCGATCCTCTCAGCCTGGCCATGCTCCTCGGCTTGCCCACCATCATGCTCCTGATGTACGGCTACGCGATCAACTTCGACGTCCGCCACGTGCGCCTGGCCGTACGCGATCTGGACAAGTCGGAAGAGTCGCGGAGCCTGGTCTCCTCGTTCGTGAACTCGACTTACTTCGATCAAGTGGCCGAGGTGGAAGCCGGCGCCGACATGGATCTCATCACCGAGAAGCGGGTGGCCAAGGCGGTTCTGGCCATACCGGAAGGCTTCGCGCGCACCCTGTCTC
Source organism: Vicinamibacteria bacterium (assembly GCA_031362685.1). Taxonomy (GTDB): domain Bacteria; phylum Acidobacteriota; class Vicinamibacteria; order Fen-336; family JAGNNV01; genus JAGNNV01. The sequence goes on along the minus strand of JANLSZ010000007.1, from coordinate 28,376 downwards.
AAGGCCGCACCGCCACCGTCCAGCTTCTACTCGATGGCGCCGACGCCAACACCGCCACCACGGTCTTGAGCTACGCCACCGCCCTCGCCGCCGACGCGAACCTGCGCCGGTTCTCCGAGCACTCGGGCATCGAAGTCATTCCCGTGGGCTACGAACCGCGCGTGTTCTACAACCCCGAACTGCGCACCACCCAGTTCCTGGTCCCCGGCCTCATCGGTTTCATCCTGATGCTCACCGCCGTGCTTTCGACCGCGCTGTCCGTGGTTCGCGAGAAGGAACGCGGGACCATGGAGCAACTAAGAGTCACTTCGCTCACCCCCGGCGAACTGCTTTTGGGCAAGACCCTGCCGTATCTCGCGATCTCGCTGATGGCGACGGTCATCATCCTGATCGCGGCGCGGGTGCTGTTTGGGGTGGTCGTCCGCGGCCCTTACTTCGACCTCTTCGTGGCCACCTTCATCTATCTCATCGGCGCGCTCAGCTGGGGTCTGATGGTGTCGAGCATCGCCGAGACCCAGGCCCTGGCCTTTCAGATCGGCCTGGTGACCTCGATGCTGCCCGCCATCTTCCTTTCGGGTTTCATCTTTCCGATTCGGGGGATGCCCGCGCCGATCCAGTTTCTGACCTACGCCGTGCCCGCGCGGTATTTTCTGGTCATCGTTCGCGGCATCATTCTGAAAGGCGCGGGGCTCGCCCCCTACTGGAGAGACGTCGCATTTCTGGTCCTCTACGCCTCGGTGGTTCTCACCCTGGCCTACACGCGCCTGCGCCGGCGGGAAGGTTAGGCCTCGTGGGAGCCTTACTTCAGGTCATACTCAAGGAGTTCCTGCAACTCCGCCAGGATCGCAAGATCATCCCCGCGCTGGTCATCGGACCGCTGGTCCAGCTCATCGCCCTCGGTTACGCGGCGAATCTCGATGTCACTCATGTCCCGCTGCTGCTGGTGGATGGCGATCACAGTGTGGCGAGCCGCGCGCTGGTCGAACGGTTCGACGCTTCGGGCTATTTCGAGATCAAGGGTTCGGTCGCGACGGCCGAAGAGGCGGAGCCGTGGCTGGTTGAAGGTCTGGCCCAGGTGGTTCTGGTGATCCCTGCGGGCTACGGCAACGAACTCGCCGCGGGACGTTCGCCCCGACTTCAAGTCCTCGCGGATGGGACCGACGCAAACTCCGCGGTGGTCGGTCTCGGTTACGCGTCGAGGATCATCGCCGAAATGGGCGGATCTCTTCAGCAAACCCGCCTCGATACCTTGAATCGAAGAAGCGCCGAAGCCGCCCAACGCCTGGGCGCGCCGGTGGCCAGACCGCCGGTAGTCGGCCGTATCGAAATCATGCCGCGCATCTTCTATAACCCCGATCTCAAGACCCGCTGGTTCTATGTCCCCGCAGTTCTGGCCATGGTGCTGATGCTGGTCACCATGATGCTGCCTTCGATGGCGGTGGTGCGAGAGAAGGAGATCGGGACCCTGGAGCAGATCAGTGTGACCCCGCTGCGACCGTGGCAGCTCATCCTCGGAAAGCTGACGCCATTCGCGATCATCGGCCTGCTCGACACTCTGGTGATCGTGGTTCTGGCTCAGGTGGTGTTCGGCGTCCCCCTGCGCGGATCGCTTCTGCTTCTGTTGTTCCTGACTTTCCTGTTTCTGCTCAACACCCTGGGGCTCGGACTTCTGGCCTCCACCATGGTCGCCACCCAGCAGCAGGCCATGATGTTCTCCACGTTTGTCTTCATGGTGCCGATGATCTACCTGTCCGGGCTGATCTTTCCCATCGAGAACATGCCGACGTTCTTCCAGTTGGGCAGCTACGCCATTCCCGTGCGCTACTACGCCATCATCCTGCGCGGCGTCTTTCTGAAAGGCTCCGGCATCGATGTGCTCTGGCCGGAAGCACTCACCCTCTTTCTGACCGGCACAATGTGGCTGACCTTCGCCTCAGCGAGATTCAGAAAGAGGCTGGACTAGTTGGCTCGCTCCACGTCGGTCGGACGTTCGAGGAGATCGGTGAGATCAATTTCTTCCTCGGGTTCGAGGGGATCGTCATCGTCGTCGTCGTCCCACTCGAAGTAGGGCGGCACGATCGGCAAGGGTCCGGGGTGAACATGGAGTTTCATGGTTCTTCTCACTCGGGCCCCTATAGAGCAGGTTCCGTGCCCGATCTCGCAAACCACTGAGCCCAATGGAGATGTCGAGGATGGAGTGAGGCCGCTCACGCCCTCGCCTGCTACCGGACGCCCCATTCGGGGGACGCAACCAGCCATGCTCGGCCGACGGGCGGAATCTTCTCCGGCGTTATGGCTTGACGGGATTCGCGGCCAGATCGCCGATTACCGTCAGCCATGGGCGCACCGTCCACGACTTGATCAGGCCGTTCGCGACGTAAGGGTCCGACTTCGCGAAGTCCTCGGCGGCCCTTGGACTGTCGCCCTTGAACATCAAAATGGCGCGATCGACGGGTTCACCCAGCGCTCCGCCCAGGACCAGTTCTCCACACTCGTGCGCAGCCCAGCCCAGCTTGAGGTGAGCCCCGCGAAACTCGCCGCGTCGGGCAAGGTAGTCGTCGGCGAGTTCGTAGATCAGAAGGTAGTGGTTCACTTGTCCTTATCTACCGGAGGGCCCGGAGCAAGGGGCGCGCTGACCTGCCTGATGAACTCGCCAAGAGCGCGCCGATACCCTTCGCCGCCGATGACGTACACGTCGTTGTGATGAGCGCCTTCGATGGCAAGGTATCGCTTCGGTTCCGGAGCGGCGTCAAACACCATGCGTCCCTGAGCCACCGGTATGACTTCATCCTTCGTCCCCTGGATAACCAGCAGCGGCATCTTCAGCTGGGGAATCTTCTTCACGTTCTCATAGCGCGTGCGGATGAACGAGCCCAGAGGCAGAAATGGATAGACCGCGTTGGCCATGTGCGCGATCGAAGCAAAGGGGGCTTCGATCACCAGGCCGGCGGCCTTGCGCTCGAGCGCCACCTGGATCGATACCGCGCAGCCCAGCGACTCGCCCATCAGGACGATGTGGCCCGGGTCGATCTGTCGACTTTTGACCAGATAGTCATAGGCGGCACGACCATCGCGGTAGGTGCCCTCTTCATCGGTATCGCCGGTGCTCTTGCCATAACCCCGATAGTCATAGAGCAGAAAGTCCGCGCCGAGGCTTCGAAGACTCTGGACCCGGTCGATCCGGTCTGCGATGTTGCCGGCATTGCCGTGGGAGAAGAGGACGGTCGCCACGCTGGGTTCGGTCGCGGCCTTGATGAACCAGCCGTGGATCTTGACTCCCGGTTCGACATCGATGACCACCTCGTCGAAGGGCAGGCCCAACGCCTTCGGGGTGAGGTCCACGGCCGCGGCGGGGTAATAGATGAAGTGTTTTTCGAAGATCACCAGGAAGAGTGTCGCACCGATCACGACTCCGAGCGTGATCCTCGCTACGCTTTTGAGGAGGGCCACGCCTCGTGATTTGAGGGTTGGCATCAGCGCTTCCGCTTGAATCTCGGCTTCGGTTTGAAGGGAGGGATCACTAGGGTTTCCCCCGAACGCGGTCGGCCAGGCCGCGCAACCACCCGCCGGTCGCCTTCGCCTTGTCCGGAACTGGAGCCGGTTTCGGTTCGGGTCGACGAGGCGGATTTGGGCGGGGGGGGCCGCCCTGGGCCGGGCGGTCCGGTTTGCGTTGAGCTTGCCCTTCGGGCGTCGGGGCTGGGCCGCTCGACGACGCCGGTTCCTTCGCTATGACTTCGTATTCGAAAGGTGCATTGACCGGCGGGTCAGGAGGCTTCTCCTCGGTCACCTGGCGCCGGAATGGTCTCATGGTCGCGGCGGTATTCCAGAGACTGACCAGCGCACTGAGCCCGCCGGTGTTGCGCGGTCCGGCGGAATCTCCCGAGTCCTTGGGGGGTGCGGTGGCCTTGAACCGAGCTTGCCCGTTTTCGGGTGGGGCCAAGGCCGCGCCGGCCACCCGTTCAGCCCGAACTTCGTCGTGGCGAACGGCCTTGGCCTGAGCCTGGCCACGCGCGGGCTCGGCGGTGGCGAGCGTCTTGGGCAAAACACCCGGCTCGGCCTTCGCCGGGAGACCCAACTGACCCGGCTCCTCGCCAATCGGAGCACGATCGCTCGACGACGGCGGGTCGTCCGATATCTCTTCGAGGCCGAAGGCCGAGGCCGCCGGAGGGGCAGGAGGCTTCTCTTCGGGCGCCTTGCTCCCTAGCGGCCGGCGAATAACGGCGGTGTTCCACAGACTGACGAGGGCACTGAGCCCGCCGGTGTCGCGCTTGCCGGCGGCACCCGGTGCGTCTTTGGGAACCGCAGGTTCGAGGCGAACCTTCGGTTCTTCGCGGGCTGCTTTGAAGCTGGCGACCGCCGCCTGGGCCTGATCGCGATCGTGCTCGGCGGCCCCGAGCTTCTTGAGCAGAGCCGTTCGCTCGGCCTGGGCCGCCGAGAGCGCCTGATCGGAATCCCGCTTTCGATTCAGCAGTTCGGTGCGCGCCTTGTCGGCGATGACTTCGGCGGCCTCCAACCGGGCAATCCGCGCCAACAGTTCGGCGCGCGGCGCCTCCCAGGGTTCGGCCGGTTCCGCTCCCCGTTCGTTCGCGGCAACGGTGGCGGCGGCGGCCGCCGCCGCCGCTGCTGCTGCCGTCTTCAGTCCTTCCGCGATCTGCCCCTGTGTGTCGAGCTCGGCGCGAAGAGTCTGCTCACGTCGAGCGGCCTCGGCCTGGGCCAGGTCGCGGTCCCGCTCGATCTCCGCCACCCTTCTAGCCAGGGCCTCGCGTTCAGCCTGCATCGACGCGAGCGCGCGCTCCGCATCGTTCTTCTGGGCAAGCAGGTCGCGTTGCGCAGTCTCAGTCGCAGCGACTGCCGCCTCCAGTCCGCGGATCCGCGCAGACGATTCTGAGCGAGCCACCTCCCATTCACGACTCAGTTTCGTTTCGCGTTCGACCCGGGCGGCGGCATCTCTTTCAAGTTGCTCCACCCGATACCTTTCCCCGGAGAGGGCCAGACGCTGAGCGTCTTCACGCCCGGCGGCCTCGGCCCGAATCGACTCCAGGGTTCGCTCCCCTTCCGCCTTCTGAGTGACCAGGTCCGCGCGCGCCTTTTCCGCGGCCGCCGCGTCCGCCTCCATGCGGACGATTCGCTCAGACAGCTCCTCCTGCAGGAGCGCCCATTCGTCGGTCAGTCGCGTCTCGCGCTCGGTCCGGGCCGCGGCATCTCTTTCGAATTCATCCCCACGCTGCCTTTGCTCTTCGAGAGCGGCGCGTTGCGCTTCTTCACGCCGGACTGCGTCCGAAAGGGCAAGGTCGCGGTTCCTCTCGACCTCCGCCAGTTTCCTGGCTAAAGCCTCACCCTGGGCCCGAAGGGACGCCATCGCCCGCTCTGCCTCCGCAGCCTCCGCCGCCTTCTGGCTGGCCCGGTCGGTATGCGCGTTCTCCGCCGCGGCCGCGGCCGCCTCCAGTCGAGCGATCTGTTCGGACATCCGGGTCCGCTCGGCTTCCCAGGCCTGAGCCGGCCCTGCGTCGCCAACGCTGAGAAGCGCCGGGTCTTTCTCAGGCCGCTCCGCGCGCTGCTTCTGCTCTTCGAGGGCTGCGTGCAGAGCCGCGCCCCGCGTCTCCGCATCGACCCGAGCCCGATCGCGTTCGCTCTGCGCTCCCGCGAGCTTCTGGCTCAGCATGTCTCTCTCGGAGAGAAGCAGCGCACGCCCTCGCTCAGACTCCTCGTGCTGAGCCAGCAGTTCTCCCCTGGCCTGGTCGGCAAGGGCCGAGTCCGCCTCGAGGCGAGCGATCCGCTCCGAAAGGCCGACCCGCAACACCTCCCATTCACGGACCTTTGTTGCCGAGGTCTCGGCGAGGACCGCCGCTTCCTTTTCGAGACGCTCCCCTCGCTGCCTCTGCTCATCGAGTGCTTGAAGCAGGGCCTCCCGGTCCCTCCTGGTATCGACCGCGGCCTGCGCGCGACTCCTCTCCGCCTCGGCCAGTTTTTCGGACGCCTCCGCGCCCTCGGCGGTGGCCTGGGCCAGCGCTCGCTCGGCGGCTTCCTTCTCCGCCCGAAGTCCGGCGAAAGCCCCCTGAGCGAGGACGGCCTCCGCTTCCATTCGACTCATCTGTTCCGAGAGCCCGGCCCGCGAGATCGCCCACTCCTCCACCAATCGCGCCTCGCGCTCCTTGAAAGCCGCGGCCTCTGCTTCGAAGAGTTCCGCGCGCCGCCGCTGCCCATCAATCGCCGAACGCTGGGCCTTCTCGCGACTTGCCGCATCGGCGAGCGCCCGGTCGCGCTCCTTCTCGACCGCCGAGAGTTTGTTGAGCAGGGCCTCGCTCGCCGTCGCCACGGACGCGAGAGCCCGCTCCTTCTCGGCTTTTTGGGTCAGCAGGAAGGCACGGGTCGGCTCGGCCTCAATTGCATCCGCCTTCAGCGCAGCAATCCGCTCGGATAACTCCGTTCGCGACGCCTCCCATTCGCGAGCCTGGGTGGCTGCACTCGCGGTCAGGGTCGCGACCTCACGTTCGAGCCGGGCCGCGCGCTGAGTCTGCTCATCGAGGGCGACGCGTTGGTCTGTCGTGCGCTTGGCGGCGTCGGCCAGAGCCTCACCGAGCTCCGCATCGAGGTCGGAGAGTTTCCGGGTGAGGGCATGTCTCTCGATCTGGATCGGGGCAAGCGCTTGCTCGGCCTCCGTCTTCTGCTTCAGCAGGTCGGCGCGCGCTTTGCCGAAGTCGAGTGCCTCGGCCTCCAGGCGGACCACGCGGGCGGAAAGCAGGGCGCGCGACGCCTCCGCGGCCTCGGCCTTCCTGGCCTCCCTGGCCTCCCGCTCGGCAGAAGCAGCGGCGGCCTTTTCAAACTGGTCGGCGCGCTGTCGAAGTTGGCTCAGGGTCGTGCGTTCCGAATCGTCCCGGCGAGCGGCGGCTGCGGCCAGATCGCGCTCCCTCTCGGTACGCAGGAGTTTCTGAGCGAGAGCCTCTCTCTGCGCCTGCATCGACGCGAGCGCTCCTTCCGACTCGCTCTTGTGCCGGAGCAGCTCGGCCCGGGCGTTGCTCAGGATGGACGCGTCTTTCGAGGCCTCGGCCTCCGCTTCGTGGAAGCGAGCCTCCCACTGATCGATGATTCCCTGCTGCCGGTCGAGCTTCTTCTGGCTTACCGAGAGAAGGGCGGAGTCCCGCTCCGCCTGGGCAGCCGCATCGCGCTCGGCCGCTCGGCTCCGCCGCTGCCACTCGTCGGCCAGCGACAGCTGTTGCTCGAGCCGGGATTGAAGCGACGAGGCGTTTTGCACCGCCGCCCGGATGGCCTCGGTGTGACGCGCCTCGGCCTCGGCCAGCCGAGTGGACCACCGGTCTTCTTCGACTGCGGCCAGGCTTTCAACGGACTGGAAGCGCCTCGTCCAGGGAAGAGTCAAGGCCGGGTTGGCGCCTTCGGCCGGCGGCTTGTCACCGTGCCCTATCGCGTCCTCCACCATACTCATCAGGGCCGGCTCGTCGTGGGCGAGACCACGAGGCCAGGCGTCGAAGACATAGTCCCGCTCCTCGGGGCCCGGCAGGCACAGCTCCTGAATCCGCGCGGCCAGCGCGCGGTCGCTGGTCAGCAGAGCAGTCAGGTGAGCCCCGGAGAAGGCTTCTTCCGCATCCAGATCAACAATGGTGAACGTAGCGGGTGAGGGGTCCCAGCGCACCAGGGCAGCGAAACTGCCCATGCACAACTCGATGGTCGGAACTCCAGCGGCCGCGCATCTGGACAGCCAGTCGGTGGGAGAAAGCCTTCCATCGCGATGGGTCGCCACGCCCCAAATGTGGGCAGGGTTCAGCCCCTCGGTTCGCAGCAGGTCGTGAAGCGCCACGTCGATGTTCGGGGGGGAAACCTTCAGGGCGGAAGCGCCCGCCACCCGGCCGATGTTCGCAATGAAAGCCGGGGCGTTCTCCGGCACGAGCAGGCGCTTCGGTCGGCCCTTCCCGGTGACCAGCGCCGAGAGCACAGCCACGCTCGGGGAGGGCATCCAGAGGCAATACCCGCGATCGAGAAGCGAGGCGAACCGTCGGGCGGAGGGTGGGAACGTGAGATCAGTCAATGGGAGCCTGGCTGGGCGGGACGGAGGCCGAGAGCGGAGATTCGAAGGGACGGTGCGGGATTGGGACTCGAGCGATCAGAGAAGGGGCGAGCATACTGCGGCCCAGAGCGCTTTGGCGTCGCGGAGTTGACGGAGCGTGGCATCGAGGGGTGAGGTGACGCTTGGTGGCTCAGGGTCGAACCAAGGGCTTGGCGGAAACGACCTCCGCGTCCATCAAGACGTAGGTGCGTGGATCCAGGGTCACCGCCTTCGGGGCCTTGTCGAGGGGAATGGTCAGGCTCTCGCGCTGGTTGCGGACTTCGATGGTCGCCGCCCGGGTACTGGCCTCGCCCTCCACTTCGATGCCCAACTCGATCGGCATGCGGAAGGGCGCGCCGGGCTGGAGTTGCTCAATCTCCATGCGCAGGACCTTGGCCGCCGCGTCGTAACTCCATTGCGCCCGAACCTTGAGAAATCCGCCACGAGTCAACCACTGGTCGAAGAACCAGCGGAGTTCCTTGCCTGACGCTTCTTCCATCGCGCGACGGAAGTCGTCAGTGGTGGCATTGCCGTCACGATGAGACCGGTAGTAATCGCGAATCCCCGCCCAGAACGCAGGGTCGCCGATCATTCCCCGCAACATGTGGAGCGTCCAGGAGCCCTTGCGGTACGTGCCGGGGCCGGACGTCACCTGGCTCATATCCGCGAGGTTGTTGTGGACGATGCGGTAGTCGGGATTCTTCCTGTCGAACTCCCGGATGGTGTCCCGGTCGGCGCGCAGGCCGGCCAGGAATTCATCGCGGCCGTAGGCGTGCTCGATGAAGAGGTGGGTTAAGTAAGTGGCGAAGCCTTCGGAGAGCCAGACATGATCCCAGTCGGCCTCCGTGACCGCGTTGCCAAACCACTGGTGGGCCATCTCGTGAATGATGACGTTGCGCCAGCGCGTGCTCGTGGGATCGTTCACCGAATCGTCGCCGTAGAAGATCGAGGTCGCAGACTCCATGCCGCCGCGAACTCCGTTGGCCTGAACGTGGCCAAGTCTCTGGTAGGAATAGGGCCCGACCTTCTCGGAGTAAAAGTCCAGCACCGCGGCGGTGGGCCCGTCGAAGACCGCGAAGCCGTGGTCGCGATCCTGGGGATAGACCCAGCTCTCGATGGGAAGGCCGCGCCAGGCCGGACGATGGTCCACCGCGAAGCGCGCCACCCCCACAACGTTGAGCCAGGTGGCGATGGGAACCGAGTTCCGCCAGTGAGACAGGCGCCGGCCGCCGTTGAGGTCGGTTTCCTCGACCAGCAGTCCATTCGACACCACCTGATAGTGAGCGGGGGCGTTCACGAACATCTCGGTGGTGGCCTTGTCGGAGGGATGGTCGAGAGTGGGCAGCCACTGCCGCGCCTTGATCGGCCAGTTATCGCTGAAGAACGTCCGCTCGCCGTGTTTGTTGGGCGCGATCAGGAGGCCGGAAGCGGGTATGCCGCGGTACCGCACGACGAAAGTGCGTTTCTCGCCGGCGCGGCCCACCGGTTCGAGATGAATGGCCAGGCGGTCCGCGAGGTGTTCGAATTTCGCGGGCCGGTCGGCCTCGGTCACCGCACTCACGCTCATGCCGCGATCGGGTGCGCCGGGCTTGGGCTGGGCCAGGTCCAGGGTCAACGTCGAAACACCGTCCTGAACCACCCGGAACTCAATCGACGCTTCGCCTTCGATGACATCGGTGTCATCGCTGAGGGTCAGGTGAAATGCATAGTTGACGATATCGACTCCGGGCTGACGCGGGTAGGTGTCCGCGCGCGAAGGAACCGAAACGCCGCCCGTCATGACCCCGACCGCGAGAAGAGAAACGGTTCGATTGATCTTCATGGGCCGTAGCGTACACGGCCAGCCCGGGCCTTTCGACGGGACTCTCGGGCCGGCCCCCTGAAAGAGCGGGTGGTTACCCGATCACGTCGCGGTACAAGCGCAAGAGGTTCGTGCCCATCACCCGCTCCACGTCACCCTCGCTCAAGCCGCGCTTCACCAGCCCGTCCCACACCACCTCCATCCGGCGCGGGCCGTTCAGCTCATCGATGAAGTAGGGGAGCTCGGAGTCGCTGACCTGACTTCCCTCCTCTTTCTTGAGCTCGGCCAGGTACTCCGGCGACATTTTGATGACGCGATGATCGCGGTCGCTTCCGATGCACACGTGCTCCACCCCCGCCACATTGATGGCGTGCATCAGGTGATCGAAGTAGGCGTGCAGGTTGTCGCTCTTCTTGCTGGTCAGGAATGGGCGCATCTGGCAGATGCCCGCCACCCCGCCCCGTTTGGCCAGCGCCTTGAGGTTCTCGTCGGTGGTGTTGCGCCGGTTCGGATACACGGCCTGGCAGGCGGTGTGGGAAATGTGCGCCGGAACCCGGGACTCGGCGATGGCCTCGGCCATGGTCTGCATGTTCACGTGGGAGAGGTCGATAAGCATCCGTTGCGTGTTCATGCGCGCAATCAACTCCCGGCCGAAGGGGGACAGCCCGCCCTCCTCCCAGCATCCCACCCCTACGTGGTTCTTCGTGTTGTAGGTCAGCTGGCAGCTGCGCAGACCCAGGCGGTGGAACACGTCGACCCGGTCCAGATCCTTGCCGAACTGGACGGTGTTCTGGTAGAGGTAGAACACCGCCAGACGTCCGGTGCTTCGCGCGAGCTCTATGTCCTTGACCGATAGTGCCTTCACGAAGAACTTCGAGTTCGCGGCCAGGTATCGATCGTACTCAAGGAGGGAGTCGAGGGCGAGCTCCAGGGCCTCGGCACCCTCTGGCTTGGGGTCGCACAAAGTGATGGTGATGGAGTCCATGCCGCCCGCCAAGATGTCGCGAATAAGGGCCGGCTCGTATTCCGGACGCAACTCGCCCATGGCATCCATGATCAGCCGATCGACGCCGGCCTTGGACGATCCCGCCGGCGCCTGGGCCCTGGACCCGGTGGGGGAACTCGTGGACATCGCCTGAACGGGGAGGCCGGCCGAGGTCACGAGGCCGGCGAGAAAAGAACGACGATGCATCGGATTCTGGATCAGCATGGTGCGGTAAGCGTACATCTCCCGGCGAAGACGGCGGCCGACTTCCCTCCTGGCTGTCGCCACCGGCTCTATGATGTCGCGCCATGGACTTCACGCCCTCGCCGCGCGCGCAGGACTATCTGACGCGCCTCCGCGCCTTCATACAGGAGCAGGTGGCGCCGGTCGAGGAGTCTTATTTCCGGGACCTGCTGGCCGAAAATCACGGTTCGGACTGGACGCAGTGGCGGACCTCGCCTCTCATCGAAGACTTGAAGGTGAAGGCCCGTGCGGCCGGCCTGTGGAACCTCTTCCTGCCCGACCCAAAGCTCGGCGCCGGACTCACGACCCTGGAGTACGCGCCGCTCGCGGAGGCGACCGGCCACAGTCTGATCGCGCCCGAGGTGTTCAACTGCAACGCGCCCGACACCGGCAACATGGAGGTGCTGTGGCACTGCGGCTCCCCGGCGCAGAAAGAGGCCTGGCTGAAACCGTTGCTCGCGGGCGAGATTCGCTCGGCCTTCTGCATGACCGAACCGGATGTGGCTTCGAGCGACGCCGCCAACATCGCGGCCACCATTACGGAGGATGGCGACGATCTGGTGCTTTGCGGGAAGAAGTGGTGGGCCACCGGTCTCGGGCATCCCCGCTGCCGGATCCTGATCTTCATGGGCGTGTCGGACCAGAAAGCGGATCGCCATCACCGGCACAGCATGGTGCTGGTGCCGCTCCCAACCCCGGGCGTCGCCATCAAGCGGATGCTGACCGCGTTCGGCGAGTACGACGAACCCTTCGGCCACGGCGAGGTGTGGTTCGAGAACGTGCGCGTGCCCAAAGCGAATCTGCTCCTCGGCTTCGGGCGCGGGTTCGAGATCGCGCAGATGCGCCTGGGTCCCGGCCGCATCCACCACTGCATGCGCGCCATCGGCGCTTCCGAACGAGCGCTCACCCTGATGATCACCCGCGGCCTCACCCGCACCGCCTTCGAAGAACCGATCATCAACCTCGGCGGCAACCGCGAACGGATCGCCGACCTGCGCATCGCCATCGATCAGGCGCGCCTGCTCACCCTCTTCGCCGCGTGGAAAATCGACGAAGTCGGCGCGCGGGGAGCGATGACGGAGATTTCGGCGATCAAGATCGTGGCCCCGAACGTCCTGCAGCGGGTGGTCGATGAGGCGATCCAGATGCACGGCGGGGCCGGCGTCTCCCGCGACTTCCCACTCACCGCACTCTTCTCTCTGGCTCGGTCCTTGCGCATCGCCGATGGACCCGATGCCGTCCACCGCGGGGTGATCGCACGCCTCGAACTCGCCAAGTACAAGAGCCTGGCCGCACCGCCGCGCCAGGCGTAGGCGAGCGTCTCAGGTCCCCGGGGCGCTCCGGCCGAGAAATCGTCAGGCCCTGAACGGATTCACGATCCGTACTGAGCCGTAGACCCGGCCGTGCTGAAAGTCCTCGGAGTAGAGGATGGGGCAACCAAAGTGCTCGGCATACGCCCACAGGTGGGCGTCGAACCACGAAAGCCCATACGCGGCGGCCCCGCGAAGCGCGGTCCTCAGGAGCGCGCCATCCGGATAGAGAATCTCGAAGGTCAGAAGCATCGACTCCACCTCTTCCCGCGCTTCCGATGGCGAAAGGAGAGGACCGGATTTCGGACGGGGTCGCGTGGTCGCGGCAACAAATTCGACCAGGGCCTGGTGCGGGATGTTCAGGACGCCGGGGCGGGCCGCGGTTTCGAGAAGGCGCCGTGCTTGTTCCTGTTTGTCCGGGAACCTAGGGTCGAAGCGATAGACGAGGACGTTGGTGTCAACGAGCGCGGCCACGGTCGTAGAGCTCCTCCCGCGTCCATCCGCGCTCACCCCTCACGCTCTCGGCGCTGGCGATTTCGGCAGCGGTGCCGCCCTTCCTGCGTTTTCCTGAGCCAAGGCTCTTGCGGTGCCGCCGGTTGCGGAGCGCCTGCCGGCGGGCCGCCGCGTCCAGAAGCACCTGCTTGTCCTCCCGTGACAAGCCAAAGGAAGTCGCGAGGCCGGGTTCGCGAGCCACCAGAATGCGGATCGAATCGCCAGCAGGCTCGAACACCAGATCGGCCCCGGGAGCCACACCGTACCGGTCGGCGATCGCCTTGGGCAGCGTCACCTGAAGCTTGCTGGTCACCTTCGACATGATCCTTACTTTAGCAAGGATGTGTCCTTGTCTGGGAGTACTCGGCGGCACGAGCGGGCGGGCGACCCGCGGCAACGCCCGTTGTCAGTCGTCTGGTAGCCTCGAAACCCTGGCCGGCAGCACCGAGGCGCACTGCCTCCGCTCGGATGAGGAGGGTAGACACCCATTGACGAAGAATCACTCGCGATCTGGGTTGGCGGCGGCGCTCGTGCTGTCCGCTTTTCCTGATCTGATTCACGCCGAGAACTGGCCGCAGTGGCGAGGGCCGTCCGCCAACGGCCTCAGCTCCGAGATCAACCTGCCCGTGCGGTGGTCGGCGACCGAGAACATCGCCTGGAAGCTGCCCCTTCCAGCACTCTCCGGCTCAACCCCCATTGTGTGGGGCGATCGGATCTTCCTGAACGTGGCCGAAAACGGCAGCCTGTTCTTGTGGGCGGTGAATCGAGTCAAAGGCGCGCCGCTGTGGAAGCGGCATCTGAGCGACGGCGACCATAAGCAGCGCAAACAGAACATGTCGACGCCATCGCCCGTAACCGACGGGAAGAACGTGTGGGTGATTACGGGCACCGGCATCCTGAAGGCGTTCGACTTCGACGGTAAAGAGGTCTGGATGCGCGACCTCCAGAAAGACTACGGCGCGTTTGGCCTCAACTGGGGTTACGGCTCCTCGCCCATGCTCCATGAGGACTCGTTGTACGTGCAGGTTCTGCACGGCATGAAGACCGACGATCCTTCCTACGTGCTGCGAATCGACAAAGCGAATGGCAAGACGGTGTGGCGCGTGGAGCGCCCGACCAACGCGCGTCGCGAGTCGCCCGACGCCTACACGACGCCGGCGCTCCTTCGTTACGGCCAGAACGTCGAGGTCGTCATCACCGGCGGCGATGTGGTGACCGGGCACGACCTCGAAACCGGCAAGGAGCGGTGGCGGGCCGAGGGCCTGAATCCTACGAACGACGCCTCCTACCGCATCGTGGCGTCGCCGGTCGTGCACAACGACATCATCATCGCGCCCACCCGCGAGCGGCCGATGCTGGTGCTCAAGGCCGGCGGCCGCGGGGACGTCACCTCCTCCCACGTGATGTGGTCGTTCAATAACGGCCCGGACGTGCCGACGCCGGTGACCGACGGCGCCTACACGTACGTGGTCAACGACCGCGGCATCATGTGGTGCCTCGACGCGAAGACGGGCAAGGAGATCTACGGACAGCAGCGGCTTCGTCCGGGGACTTACAGCGGCTCGTTCGTCCTGGCCGACGGAAAGCTTTACATCACCAACGAAGACGGCCTCACCAGTGTCGTCAAAGCGGGCCCGATGTTCGAACTTCTGGCCGAGAACGCCTTCGACGACTACACCCTCAGCTCCCCCGCGATCTCGAACGGGCAGATCTTCATTCGCACCACCGGAGCGCTTTGGGCGGTCGGCAAGCGCGCCGCCAAACCCTGAACCAGAGGTTGAGTCACTTCGCAGCGATGGCGAAGAGCTGGCTCTGAGTGTTCAGGAAGATGGTGCCGTTGGCCGGAGTAATGGTCCCGTAAACCGCTCCACCCATGTTCGTCTCCGCAAGGACCTTCTTCTCCCGGCCGTGAACCAGAACCGTGACATCACCGTCTTCATCGGCAATGTAGACCCTGCCATCGACCAGGAAGGGGGATCCCCACACCGCGGCGAACAGGTCGTGCTTCCAGAGCGGTTTGCCGCTTTCCGCGTCGAGACAATAAAGGAAGCCACTGAAATCGGAGATGTAGACGAGGCCATCGGCAATGGCCGCGGTGGAGACGGTGCGCCGGATATCTCGGAAATGCCAGAGTCTTCCGCTCAGCGTGATGTCGCCTCGTTTGGTGGCATCGATCGCATAGAAGTTACCAACACCCTCGCCGTTCTCGGGATCCTGCCCGTTGCCGATGTACACCCGATCCCCGGCGATTACCGGAGTGGCGATCAGTTCGTTGCGCGTCTTCGGCCAGACCGCCGTTTTGGGGTTGGTGTCGAACTCCCAGAGCGTTGCGCCGGTCTGAGCTTCGTATCCCCGCACCCACCCGTCTCCCTGCGCGGAGACAAGCTGCCTCACGCCCCCGATCGAGCCAACCGCCGGCGGCGACCATTGGCCATGCAGAATCCGATCCCCCACCGAGTTGTCCTGCCACACCAGCTTCCCGGTGGTTTTGTTCACCGCAATTACCGACGGCGCCTTTGGAGACGGGACCTTGACATGGCTCTCATCGTGGCCGTTCGAGGTGCCGATGAACACGAGGTCTCCCGATACCGTCGGAGAAGAATTGGCGAGGTTGTGAGGAAAGACGCCGAGTTCCTTGATCAGGTCGAAGGCCCAGATAACGTCGGCGTCGCTTGGACCCACAAGCTTCTCGTCGGTTATCGGGCCGTCGTTTTCCTGGTCGCGAAAGCCCTCGATGTCGACGCAGAACAGCACCGCACGATTGCTGACGTAATAGAGCCGATTGCCGTCGACCAGCGGCGAGGAAGCGATGCCCTGATACGGCCAGTCGTTCGCCTGGCCCGACTCGAGTTTGGGGTGAGTGTGCTGCCACAAGAACTCGCCCGTCGCCTCACGAAACGCCATGACCACGCCGCGATCCCCGGGTTGCTTCGGATCGCGCGGATTCTCGTTATTGGTCCCGACGAACACCATGCCAGAAGCCACTACCGGGTTGCCGTAGCTGTGCGAGCCAAGCGGGGCCACCCATTTGATGTTCTTCTTCGTGCTCACGTCCCACTCAGAAGGGAGTCCCTTCATACCCGACACCATGTTGCGGCCCGGTGTGCCGCCCCACATCGGCCAGTCGGTCGGACGGGGATCCGAGGCCTGGGCCCCGACCAGGACTCCGGCAGCGAGCATCAGCAGAGCGGAAAGCTTCTCAGGGTCGGTCGCATTGGCCTGGAGTCTACGCCTGCCTCGGGCCGCGAAGAGTTTCAACGGCGCCGCACCGACCCCCGCGAATGAGGGTCGGAAGCATCGGTTTGAGACGAAGGTATGCTTTGTCGCGTACGGGCGATGTTCGCGGCGAACCGGATGCCGCGGCCCCGCCCCACGACGGTTGACCCGTAAACGCCGCACCGCGGAGGCTACCCAATGTTCGGACTGATGCGCCCCGCCCCTTCCCTGGCGCCACTCCCGGCCGATCAGATCGACCCGACCTATCGCCGCCTGCGGCGCGAGGTCTTCCTGGGCATCTTCGTCGGGTACGCGGGCTACTACCTCGTCCGCAACAACATCGCTCTCGCCATCCCCGACATCTTGAAGGAATACCCCGAGTATTCCAAGGCCGCCCTCGGCACCGCCCTCACCGGTTCATCGCTCGCCTACGGCCTCTCCAAGTTCCTGATGGGCTCGGTCTCCGACAAGAGCAACCCGAAGTACTTCCTCCCCCTCGGCCTCCTGGTTTCGAGCGCGATCCTCGCGTTCTGCGGCCTGGTAAAGGCCGCCTACGCCTCGCTGTTCGTGATCGTCATGCTCCAGACCGTGAACGGCTGGGTGCAGGGAATGGGCTGGCCGCCCTGCGGCAAGACCATGGTCCACTGGTTCAGCACCAAAGAGCGCGGGCTCACCGTCTCGGTCTGGAACACCTCGCACAACGTGGGCGGGGCTCTGGTCGCGAACTTCGCGCTCCTGGGCGTCACCCTTTTCAATGACTGGGGCGCCAAGTTCTATTTCAACGCACTGGTGGCGTCGGTGATCGCCGTCGTGGTCTTCTTCCTGTTGCAGGACACCCCGCAGTCGCGGGGATTGCCGGCGATCGAGGCGTACAAGAACGACTACCCGCCCGGCTATTCGGAGGCGCACGAGCAGAGCCTCACCTTCAAGGAGATCTTCTTCGAGCACGTGCTCAAGAACCGGTACTTGTGGGCGATTGCTTTCGCCAACGCCTTCATTTACTTCGTGCGCTACGGGGTGGTGAACTGGATCCCCACCTACCTCGAGACGGCCAAGGGATTCTCGTTCAAACAATCGAGCATCGGCTGGTCGCTCTACGAGTGGGCGGCCATCCCCGGCACCATCGCCTGCGGATGGGTCTCGGACCGGTTCTTCAAGGCCCGCCGCGCGCCCGCGACCATACTGTTCATGGGGCTCACCCTCGTCGCGGTGATCGTCTATTGGCTGAACCTCAAAGGCCCGCTGTGGATCGACTATGCCGCGCTCATCGCCATCGGCTTTCTGATCTACGGACCGATCATGATGATCGGCCTGCACGCGCTGGACCTGGTGCCCAAAAAGGCGGCGGGCACCGCCGCCGGTTTCACGGGCTTTTTCGGATACGTCTTCGGCTCGGCCATCGCTGGCACGGGGGTCGGCTGGATCGCGGACCACTGGGGCTGGGACGGCGTCTTCCAGACCATGGTGGTCTGTTGCCTCCTGGCCATGGGATTCAGCGCCCTGACCCTGGGCCACACCGTCGAAAGCGAAGCGCGGACCCCCAGCCAGTGAAGAGACCCCTGGGGAACGATCGCCCTCGCCGCCAGCCGTCCGATTCCCGACTACGGCGACATCACCCACGCCTTCAACGGCGGGCGTTCGCGCTACCAGGCCTCCCATTCGAGGCGGATCACGATGCCGGCACAGGCCGGGTTTCTGGGGGGGCCGACGGTGTCGATCCGAGGAACAATGGAGGGCCGGAGGTGCCGGCTTTGGCGATCGCGCGGGCCCTTCGTTCAAGCTTGTCGCGCTGGATCAGTTGTTTCCAGACGTGCTGGCTGGTGTCCTTGGCGCCGCCGGTCTCGAATCGGCCACTTCCGCTCTCCCATCCGATGCGCCGGTACAGTTGCTCCATCCCCGCCGCATCCATCACCTCCGGGGCCGCCGCGACCTCCAGTGCATGATGGAGTTCGTGGCCGAGCGCCACAATGCCCTCGGAGGGTGACAGCCGCCTGGAATCGACCCGAACCAGCAGGTAACGAGCCGCGGCGTCGCGGGACAAGAAAACCATGTGGGACTTCGGTCCGGCGCTGAACCCGGGCATCGAGTCCGAAACGTAGACGACGAGATCGGTCTGCTCGATGTCCTCCAGCAAGTTCGCGACGATCGAGGATCGCTCGGCCGCGGTCGCGAGCAGCGCGATAGCGCCGGGGCTCAGCGGGTGTGTGCGCGCCCAGCGCGCCCACGACAGTGTCTCGGCCCGGGCCGCCTCGGCGATGCAGAGTATGAGAAAGGCCAGAATGAACTTGCTGCGCATCGCCGCGTCCTCCTGTAACGCCAGCCCGATTCATCCATCCCGGAAAGCGGCTGGTCAGTCAGGTAGACGAACTGCGGAACCAGAAGGTTCGCAGGCGCCGCGCGAACACCCTCCTCGCCATCATGCTGCGCGCCGTCGCATTTCATGATCTTGGATCTCGCGTCTGTACTACGCGTTGGTGCGACCTGCCTCGGCTCGGTGATAGGGCTTGATCTCTCAGAAAGCGACGGCATTCCGGACATCTCGCGGACTTATCGGAACCAGAGGGCATCTACTACTTCCTGAACGCCTCAATCCTCTGAAGATTTTTTGGGTCGGGGGCCATCGGATATCAACGGAATGAACGAACTCAGGTTTTGGTCCCATTGTTTGAATGCCGCGACTCTGGACGCCTTCGATCGGGTCGTGGGTGAGCAGAAGATGGGCGGGTCCGGTTGTCGGCGTCGATCCTCGGGCGTAAGCTCGACGCTTGTTTCCAGAAAGGTGGTGTCATGCGTAAAGCCTTGTCCCTTGTGCTCGCCCTGCTCCTCGTCGCCGCGGCGATCCCGGTCGCGGCCGACGGCCTCGATGCCGATGTCCAGAAGGGAATCGCTCAGGTAGACGATGGCGACTACGACGGCGCGATTCTGACCCTCGACAACGCAGCCCGCCGGCTCGCCGCCGACAAGGCGAAGCCCAACGACCTCGCTCAGGCTTATCTGTATCTCGGCATCGCCTACATCGGCAAGGGCCGCGAGGCGGCGGCGAAGGCCAAGTTTCGCGAAGCGGTCGCGCAGATCAAGACCCTGTCGCTCTCCGCCGACAAGTTCCCGCCCAAGGTCGTCGACCTTTTCGAGGCCGCGAAAGCCGAGGAG
Organism: Vicinamibacteria bacterium; assembly: GCA_031362685.1. GTDB lineage: Bacteria > Acidobacteriota > Vicinamibacteria > Fen-336 > JAGNNV01 > JAGNNV01. The sequence goes on along the minus strand of JANLSZ010000007.1, from coordinate 9,120 downwards.
ACGCGTGCGACCCCGGCCCTGTCGCCCGCGCCCGCCGCGAGCGGGTCCCCCTCAGCATCCGTGCCCGAAAAGAAGAAGGGCGGCAGCGGCAAGGCGATCCTCATCGTGGGCGGGCTGGCCGCGGTGGGCGGGATCGCGGCAGCCGCAGGCGGTGGGGGTTCCAAGGGCGCAGCCGCGAGCACGCCAGGGACGGCCACCAGCCAGACCCTTAACTTCACAGGGACACTGCCCAGCGGCGCCTCCGAGTGCAAGCAGGTTGTGGCCACGAAGGCAGGGACGCTGGATGCGCGCATTACCTGGACGAATGGGCAAATCGAGTTGAGTATCGGCTGCCAGGAGCATGACCCCCCCTACATACAGTGCGCCGGGGTCGCGAACCGAACCTCCAACACCACGGCCACGTACACCGTGCCGGTCACCCAGAAGTCCTACGACATCTGCCCAGCCAATTACAGCGGGGCCTCGGACACCTATACGCTGGTCATCCAGGTTCCTTGATCTGCCGGGTGCCGGTCCCGTGAACTGTCCGGCCTGCCAGGCCGAGAACGACTCGGGCGCAACCATCTGTGCCTCTTGCGGGGCCTCACTAGTCGCCCCTACGACGGTGGTGGTGAGCGTCGACCTCTCGACGGGCTCGCTCTTCCACGGCCGCTACCTCATCCAGGGACCGCTCGGGCGGGGCGGCATGGGCATGGTCTATCGCGCCCACGACAAGACCCTCGACGAGACGGTGGCCATCAAAGTACTGCGTCCGGACTTCGCTCAAGACCCCACGATGGCCGGGCGCTTCCGCTCGGAGATCAAGCTGGCGCGCAAAGTGCGCCACCGCAACGTGTGCGTGATCCACGACTACGGCGAGGAACGGGGCCTGCTGTATATCTCCATGGAGCTGGTGGAGGGCCTCGACCTGAAGCAGGTGCTCAAGCAGCGGGGAGCGCTTCCGGTCGAGGAGGCCTTCGACGTTTCGATCCAGATCGCCGAGGGTCTTCAATCCGTGCACGATGCCGGGATCATCCACCGCGACCTCAAGACACCGAACATCATGGTCGACCCGCAGAGGGTCGCGCGGCTGATGGATTTCGGGATCGCGAAGCGCCAGGAGGGAGGCGGCGCCTCGACCGCCACCGGCCAGGTGCTGGGCACCCCGGAGTACATGAGCCCCGAGCAGGCGCAGGGCCAGCGTGTCGATTTCAGAAGCGATGTCTATGCCCTCGGCATCGTGATCTACGAGATCTTCACGGGTGACGTTCCTTTCCGTGGCGAGACTCCGATCTCGACGATCCTCAAGCATCTCCACGATCCGCCGCCCATCGACACGGCCCGAGTGCCAGACCCCTTGCGACCAGTGCTGCGCCGGGCGCTGGCCAAGGATCCCGAAGCTCGCTATCCCAGCGCCCGCGCCCTGGCCGACGCGCTGCGCGACGCGCGCGCTTCGAGCCGGCACGAGCAACAGATGCCGACGGTGATGCTCGAAGCCCCGACCTTGACGCGCCCCCTGACAACACCACAGCGGCGGTTTCGGCCATGGATGCTGGCGGCGCCGGTTGCCGTTCTCGCCGCTGCCGGTCTTGCCCTTCTCCTGGGTTTCGGTCGGCCGGCAACCACCGCTCCGCCCGGGTCACCCTCTCCGATTCCCGCGATCACTAACACACCGTTGCCGCCCCCCGCGGCGACGCCCTCCCCGACCCCAGAGCCCAGCGTGGTCTTGACACCCACTCCGTCCGCTACGGCGCCGCGACGGCCCACACCAACTCCGCGCCCCGCCAGCGTGCCGTCACCATCACCGGTTCTGGTTACACCCACGCCGGCCACGCCCCTGCTACCGACGCCCTTACCCCCGCCAACCCGAGCGGCGGAGCCTGGCCAGCTCCAGATCGCCGTGCGTCCGTGGGCCGAGGTCCTGGTGGACGGCCGTGTCATGGGCACGACCCCGCTCGACAAGCTCAGTCTCGAGCCCGGTACCCACGTGGTGCTGCTCCGACACCCGGCCTACGAGGAGTTGCGCCGCAGCCTCGTGGTGACGCCGGGCGAAACGGTCAAGCTCGTTGTGGATCTCACCAAGGAAGGCTCGCCGAAGCGCTGAGTCAAAGCACCCTTCGGTGCAACCTAAGGAGACCAACCATGGCCGCAAAGCCCAAACCCCCCGGCGCGCCAAAGCCAAAGCCGGCCGTCAAGGGGACGCCGATACGCATGTCCTTGGCCGAGGCTATGTCCACGCTCGAGAAGGCGGGCTCGGCGCAGACGCGCAAGACCTATGCGCGACACGGCGCCAAAGAACCCATGTTTGGGGTGAACTTCGCGGACCTGAAGACGCTCGCTAAACGGATCAAGGTGGATCAGGAACTGGCGCTCGCCCTCTGGAGCACGGGAAACCACGACGCGAGGAACCTCGCACTGAAGATCGCCGATCCGCAGCTCATGTCTCCGCAAGACCTCGACCGCTGGGCGTCGGAGGACATCGCACGAACGTGTCACGGTTACGTAGCCCAACTCGCCGCCGAGGGCCCCCACGGGAGATCCCGCGCCGATGCGTGGCTGTCCTCCAGGTCCGAGGTGCGTCGACGCTTCGGCTGGCTGCTCGTCGGCGCCCTGGCCATGCGCGACGAGGGGGCGCCATGGGCCTGGATCGCCTCTCACCTCGCAACTATCGAGAAGACGATCCACTCCGCACCGAACCTCGAGCGCGAGGCCATGAACCACGCGCTCATTGCCGTCGGGGGCCGAGACGCAGCTGCGCGCACGGCCGCACTGGCCGCCGCGAAACGCATCGGCAGGGTGACCGTCGACCACGGAGACACCGCCTGCAAGACCCCGAGCGCGGCCGAGTACATCGACAAGACCTGGGCGCACTCGACCGCGAAGGGCTTCCCCAGTCCGGCGGCCCAGGAGCGAAGCCGCGAGTCCGTGCGCACTCGTTGCTGATCCCACTCCTTTTCAAGCGGAAAGACTTACCGCGAGCGGTCGCGCGAGGAAGGGTACGCTGTTCCGCCCAGCGTGGTCGACGCCGGTGCGCTCCTGTAACCTCTCATCCCACCCGCTTCATGCCGGTGGGAGCGGCCTCAACCCACGGATCAGCTTCGCCGTGGTCACGACCTGACCGGCATGCCGGGACGCGTGCTCAGCCGCATGAAACAACAGGCCCAGAACGGTCGAAGGAGACTGCGCCCGTCCGACGGCGCGAGGCTGCGACAGGGTTGCCTCCTCCGTGGCCGCGAGCTGGGCAAGGCCACGGAGGATCGTTTCGTTGAGGGCCGCCACCAGTTCTTCCACCGCAGGACGCGTATCGCCGATCGCTCGCTCCTGGAGGAGGGCCTCGCGCTGGCCCGGTGAGAGCGACTCGCCGCGCGCGTAGGTCAGGAGGCGGTCGGTGCTGCCGGCCAGATGGGCGAGATGAAACCCGGGAGACGCAATGCCTCCCCGCTGCGCCCACAATTCGTCCGGGCCAATCCCGGCGAGCGCGCGTTCGATGTCTTCGCGAGCCGCTATGAAAGCGTGGGCGACCGGCTGGAGCGACGCGGGGATTCCCGCAAGGGAGCCGCGGAGCCAGGGATCAGGTTGATTGGGCGTCGTGCTCATGACCCGAGCCTATGCGAGCGCGCCGCGGCGCGCTAACCCACCGAGGCGAAAGGGGCGCGGCCTTGGCGAGCAACGGTGCTAACTTGCCAGGCCATGGGTGTGCTCACTCCCTTCGGCCCCAGCGCGGGAACGATCCCGGGTCGCGGCGCCCTCGGCGCAGTTCGCCCCCGACGTCCTCCTCGATCTCCAGGTCGCTTTCTCGCATGAAGAAGCTTCTTGTCGGCGGCGTCGCCCTGGTCTTCCTCGTGATGATCGGCTTCGGACTCTACGCAGCACGCCTCGTTCGGTCGCTCGAGACCCCCGAATTCAAATCCCGAGTGGCCCAGGAGGCGAGTGCCCTGGTGGGCGCCAGGGTGCAGCTCGCGTCCGTCGACGTGTCGCTCCTTCGCGGGATCCGCCTGGGCGGCGTCCGCATCCAGAACCCGCCTGGGTTCGGCGGCGACCTGGCCACGGTCGAGGGCGCCAGACTCTCCTACGACTTGTGGCCGCTGCTCCTGGGCCGCATCCAGGTGGACGAGCTCAGCCTGCGCAAGCCGATGATCAAGCTCTCGACGGACGCGCACGGGGCCTTCAACTACCAGAAGCTCTCGGCCTTTTCTCCGGCCGCGCAGAAGACGTCTTCCCCGGCCGCGGCTTCGACGAGCCTTCTCCGGCTTGTGGTCTCGAAGCTCTCCGTGGAAGGGGCGCGCTTCGCCATCGTGGACGAAAAGAACGTGGCCGTGCTCCGCCTCGAAGGAGTCTCTCTCGATAGCGCTCTCGCCCTGGAATCGGGCGTGCCGACGGGAACCGGAAAGGCCAGGGTCGACTCGCTGGTCTTGGCGAACGCCCTTTTCGTGAGAGGCATGCGCGCTGGGGTGAAGCTCACGAAGGAGCGCATGAGCCTCGCCCCGCTCCAGGCCGGGCTCGCGGGCGGCGCTGTGACCGGCGAAATCAAGGTCGATTTCAGGCCGGACCTGCGCTACACGCTGCAGCTCACCGCCAACGGGGCGAACGTTACGACCCTTCTCAAGGAGGCAGGAAGCGCCGGGACCATGACCGGCACGCTCAACGCCAGGGCGAGAATCGAAGGCGCGGGCAGCGTACTCACGGTCAAGGGCGCAGGCCACGCGGAGATCAGGGACTGCCGATGGACGAAGGCGCCGCTCTTCGGTTTGCTCGCCAATCTCCTGCAGATTCCCGAACTCGCCGACCCTCGCTTCGACGACTGCCGCGTCGAGTTCACCCTCGGCGGCGGGCAGGCGCGGACCCCGGTGGTTAGTTTCAAGGGGCCGGCTCTCGAGCTCACCGGCCAGGGAGTCACGAACCTCCTGACCTCGGTGATCGATTACGACCTGACCCTCGCCCTATCGCCCGGCCTCCTGGCCAAGGTACCGCGGCCGATGCACGCGGCCTTCAAGACGCGGCCCGACGGCTTCGGAGCGATGCCCTTCAAGGTCACCGGCACCACCGGCGCTCCCAAAACCGACCTGGCCAGTCGCTTCGGCAAAGCGGCGGCCATCGAGGGGGCGAAGGAAGGACTGCTGGGCCGGCTCTTCGGCGAGAAGAAGAAGCCGCGGTAGTCGCTACCTCCAGTCGTGGAAGGCTGATCGGTACGTCAGCCCACTCTCGAACCCGGCTCCCGATCGGCCTGACCGCCGAAGTGCCCCGGTCAGCGACTTAACCCTGATTTAGCGGGCCGGACCCCCGTGGATGGAGTATTGTCGGTACGACCGACGCACTCCATTCCACCGATCAGAGGACTCCCATGAGAAAAGCTCTCGCCGTTATTTCCCTCGCCTTCGTCCTGGCGCTGCCCGCGGCTGCGCAGTTCGAAACCGCCACCGTCCTCGGCACTGTGCACGACAAATCCGGCGGCGTCGTACCCGGGGCCACCATCACATTGCTGAACCTCGATACCGGGGTCGCCCAGACCAAGGTGAGCGACGCGGCCGGAAAGTACGAGTTCTTCACGGTGCGGCTCGGTGTGTACCGGGTCACGGCCGCGCTCGACGGTTTCGCACCGTCTTCGGTCGACCAGGTAAAGGCGACGGTCGGTTCGCGCTTGCGCGTCGATCTGGTGCTCAGCCCCGGCAGCCTCACCGAGGCGGTCGAAGTGACCGCCGAGGTCAGTCCCCTGGAAACTGAAAGCTCCCAGCGCGGCCAGGTCATCACCCACGAGCAGGCGATCGCCCTGCCTCTGAACGGCCGCGACTATTCGGCTCTGGCTCTACTGACCACGGGCGTCCGGGTGTCGGCGCTCAACACCGGCGGGACTACCCCGCGCGAGGGGTCGTTCAACGTCAACGGCCTGCGCAGCACTTTCAACAACTTCCTGCTCGATGGCGTCGACAACAACGCCTACGGCACCAGCAACCAGGGCTTCTCGAACCAGGTGATGCAGCCCCCGCCCGACGCGGTCGCCGAGTTCAAAGTGGTCACCAACAACATGAGCGCCGAGTATGGGCGCGCCGGCGGCGCCACCATCAACGTGGCCTATCAGAGCGGCAGCAATCAGTTCAAAGGGTCCCTCTGGGAGTTCTTCCGAGACACCAAACTGAATGCCACCGGATTCTTCAAGCCGCTCGGCGGTGAGAAGCCGTCCCTGCGCCGCAACCAGTTCGGCGGCGTGCTCGGTGGACCGATCATCAAGAACAAAGCGTTTTTCCTGGTCGACTACGAGGGCTTCCGTCAGAATCGTGAGCAGGTCACCTTCGGCACGATCCCCACGGCAGCTCAGCGCGCGGGCGTCCTTTCGGTGGCGGTGAACAACCCCATCACGGGAGTGACTTACCCGGCGGGAACGACCATCCCCATGACTCCATTCGCGGCGAAAGTCCTCGCCGGAATCCCGGATCCAACCAACACGTCGGCCGCGAACAACTATCAGATCCTTCAGCAATTCACCAACGAGAACAACAAGTACAACGGCAAGCTCGATTATCAGGTGAACTCCAGTCTGCGCGCTTTCGCCCGCTTCGGGTATCGCAAGTCGGAGATCTTCGACCAGCCGGTGCTGCCCCTCCCCTCGGGGGGCGCCGGCAACGGACTCGTCTACACCACCAACAAGCAGCTCGCCACCGGCCTTACCTGGACCAAGAGCGATCACGAACTCGTCGAGTTCCGCTTCGCCTGGTCGCGCACCGTGGCCGGAAAGAACCCGCCCGCCCTGGGCTCGCCGAGTGCCGCGCAAGAGTACGGGATCACCGGTCTGCCCACCGATCCCCGGGTCGCTGGCGGGCTTCCCACTCAGCTGATCACCGGTTTCTTCGACCTCGGCCGCCAGGCCACGAATCCGCAGTGGCAGTACCCGACCGTCTTCAACCCGAAGCTGAACTACACCCGCAGCGCGGGGCGGCATTCCCTGAAGCTCGGGGTCGAGTTCCAGCACATCGAAACCGAGGTGCAGGACGTGAACCCGCTCTACGGCCGCGACGCCTACACCGGCCAGTTCAGCCGACCCACAGGGGTGACCGCCGGGAATGTCTACAACCTCGCGGACTTCATGTTCGGCGCGCGCAGCCAGTATGCGCTCACCAATTTCTTCATCGCCAACATGCGCCAGAACCTTTACTTCGGATACGTGCAGGACGACTTCAAGGTCAACAACAAGCTCACCCTCAATCTGGGCCTGCGCTACGAGTACGCCACGCCGCAATGGGAGCGCGACAATAACGCTACGAACTTCGATCCGGCCACCAAGACCCTGGTTCGAGCGACCAGCGACGACCGGTATCTCGTCAATCCGGACAAGAACAACCTCGGACCCCGCCTCGGTTTCGCCTACGCGATGGATCCGAAGACCGTGGTCCGGGGCGGCTACGGCGTCGCCTTCGTTCACTTTCACCGCGCGGGCGGAGGAAACCTTCTGCCCATCAACGGACCTCAGGTGATCACCGCCGTGGTTTCGCAGAGCAACGCTCTCGATCCCACCTTCCGCCCCACCCAGGCGGGCTATCCCGCCGATCTCACCAATCCGACGCGCTTCAATCCGCTGGTCGCGAACATCACCTACGTGCCGCGCGACAACAAGACCACGTCGATCCAGAGCTGGTTCCTGTCCCTCCAGCGCGAACTGGTGAAAAACGTGGTGGTGGACCTCGCCTACGTGGGCAATCACACCCAGGATTCGTTGCTGTTCGCGAACTACAACCAGGCCCGGCCGAACAATTCCGCGGGAACCATCGCCCTGGCCGCCCGCCGTCCCATTCCCGAGTACGGCGACATCACCTATGCCTTCAACGGGGGGCTTTCGCGCTACAAGAGCGTCCAGATGCGTCTCGAAGGACGGCGCGGCAGCCTGACCTTCCTGAGTTCGCTGACCCTCTCCAAGGCGAAGGACAATGGTGCGGGGTCTCTGGAAAACCCCAACGGGAACTTCCCCGCGCCTCAGGATTTCAACAACCTCGGCGCGGAATACACCACCTCGGCCTTCGACCAGCCGTGGAACAGCACCATCAGCCTGGTCTGGCAGGTTCCGTTCTTCAAGTCCAACAAGATCCTGGGTGGGTGGCAGATCGCCGCCATAAACAACATGTGGGCGGGCGAGGCCGTCACGTTCCAGTACACGGCCGGCGCCGCGGCCAGTGTCTCCGGCATCAGCCAGGATTTCCGCGGAGCCAACAACTACCGCCCCAACATCGTGTGCGATCCAACCCTGCCCGCGGATCAGCGAACGGTGACGCGGTACTTCGACGCCGCCTGCGTTGTAGCGCCGACCGACCCCTCTCAGCCGTTCGGCAACGCGGCCCGCAACACCGCTCGCGGCGATTCCATCTATCAGCTGGACATGGCCCTGTCGAAGTCGTTCGACGTGTTCAATGGCAAGCGCATCGAGTTCCGCGCCGAGGCCTTCAACGTCCTCAACAAGACGAACTTCAGAGCGCCCAGCGGCAACCGCAGCGCCTCCACGTTCGGAACGATCACGACGACCTACGATCCACGTCAACTGCAGCTCGGCGTGAAGCTCGGCTTCTAGCCGCGGGGCTTCGCGGGCGACCGGCCTACGCCATCGAGACAGGCGCCCCGCTTCGGGGCGCCCTGGGGACGACTCAAGGGCGCGCGGGTTGCAAGCCCGGCGCGCCGGCCGTCCCCCGGACTTTTGGGGTCTTCCCCGGCCGCCCGAGTCCCCCTGGTCCCTTCCAGAGCACGCTCGGCTTGGCCCCCTGCTGGGGCGCGGACGGCAATATTATAAATATCTGCTCAATAGCTTGACGATAGCTAATAACTTCTGATAGCCTCCGTCTTGAGGTTGGAGGCGGGCTGATGAGCTCTCCGGCCGGCCTCCTGGAAAAACGTGGCGGATCAGCCTGGTCCGACACTTCAACCCTCCAACAATCACCAAGGACACAAAAAATGAATCGCCGAACCCTCCTCTCCGCTCTCACTGCCGTTGCCCTCCTCGGGAACTCCGCCTACGCCGCCGATGCCCCCAAGGACATCGTCGACACCGCGGTGGCCGCGGGCAGCTTCAAGACCCTCGCCACCGCGTTGACCGCGGCCGGCCTCATCGACACTCTCAAGGGCGCGGGTCCGTTCACCGTCTTCGCTCCCACCGATGAAGCCTTC
>JANLSZ010000403.1:0-31219 GCA_031362685.1 Vicinamibacteria bacterium | reverse complement strand
GCGCTGGTCGAAGTCCACGACGAAGAAGAGATCGACCGCGCTCTTCTCGCGGGCGCCTCCATCATCGGTGTGAACAACCGCGACCTGGGGACGCTGGTGGTCGATCCGGGGCTCGCCCATCGCCTGCGCCCGCGCATTCCCGAGGACGTCCTCAGCGTCGCCGAGAGTGGCGTGAAGACGCGCGACGACGTGAAGCGGATCGAAGACGCCGGTTTCGACGCGGTGTTGATCGGCGAAACTCTGGCTACCAGTTCCGATCCTACGGCCAAGCTGCGTGAGCTTACGGGCGCCGCGAGAGAGGTGTCGAAGTGACCTGGATCAAGGTCTGCGGCATCACCTCAACCACCGACGCGGAGGCGGCGATCGAAGCGGGCGTATCCGCGATCGGGCTGGTCTTTGCGACGTCCCCCCGGCAGATCACGATTCAGAAAGGCCTCGAGATCGCCGCGACGGTCAGGGATCGCGTGGAGATCGTCGGCGTTTTCAAGGACGCGACGCAAGTGGAAGCGGTCCACCGTGCTCTTCGCTTCGACCGGGTCCAGGTGCACGGGGCCGGACCGCTCCGCGTGGCGGTTCCGGTGTTGCGCGCGATTCGACCGGACGAGCTCGAAAGAGACGGCACGGTGAGTGAGGGCGAGATGGCCTTGATCGATGGAAGTGAAGGACGTGGACAGACCTTCGACTGGACGGCGGGTCGGTCGACGCCCCGCCAGGTTGTGGTTGCCGGAGGTCTGACGGCCGAGAACGTCGGCGAAGCCATCCTCGCGGTTCGACCTTTTGGGGTCGACGTTTCGTCGGGAGTGGAGAGTGTTCCGGGTCGGAAGGACCCCGAAAAGATGCGCCGCTTTGTCGCGGCGGTGAGGAGGGCTGATGGTGTCCGCTAGCAGGCATGGCTACTTTGGGGCGTACGGAGGACGGTTTGTTCCCGAGACTTTGTCCTTTGCCCTCGACGAACTGGCGAAGGCCTACGACGCCGCCCGGGTCGATCCGGCGTTTCAGGAACGTCTCGAAGATCTTCTGTCCAACTATGTGGGCCGTCAGACCCCGCTCTATTTAGCCGAGCGACTGACCAGGCACGCGGGGGGAGCGCAGATCTATTTCAAGCGCGAAGATCTCAATCACACCGGCGCTCACAAGATCAACAACGCGATCGGCCAGGCGCTGCTGGCCAAGCGGCTGGGGAAAGAGCGCATCATCGCGGAGACCGGGGCCGGGCAGCACGGCGTGGCCGCGGCCACCGCTTGCGCGCTTCTGGGCCTTCCCTGCCGGGTGTTCATGGGCGAGGTGGACGTGGCTCGCCAGCGACCCAACGTTCAGCGCATGGAACTGCTGGGCGCCGAAGTGATTCCGGTCGACTCGGGCAGTCGAACCCTGAAGGACGCGATCAACGCGGCCATGCGGCAATGGGTCACCGATGTGCGCGACACTCATTACCTCGTCGGCTCGGTGGTGGGACCCGACCCGTTTCCGCGGATGGTCCGCGATTTTCAATCGGTCATCGGCCGCGAAACACGGGCGCAATGCCTCGATCGTCTGGGCCGCCTTCCGGACATGGTCGTGGCCTGCGTAGGCGGAGGGTCGAATGCGATCGGCATGTTCCATCCTCTTCTCGAGGATCCGATCACTCTGGTGGGCGTGGAGGCCGCAGGTCATGGCATTGAGACAGCGCAGCACGCCGCCACCCTCACCAAGGGCCGGCCCGGCGTTCTCCACGGCGCGCGCACCATCCTCCTTCAGGACGAAGACGGGCAGATTCAAGAGGCGCACAGTATCTCCGCCGGGCTCGACTATCCCGGGGTGGGGCCCGAACACGCGCACCTGCGCGACATCGGTCGAGTGCGCTACGAGAGCGTCACCGACGACGAGGCGCTCGCGGCCTTTCGTCTCCTGGCCCAACTCGAAGGCATTGTTCCCGCCCTCGAATCGGCCCACGCCGTGGCCTTCGCCATCAAAGCGGCGGCGCCGCTTTCGAGCGACACCGTGATTGTCGTGAATCTCTCGGGACGGGGCGACAAGGATCTCGATCACGTCATGGCGCTCGAAGGGAAGCCCCGCTCATGACCATCGCTCGTGTTTTCGAAACCACCCACGGTCGCAATGAGATCGCCCTCATTCCCTACGTCACCGCCGGCTATCCATCCATGGAAGCGTCGCTCGACTTCATTCAGGCCGCGGCCGAGGCGGGGGCCGATGCGATTGAGATTGGCCTTCCGTTTTCCGACCCGGTGGCCGACGGGCCGACCATTCAGTTCGCTTCCCATCAGGCCCTGCAAGCCGGTTACCGCACCCGGCCGTTTCTCCAGGCACTCGCGGCTCGCCCCCGGTCATGTCCGCTGATCGTCATGACGTATCTCAATCCCTTGCTCGCGCTTGGCCCGAACGCTTTCTCCCTCCTGGCCGGCGCGGGTGTCTCCGCCCTGGTCGTACCCGATCTGCCCGAAGAAGAAGCAGCTTCAGTCTCGGACGAAGCTGCCCGATTTGGAATCGCCGTGGTCCTTCTGGTGGCTCCCACCAGTTCGGATGAAAGTCTGCAACGAATCGGCGCTCGCTCTCGCGGCTTCGTCTACGTGGTGGGTGTGGTGGGGACCACCGGCGCCCGTCGCGACGCCGACCCCGCGCTGCCGCAGATTCTCAGCCGCGTGCGAGCCACCACCTCGTTGCCACTGGTCGCCGGCTTCGGTCTTTCCGACCCCGCGCACGTCCGCGCCATCACCGCCCATGCCGACGGCGCCATCGTCGGAAGCCGTCTGGTGGACGCCATTCGTCAGGGCGAAGACTTCTCCGCTCTCATTCGTTCCTTCAAACAAGCCTCCCGCAGACCCTGATGCATCGCTATGTCCCGTAATCCGCCTCCGCCCCTCGTCGCATGAGCGTTGCTCGCCTTCGCCTCGAAAAGGCGGCTCCAGCGCTCGAGGCCTTCACTCGACTCTACGCAGGCGACGGTTACGCTTTCCTGTGCGAGTCGCTTGGGACGGCGGGGCGCAATCGTTTCTCGTTCTTCGGTGGTCGTCCGACTCTCGTTCATCGGAGTCACCCTTCGGAGATCACGATCGAAGAGGTCGAGAGCGGCGTCGTTCGCTCTGATCCGCGGGACCTTCTCGATTCGATTCGCGCCCTGCTGGCCGGGACCGAAGCGGTGCCTGAAGTGAAGCCTTTTTCATCCGGTCTCGTTGGCTATCTCGGCTACGACACCGTCCGGCGGTTTGAGCGCCTCCCTTCCTCGCCGCCCGATCCCGAGGGCCTGCCCGACAGCATCCTGATGGTCCCCTCGGAGATCGTGGTGGTCGATCATGAGGCCGCCACCACGGACATTGTGGTCCATCGGCCTGAAGGAGGCGTCGCCCGGCTGGCCGAGATACGCGGTCAGTTGGAACGGGACCGCGCTGAGCCAGCCCGCGTCCTGCGCGACCGGGAGCCGGTGACGCTTCGGCCCCGGACCACGCGACCCATTTTCGAGGGCGGGGTCGAGCGGATCCTGGAGCACATCCGCGCGGGCGACATCTTCCAGGGCGTTTTGTCTCAAAGGTTCGAGGCGGACTTCGATGGCGACCCCCTCGATCTCTATCGATCGCTGCGGGAGACCAACCCCGCGCCCTACATGTACTTTCTGAAACTCGGTTCGGACCACGCCATCCTCGGCTCCTCTCCGGAGATTCTGGTCAGTCTCGATGGCTCTCACGCGGTCACGCGACCCCTCGCCGGAACCAGGCCCCGTGGCAAATCGCCCGAGGAAGACACGGGCAACGCCGCCGACCTTCTGGCCGATGAGAAAGAGCGCGCCGAACACGTCATGCTCGTGGATCTCGCCCGCAACGATCTCGGCCGGGTGTGCGACTACGGTTCGGTGAAAGTGACTCGACCGTTCGAGATCGAGAGGCACGCCCGGGTCATGCACATCGTTTCCGAGGTGGAGGGCCAGTTGCGCCGGGAGCACGACTTGCTCGATCTTCTCCGCGCCACCTTCCCGGCGGGCACGGTCACCGGCGCCCCGAAGATCCGGAGCATGGAGATCATCGACTCCCTCGAACCGGTGCGTCGCGGCCTCTATGGCGGGGCCATCGGCTACATCGATCCCGCCGGTCGCATGGATCTGTGTCTAGCCATCCGGACCCTGGTGGTTCATCAAGGCCGCGTGCTTCTACAGGCCGGAGCAGGGGTGGTAGCCGACTCTGACCCAGCGCGTGAGTACGAAGAAACACGGCACAAGGCCGCCGCCCTCGTCCAGGCACTGGAGACCTGCGCATCAGGTTCGGGCCGACATGGACTAGCGCAGGCCGAATTCACTTCGGCCGGAGCGCGGGGGGCTGGGGGGCTGAGCAAGGCATCGCCGTCTGCGACTGCGGCCCCCCGGCTAAACAAATGATTGCGGTGATCGACAACTACGACTCGTTTGTTTTCAATCTTGTTCAGGCTCTCGGTTCGATGGGCCAGGAGATACGCGTCTTTCGCAATGACGCCATCGATGTCGAGGGTCTCAAATCGTTGCGACCCGATGGTTTGGTTCTCTCGCCCGGACCCGGCCGGCCGGAGGACGCGGGCGTCACGATCTCCGCGATTCGCGAACTTTCGTCCCGGGTCCCAACCCTGGGCGTGTGCCTCGGACACCAGGCCATCGCCACCGCTTTCGGGGGACGCGTTGTCCGAGCCGATGAATTGCGTCACGGCAAGGCCTCGCTGGTGGAGCACGACGGGCGCGATCTGTTTGTTGGACTCCCACGGTCTTTCCCAGCGGGCCGGTATCACTCCCTGGTGGCGGAACGTTCATCGCTCCCGGAAGAATTGCGCGTCACCGCCTGGACCAAGGACGGTGTTGTGATGGGCCTGCGTCACGCCCGGCGCCCGCTGTTTGGGCTCCAGTTTCATCCTGAGTCGGTTCTCACTCCCGACGGCTGCCAGCTTCTCCGCAACTTTTCTGGCCTGACTCACCCCAAGAACTCCTGAGACTCCACCGCTCGGATCGGTGGAGGCCCGAGGGCCTCTAAGCTCTAGGCCGTTCCATGCCCGATGTTTCTGGTTCCCCTCCGAGTTCTCCCCTCGCCACGTCGCGAGGCCGCGAGTGGCTGTTTCGACTCGCCCTCCTTACCCTCTCCTTTGCTTTCGTTCTGGGAATGGGAGAACTGGTTGCGCGAACCCTGCGGGCGCGCCAACAAGGCGGCAAGGAGGGAGGAGAAGACGCGCGTTACAACGAGTACGACCCGCTCCTCGGCTGGCGGAAGAAGAAGAACGCAAACGTGACCTACCGGCGCCGCGAGTACACGGTCGATGTCCGGATCAACTCGCACGGTCTTCGAGACCCGGAGCGTTCGCCCGAACCGTCTCCGCAAATTTTCCGAGTGCTCGCCCTGGGCGACTCGTTCGTGGAAGGGTACACCGTTGATCTTCCGCAGACCGTGACTCAACGGCTGGAAGCGCGGCTCAAGGAATCCGGATGTCCCGCCGAAGTGATCAACGGCGCCACCGCCGCCTACAGCACGGATCAGGAATACCTTTTCTATCGGTCGGATGGAGCGCGTTACCGCCCGTCGCTGGTCCTGGTCTTTTTCTACTGGAACGATGTCGTCTATTCCGATCGTCAGGACTATTTTGGCACCCCGAAACCCGTCTTTGAGATGGGGGGGGGTGATCTCAGGCTCCATCGCTATCCGGTCAGGGAAAAGCCGAAGGAAACCGCGTCGGCGCGCCCGGACGAGGCTCCGGACACGAACCAGCGATGGGCGCTTCTCGAAATGTTGCGCGAGCGACTCTGGTTCGGGGCGCCCGCCGCCCACGATGCGCTCGCTCGGCTTGGGCTTTGGAATCCCATACCGAAAGTTCCGCCCCGTCTCGAAATGCTCGTCTACGACCAGCGGGACCTGGCCCCGATCGAGGATGCGTGGGAGAAAGTCGGGGCGATCGTGAAGGCGCTCAAGAAGGAAGTCGAAGATCACGGGTCCCGACTCGCCATTGTCTATGTCCCTGGGCGGATGGAGATTCAGGAGTCTTCCTGGAAGGCGACTCAGCTGCTCTATCGACTCAAGGAGGGTGCTTGGAATCTCAACAAGGTGCGGACCAGGGTCAACACCCTGGGGGCATCACTCGAGGTCCCGATCATCGATGTCGGTCCCGCCCTCCAGGCCGCCGAAGGACCCTTCAAGCCCACCTATTTCACCTTCGACGGCCACTGGAACGCCCGCGGTCACGATGTGGCGGCGGGGGCGATCTTCGACTGGATGAAAAATACGGGGTCGCGTCCGTCAAGCTGCGGCGGAACTCTGCCATTGCAGGGGACATCCGCGACCGTCTGGGACCCCGCGGCCCTGCCGGGACACTAGAGGAGCCGGAGGGACTTGATGTGCGCGCGCAAAGCGGGGCCGAGATCATCACGCTTCAGAGCGAGGTCGATCGTCGCCTTGAGGAAACCGAGCTTCTGTCCGGCATCGTATCTCTTCCCCTCAAACGCGTAGCCCAATAATCGACGCCGGGCCACCAGCGCCCGTAGACCGTTGGTGAGCTGAATCTCGCCGCTCCGGTCGCGCGCGGTGGCGGCAAGGTCCTCGAAAATGTCCGGGGTCAGGATGTACCGCCCCATGATGGCCAGATCCGACGGGGCCTCTTCCCGGGTTGGCTTCTCCACCAGTTCTCGCAGCAAGTACACGCGCGGATCCTTCGCATCCTGATCACCTTTGACCACGCCGTAAGCCGAGATGTCCGACATGGCGACCTTCAAGAGCGCAATGAGCGGGTCGCCGGACCGTTCGAAAACTTCGATCATCTGGCGAAGGGCGGGCTTTTGGGGAGCGTCGATGAGATCGTCCGGCAACATGACCGCGAAGGGCTCGTCGCCGACCAGATCGCGGGCGGCGAGGACGGCGTGGCCGAGACCGAGGGGCTCTTTCTGGCGGACGTAGGAAATCGACGCGAGATCCGAAACCCGGCGGGCTTCGCTGGCCAGATCGTGCCTGCCCCGCGCCCGAAGTGTCGTCTCCAGCTCGTACGAGATGTCGAAGTGGTCCTCCATGGACGACTTCGAACGACCGGTCACGATGATGATGTGTTCGATCCCCGAGGCCACCGCTTCCTCGACCGCGTACTGGATGATCGGCTTGTCGACCACGCACAACATTTCCTTGGGCATCGCCTTCGTCGCGGGCAGGAATCTCGTGCCGAGGCCGGCGGCGGGAATGACGACTTTTCGAACCTTTGGGGGCATCGGGGGGAAAATAGCATCGCTTCATGCAAACGCGTCAGGGTGACGCGACCGCACCGGAGCGGACTTCGGAAGGAAAACATCGTGCTCGAATTGCGCTACGTAGCCGACCACAAGGACGTCATCCTCCAGATGCTCAAGGATCGAGGCGAAGATCCGTCTAAAGTCTTCGCGGAGGCCGACCCCTGGGAGCTCGACACCCGCCGTCGCGAGATCATTCAGAAAGTCGAGGCCTTGAGGCACCGGCAACGCCTGGCCGGTGAAGAAATCGCCAGGCGGGCCAAGGCGAAAGAAGACGCCGCTCCTCTGAAGGGCGAGATGAAGACGGTGTCGGATGACATCAAGGCCTTCGACACCGAACTCGGCGGCATCGAGTTGAAGCTCAACAATCTGATGCTGGTCTTGCCGAATCTTCCCGATGAAAGCGTCCCGCGCGGCGACGCTTCGGCCAACACCGTGGTCCGCAAGGTGGGCACCCCACGGAGCTACGACTTCGAGCCCAGGCTTCACGGGGATCTGGGCGCTGCCCTTGGAATTCTCGACTTCGAGCGGGCGGCGAAGATCTCGGGCGCGCGCTTCTCCAGCCTCTGGGGGCTGGGGGCGAAACTCGAGCGGGCGCTCATTCAGTTCATGCTGGATCTTCACACCAAGGAGCGCGGCTATCTGGAGATCATTCCTCCCTATCTGGTACTGCCGCAGACGCTGGTGGGCACCGGCCAGCTTCCGAAGTTCGAGGGCGACCTCTTCAAGACCGGGACCGCCGACCGGGAGCTGTATCTGATTCCGACCGCCGAGGTTCCACTCACCTGCCTGCATCGTGACGAGATCCTCGAGGTGGGCGAACTGCCGAAGAAGTTCGTGGCCTCCACCCCCTGCTTCCGATCGGAAGCGGGCTCTCACGGCAAGGACGTGCGCGGTCTGATTCGTCAGCATCAGTTTCACAAAGTCGAACTCGTGAAACTCACCGCCCCGGAGGACTCGATGAACGAGCTCGAGGCCATGGTGAGCGATGCCGAAGAAGTGCTGAAGCGTCTCGAACTGCCGTACCAGGTTGTCCTGCTCGCGAGCGGCGACATGGGCTTTGGATCGGCGAAGACGTATGACCTCGAAGTCTGGCTGCCCGGTCAGAATGCGTATCGCGAAATCTCATCCTGCTCGAACTGCAAGGACTTTCAGGCCCGGCGCGCGCAGATCCGGTACCGCAAGGAACCTGGCGCCAAACCACGCTTTGTCCATACTTTGAATGGCAGCGGCCTCGCCGTGGGCCGCACCATGGTGGCGGTTCTCGAGAACTATCAGCAGAAGGACGGCACGGTGGTTGTCCCGAAGGTTTTGCGGCCGTTCATGGACGGCCTTGAGCTGATTGAACCACGACGATCCTGAGCCAACTGAATCACCCCGGGAAGCCCGAATCTGCTAGTCTTTGTGGGCATAGAACCCAAGCGATGGGCACCCGATATTCCTGCACCGGTCCAGGGGCACCTGCTCCCCCTCGACCGCCATCCCAAAACGTGGAGAGACTCCCAATGAAACCCAATGCCTTGCGCTATCTCAGCGCCCTGACCCTTGCCATTGCCGCGACCTCCGGTTTTGCCCAGACCGCGCCCGCCGGCACCGTTGAACGGTCCGCGGTCAAGACCTGGGTGATCACGGTCGACGGGAAAGACTACGAAGCGCGCCCACTGACGCCGTCGTTCTCCGGAAGCTCTGGTCTTTTCTTCCTTCCTTCGGCCTACACCGTGGCCAAGGGCAAGACCTCCTTCAGCCTCTACCGCAACAACCTGGATCGCAATCCGAAGGACCTCGACGCTTCCACGATTGGCCTGAGCCTGGGTTATGGCCTCTCGAAGAAGGCCGAGATTTTTGGCACCTTCGGGGTTCAGCGGAATGACGTCGACAAGATCACCGAGCCCGGCTATGTGAATGATTTCCCCAGGGCCGGCCGACAGGCCACCGCACCCGGCTGGCAGACCGGCGCCGGGGACGCCATCGTAGGACTGAAGTACAAATTCCTCGATGACTACGCGGGAGACGCGGTTGGCCTGGCGGTGCGACCGACCATCAAGCTCCCCACCGCCTCCTTTGACAACGGGCTGGGAACCGGGAAGATCTCCCTCGGCATCGATCTGATCCTTTCGAAGTCGCTCAACCACAAGGCCGAACTCCACGGGGCGATCGGCTACCTGACCAACTCGGATCCCGACGGTTTCAACCTGGGCAACGCCTTCAAGTGGGGCGCGGGCATCGCGGTTCCCGTCTACAGCAGGTTCCAGATTCAAGCCGAGGTCACGGGCGCCAACTATTCCACCGGCGACTTCAAGCAGAACAATCCCGTCGACCTCTACATCGGCCCGGCGTTCTTCATTGGAAAGGGCTACTTCATTCGGCCGGCCTACTCCAAGAACCTCAATTTCAAAGGCGCGGCCAACGCTTCATCCGCGAGTTCCAGCGGGAAGATCATCTCCATCGGGTATGCCGGGGCCACTCCGGGCCGTGAGATCTACGTTCCGCCGCCTCCGCCCCCGCCCGCCCCTCCAGCACCTCCCCGGGTCGAGAATCGGCCGCCTACGGTTTCGCTCGATGCCGACAAGACGAACGCCATCACCTGCGACACCGTGCGCCTGCGCGCCAACGCCTCCGATCCCGATGGCGACACTCTGACCTACGCGTGGACCACGTCCGCCGGCAAGACCGTCGGCGATGGAGCCAACGTCACCCTCGATCCGGGCTGCCTGCCGGTGGGAACCGACGTGGCCGTGACCGTCACGGTCAACGATGGTCACAACCACACCGCCTCTGCCACCCGCCACGTCATGATCGAAGCGAAGGCCAAGCCGCAGACCATCACTCGTTCGATGGGACCGTTCCCCAGCGTCAAGGTGGGCGGCGGCACGCGCCTCAACAACATGGACAAGTCCGTCCTTGATGATATGGCGACGCGCATGCGTCAGGATCCGGCGAGCCGCCTCCTCATCGTCGGCCACGCGGAGAAGGGCGAGCCCAGCCCGGATGTCCTCTCCCGCAAGCGGGCCGAGGCGGTCAAGGCTTACATTGTGAAAGAGCGGGGCATCGATGCCTCGAGGATCACCACCCGCGGTGCGGGTGCGGGCGGCGGCCGTCGGGCCGATCTCACCTTCGTGCCGGACGGCGCCGACATGCCGGGCATGTAGCACCGGGCCCCGACCCGTTCAGGAGTACTCCCGGACGTCCAAAGCGGGCGCGGATTTCGACCTCATCGTCGATTTCCGCGCCCCTCGTTTTTTTGGTTCGCCCTCGCGCTCCTGAACAGGTCACCCGGGCTTCCAAGGTTCTTTGATGACGAGGATGAAATTTCGCCGATGCCCGATCGGCCTTGGCCTGGCCGCTCTTCTGGGGCTTGCCCGGCCTGCGGTGGCGGTGATGCACTTCAAGCCGATCGGTCCCCAGGGCGGAGACGTCCGCTCTCTGGCCCGGGATCCCACCGACCCCCGGCGGGTCTACGCCGGGACAGTTGACGGAATCCTCTACGGGTCCTTGAACGCGGGCGCTTCCTGGAGCCGGCTCGAACCGGGATTCCCCCTTCGAGGCGCCAGTCTGGACGATCTCCTGGTCACCGAGGACGGCGAGATCTTCGCCTCCTTCTGGAAAATCGACGGGAGCGGGGGCGGGGTGGCCCGAAGTTCGAACCGTGGCGTTTCGTTCCGCATGATCGGCGCCGGTCTTGAAGGGGAGGCGGTTCGGGGCCTGGCCCGCGCGCCCTCCGACCCGACCGTTCTGGTGGCCGTGACCCGAACCGGGGTCTTCCAGTCTTCGAATGAAGGCGAGTCGTTCTCCCGGATCTCGCCGCGGGATCACCCCAATCTGAAGATGGTGGGTTCCGTGGCCATCGATCCGAGGAACGAGAAAAGCATTCTGGTCGGCACCGCCCACCTCGCCTGGCGGACCAACGATGCGGGCCGGAGCTGGCGCCCGATTCAGCAGGGGATGATCACCGATTCCGACGTGATGACCCTGACCCTCGATCGGCGCGACCCCACCACGGTGTTCGCCACGGCCTGCACGGGCATCTGGCGATCGAGGAACGCGGGCGGGGCGTGGACGAAGGTTCTGGGCATCCCGTCGGTGAGTCGAAGGACGCGGGCGTTCGCCCAGGATCTCAATCGGCCCGAAGCGTTCTACGCGGGCACCACGGATGGCGTCTATGTGAGCGACGATGACGCGAAGACCTTTGCGCGCACCACTTCACCAGGCCTGGTCGTGAACGCGCTCGTGTCGCTTGGAGGGGGCCGCGTTCTCGCCGGGGTCGAGGGCGAGGGCATGCTTGTCTCCACGGACTTTGGTCGTTCCTGGCTCCCGTCGAACGACGGGTTCCGCGAACGCCTGGTCCGGCAGATCGTCCCCGACGAAGCGCGAAACCGTCTCCTCGCTCTCACCGGGGCCGACGGTCCGAAGAACAGCGCGCTGTTCGAACTCGATCGAAGCCAGGAGTTGTGGCGGAGGATCGAACTTCCGGCGGACCGGGAGATCCGCACCATGGGCCTGTATGAGAACGGCGACATGATCGTGGGCACCGACGACGGCGTTTTTCAGGGCACCGCCCTTGGGCCGCCCTGGAATCGTCTGACCCTCGCCATCAGCGGCGCCGATCCGCATCCCCACGTCGACGATCTCTTCATCCGCGGCCGGCAGGTTCTGGTGGCCACCGACCACGGTTTGTTCGCAAGCCAGGACCGGGGTGCGACCTGGACGCTTCTGCGTTTTGGAGCCACTCGTTCGGTGGTGACCCTGGCCATTGCTCCGACCGGGAGGGCGGTGGTGGCCACCCCGCTCGCCATCTATGCGGCCGAGGATGGCCTGGCTTTTCGGCAGGTCGCCGCGGTGGGCCTTCGGGGTCTCAAGAAGCTGGTGTTTGCGCCGGGGAGCGATTCCAAGATCTTTGCCGCGACTTCGTACGGTCTCCTGGTCAGCCGGGACGGGGGACGCTCCTGGTTCGATACCGATACGCCACTCGGCCGGGTCACCGGCCTCGCCCAACATCCAAACGGAGCGACCATGTTCGCCGCCGACGCCGACATCAAGACCGTCTTCGTTTCTGAGGACGGGGGCCGGAACTTCTGGCCCCTCGAAGCCGATGGCCTTCCCTCTCAGCGGACATTCGCCCTCGCCATCGAATCTTCGAAGGCGGCCGATGGTTCGGCGGTCTTCATCGTGGCCGCTTCGGGAGGTGGTCTTCTGGAGGCTCGGATTGACGGACCCGCGGCGGCGGAAAAGAAAAAACAGTAGCCTTCCCGGGAGAGTGCCATGAAGTTCACTATTCCGGGTCTGGTTCTATTCGCCGCGGCATCTTCTTTGCTCGCGCAGGCGCAGACTCCCGCGCGCCCCGCGCCGCCCGCGCCCCCGCCCACCGCCTCCGCCGATCTGGCCGGCTACATCGCCAGTCTCGAGGAACCGGGACGCGCGGAATGGCAGAAGCCCGATGAGGTGATCAAGGCGCTGAAGCTGAGCCCGGGCGAAACCTTGTGTGACGTGGGGTCGGGACCGGGCTACTTTGCCCTCCGCGCAGCCCGCCGTCTTGAAATGTCGGGATGGGTCTTCGCCGAAGACGTCGAGGCTTCAATGATCGATGCGCTGCGGGACCGCGTAAGTCAGGCCCGCCTCTCGAACGTCACCCCGATTCTGGGTTTGCCGGACGACCCCCTCCTGCCGAAGGCCGGCTGCGATGTGATTCTCATCGTGAACACCTACCATCTCTTTCCAAATGGACCGGCCTTTCTTCGACGACTGGCCAAGTCGCTCAAAGCCGCCGGTCGTCTGGTGAACATCGACTTTCACAAACGCGACACACCGCAGGGCCCCGTTCTGGCCCGCCGGGTGGCGAAAGAGGCGTTCCTCGCCGATGCGCAGCGAGCGTCGTTCAAGCTGGTGGCCGAGGAAAAGTTTCTGCCCTACCAGTACTTTCTGATCCTCAAGCCCACGCGCTGACCCCCCGAGGGAAGGGTTGGTTAGGGGGCAAGCGTCTTGAACATGACCAACGCATCCACGAACCCAAGACGTTGATGGCGAAAAGCACCGGGGAGCGTGCCGACCACTGAGAAACCGAGCTTCTGCCACAAACCAACCGCTTTTTCGTTTGTGGCAACGACCAGATTGAACTGCATGGCGCGGAAGCCCATGGAGAGAGCCTCGGCTTGCGAGTGCTCACACATGGCGGACGCAATCCCCTGGCCCCTCGCCTCCGGCGCCACCAGGTAGCCGCAGTTGCACACATGCGAACCCAGACCAGGCTGATTGGGTTTGAGGAAGTAGGTACCGAGGACAAGTCCCGCGTTTGAACAGGCCACGAAGGTCGCGGCTGGAACCTCGACCCAGGCTTTGTGAATCTCAGCTTCGGTACTCTTTGGGGGGAAAGCGTACGTATCGCCGGCCAGAAACGTGTTGTGCAGGAGTGGCCAGACGGTTGGCCAGTCTCGTTCTTCGAAGGGGCGAATGTGGGGGAGCGCCATCTGAACCTCAAGTGAACCTGAACGATCCGAAGTTCTTCCTCGCGACTAAGGAAGGAAGCGGGACAGCCAGGGCAACTTGGAGAGATCCGAGTAGAGGATGAACACCATCAGGGCCATCACCAGGATGAAACCGGCATTCAGGAAGATCAGCTTCACCTTCTCGGAGAGGTCGCGGCGGATCACCATCTCCGCGAGTAGCACCGCGATGTGACCACCGTCGAGGGGCGCCATGGGGAACAGATTCAAGACTCCCACCGAGATCGACAACAAGGCGATCAGGAACAGGATTGAGACGATCCCGGTCTTCGCCGCCTCGCCCGCGGCCTGGGCGATGCCGATGGGTCCGGAAAGGGCGGACTTGGCGGCCACGCGGAAAGTGAGCAGTTGCTTCAGGAGGCTCACCATCTGGACCGTTCGGTCCCAGGTTTCACGCCCGGCCTCCTTCATCGCGCGCAGGAAGCCGAACTTCTTGATCACGAACTTTTCCGAGATGCCCACCCGTCCTTCTCTGGGCGCGATGTTGAGGGCGAGGCGCTCCCCTCCGCGCAGGATCTCGAAAGCGACCGGCTGGTCGCCGGCCGCGCGCACCTTCGCCGGGACGTCCGCGAACGACTGCAAAGGCGCGCCGGCCACGCGGAGAAGACCATCGTCGACCTTGAGGCCGGCCGCTTCGGCGGGAGAGCCGGGAGCCACCTGGCCGATGCGCACTAGAGGGAACACGCCAATATCGCCCATCCGTTCATCGACCACGCGCGAGCGCACGGTCTTGGCGAGCCGCTGCGTTCCTCGCGCCACTTCGAGGGTGATATCCCGATTGGGGCGCATCAGAATTCCGATCTGAACCTGTTCCCAGTCGGAAGCGACCTCTCCATCGAACATGGTGATGGTGTCGCCCGGTTCAAGCCCGGCGGTGGCCGCGGGAGAAGCGGGTTCGATGGCGCCGATGGTAGGCACATCGTAGCGCACGCCGGGCACGCCCACCCCCAACATGAAGATGATGGTGAAAGTCAGGATGGCCAGGACCGCATTCATCGCCGGTCCGGCGAAGTAGACGATCAGCCTTTGCCAGCGCGGTCTGGATGTGAAGTCGTTGCCATCGCCTCGGGGCGCGATGTCCTCCGAGACCACATCGTCCGGCTCGCCTTCAAGCTTTACGTAGCCGCCCAGGGGAATGAGGGAGACGCGGTAGTCGGTGTCGCCGCGCTTGAAGCCGAAAAGCCGCTTCCCGAAACCGAACGAGAAGATGAAGACGCGCATGCCAAAGGCCTTAGCCAGAAGGAAGTGCCCCGACTCGTGGAAGAAGATGATGATGCCAAGAACCACGATCAGAGCGACCGTCGAG
This sequence comes from Vicinamibacteria bacterium, assembly GCA_031362685.1. Taxonomy (GTDB): domain Bacteria; phylum Acidobacteriota; class Vicinamibacteria; order Fen-336; family JAGNNV01; genus JAGNNV01. The sequence continues at coordinate 16,209 of JANLSZ010000403.1, read as the reverse complement.
TTGGCAAAGCTGCCGATTGCGTCCATCAAATCAAGGGGTTCCAATCATGTCGGGAAAGACCGGCAGTCTAGTGGTGAGATAGTGAAAATCGAGACTCCAGCCAGGAGGTAGAGTGGCCTTTGGGCCCCATCTCGAATTAGGAGAGTAAACCGTGAGTGCACTCGCTGACGTTCTGGTCGCCCTGGTGGCACTTCTGCACTCCTGGTTCCTGGTCCTCGAGATGTTCCTTTGGACGAAGCCCCTGGGCCTGAAGACATTCCGCAATTCCCTCGAACACGCCCAGGCTTCGGCGACCCTCGCCGCGAACCAGGGCCTCTACAACGGCTTCCTCTCGGCCGGGCTGATCTGGGGTCTGGGAACGTCCCCGCCCGCGCAAGCGCTCGCGGTGAAGACGTTCTTTCTCGGCTGTGTGATCACGGCGGGGACCTATGGAGCGGCTACGGTGTCGAAGCGCATCTTCTTCGTGCAGGCGATCCCAGCGATCCTCGCTCTTGGCCTGCTTTGGGTGAGCCGCTAATCGGTCAACCCCGCATCTTTGAGCAGGCGCTTCGCGCTCGTTCGCGCGCGGCCTGATCGGCGGCCAGCACAACATCGATGGCGGTGGCGTCGGTCGCGGTGTGGTTCAGGACCACCTCGCTCACCACTTCCGTGATGGCGGTGAAGGGGATCTGACCGTCGAGAAAGGCCTGAACCGCCACCTCATTCGCCGCGTTCATGGCCGCGGGCGCCGTTCCTCCGCGTTCGAGGGCCTGGCGGGCGAGGCCCAGGCTCTGGAATCGCGCGTGATCGGGAGGCTCGAAATTGAGGGTGAGCGTGCTGGAGAGATCCATGGGCTCGAGAGGAGTCGTCCAGACCTCCGGATAGCTGAGGGCGTACTGAATGGGAATCCGCATGTCCGTTCGACCCAGCTGGGCCAGCAACGTTCCATCGACGAACTCCACCATCGAATGAACCACGGACTGAGGGTGAACCACCACCCCGATCCGGTCTCCCGGAACGGCAAAGAGCCAGTGCGCCTCGATGATCTCGAGCGCCTTGTTCATGAGCGTGGCCGAATCGATGGTGATCTTTCGTCCCATCCGCCAGGTGGGGTGATGGAGCGCTTCGTCGATGGTGATGGCCGCGAAGGTGGAGGCGGGGCGGGTCCGGAATGGCCCGCCCGAGGCGGTGAGCCAGAGCGTCCGCACACTCGCGAGGTCGCGTGAGGCGAGGCACTGGTGCAGGGCGCAGTGTTCGGAGTCGATGGGAAGCAGCCGGGTGCCGCGGGCTTTCTGCTCGCGGGTCATGATTTCTCCGGCCATGACCAGGGTTTCCTTGTTGGCCAGGGCCACGTCCTTGCCCGCCTGGATGGCGGAAAAGGTGGGCACCAGGCCGACCGCACCCACCGCGGCCGCCACCACGAGGTCGGCGTCCCGGGCGGTTGCGACCGCGGTCATGCCTTCCTCGCCCACCCCCACCTCGATGCCGGACAGATCCACCAGTCCCGCGAGTGCTTGCCTGGCCTCCATGGTCGCGACCGAAACCACCCGGGGCCTGAAGGCCGCGATCTGGGCTGCTAGTCCCTTTGCATCATTTCCGGCGGACAGTCCGACCACCCGAAAGCGATCCGGAAACGCGCGAATCACCGCGAGGGTATTGGTCCCGATCGAGCCGGTGGAGCCAAGAATGGAAATCGCTTTCATGAGCTGGGTGAGGCGAACGTAGCACATGGCGGCTGCCTCATAGGCGATACTTGGCAAACTGTATGCCTCTTTGCATTGGCGTTCTCAAGGAAACACCGGACGGCGAAAAACGAGTCTCGCTGGTGCCGGCCGATCTCAAAGCCATCAAGGCCCTGGGAGCCGAGTTGATGATCGAGGCAGGCGCGGGCGCGGCCTCCGCCTATCCCGACTCGGCCTATGAAGCCGCGGGCGCTCGCCTGGCCAGGTCTCGCGAAGAAGTTCTCGCAGCCTGCGCGGTCGTGCTCTTCGTTTCCCCCCCCACCGGCCTTCAAGGCCCGGGCCGGAAAGATCAGCTTTTCATCGGCATGGGCGAAGCCCTTTCGAAACCCGGTCCGCACGCCGCGCTCGCGAAGTCCGGCGCCGCGATCATGGCGCTCGAACTTGTTCCGCGCATCACCCGCGCTCAGTCCATGGATGTTCTCTCATCCATGGCCACCCTGCTGGGCTATCGCGGCGTGCTCCTGGCCGCCGAGGCCCTGCCGCGCGTCTTCCCGTTGATGATGACGGCGGCGGGCACGCTTTCGCCGGCGCGCGTGCTGGTGATGGGCGCGGGAGTGGCCGGCCTCTCCGCCATCGCGACCGCCAGGCGGCTGGGAGCCGCCGTTCTGGCCTACGACGTGCGGGCGGCCGCGAAAGAGCAGGTGGCTTCGCTCGGCGCCAGGTTCCTGGAAATCGAAGTGGATTCCAAGGAAGCCGAGGGCGCCGGCGGATATGCGAAGGCGGTGAGCGAAGATTTTCTCGCTCGCCAGCGCACGGCCATGCTCAAAGCGGTGGCGGACAGCGACGTGGTGATCACCACCGCGGGCGTTCCGGGCAAGAAGGCGCCGGTGCTGGTGACGCGCGCCATGGTCGAAGCCATGCGCCCGGGCTCGGTGGTGGTTGACCTGATGGCGGAGAACGGCGGCAACTGCGAGGTGACCCGGGCGGGCGAAACCCAGACCCTGGGCGGGGTCGCTGTCCTTGGTCCCGAAAACGTCGTCTCCAGTCTCGGCGGGCACGCCTCTCAGATGTATTCCCGCAACCTCCTGAATTTCCTGAAGCTCATCATCACCAAGAAGGGTGAGCTCGTTCTCAATACCGAGGATGAGATCGTGCGCGAAGTCCTGGTGGCCCGGGGCGGGGACATCGTGTTGCCGCGCGTGCGCGAGGCGCTCGGCCTCGCTTCGCCCGCCGGTTCCTGAGTCTGCTTTCTCCTCATATCTCTACAGGGATTCACACTCAAGGTGGAGCTTCAAATATGACCCATGCACCCGATCTCCTGTCGTCCCTCTATGTCTTCCTGCTCGCGACATTTGTGGGACTGGAAGTGATCAAGCGCGTTTCCCCGCTTCTTCACACTCCTCTCATGTCGCTCACCAATGCCATTTCCGCGATCTCCATCGTGGGGGCCCTCATCATCGCCGGGCGCGCGGAGACGACGTTCTCCACCATTCTCGGCACCCTCGCGGTCACCTGTTCGATGATCAACGTGACCGGCGGCTACCTCATCACCTTCCGCATGATCAAGATGTTCAAGAGGAAGGGAGCGCAGAAGTGAACGAGACGTTCATTCCCGTCGCCTATCTCGCCGCCTCCGCGGCGTTCATCCTGGCGCTCAAGTGGCTCTCCAGCGTTCCCACCGCCATGCGTGGGGTCATCGTCGGGTGCATCGGCATGACCCTTGCGATCGGCGGCACCCTGCTGTCGCCGGAGATCGTGACCTACCGGTACATCGGCATCGCCCTCGTTCTTGGAACCATGATCGGCATACCGATGGCGCTCATGCCCATGACCGCGGTGCCCCAGCGAACCGCCCTCTCCCATGCCTTCGGCGCCCTCGCCGCCGCCCTCGTCGGCGCCGCCGAGTACTCCCTGCGCCAGGCCGAACTCGACCGGTTCACCATGTTCGCTCTCGTCATCGAGGTGCTGCTCGGCTCGCTCACCTTCAGCGCCAGCCTGATGGCTTTCGGCAAACTGCAGGAGATCCTCCCCCAGCGGCCCATCACCTACAAGGGGCAGAACTACGTCAACCTCGGGGTACTCGGCGTCGCCGTCCTCCTCGGCGCGGGCCTGGTCCTGAATCCGACCAGCGCCATGCTGTTCCCGGCCATGGTGATTCTGGCCTTCACCTTCGGCATCATGCTGATCGTCCCCATCGGCGGAGCCGACATGCCCACCGTGATCGCTCTTCTCAACTCCTATGCCGGCCTCTCCGCCGCGGCCATGGGCTTCGCTCTCGACAACAAGCTCCTCATCATCGCGGGCTCCCTCGACGGCGCCTCGGGTCTCGTTCTGTCCATCATCATGTGCAAGGCCATGAACCGATCCTTCGCGAACGTGCTCTTTGGCGCTTTCGGTCAGATTCAGACCGGCTCCGCCTCCAATGTCGAAGCGAAGCCGGTCAAGAGCGCCACCAACGAGGAAGCGGCTTCCATCCTCGCCAACGCGAATCTGGTGGTCATCATTCCCGGCTACGGCATGGCGGTGGCCCAGGCTCAACACAAGGTTCGCGAGCTGCACGACGTGCTCACGAAGAAGGGCGTCAAAGTGGTCTTCGCCATCCATCCCGTGGCTGGCCGCATGCCCGGACATATGAATGTTCTGCTCGCCGAGGCGGATGTGCCGTACGACAAGCTTCTGGAAATGGAGGAAGCGAACAGCGATCTTCCCGAAGCCGACGTGGCTCTGGTGATCGGAGCGAACGACGTGACCAACCCGGCGGCCCGGCACGATACGAACTCCCCGGTCTACGGCATGCCGATCATCGACGTGGACAAGGCCCACGTGGTCATGGTCATCAAGCGGTCGATGAATCCGGGCTTCGCCGGCATCGACAACGAGCTTTACACCATGGACAAGACGCTCATGCTCTTTGGAGACGCCAAGGTGGTGGTGGGGGAACTGGTCAAGGAAGCGTCGGCCGCAGAGTAGCGGTCGAGCAGCTTTTCGCTCTGCCCGAGGAGCCTTGCCGCGGGGACGGGTCCGGCCCGCGCGCTCGAAACCTAACGAGCGAGACGTGCGCCCGCATAAACTCGAAGGCTATGAGACTGTTTCCAGATCGTGGTCGCCTTGCCGCCGGCACGGCCATTGTGCTCGCCATGACCCTGGCGTCTGCCTGCTCGCCCAAGACCACCAAGCCGGTTCGCCGGACCGCCGAGCGCGTGTTCGTGATGGGCTTCGACGGACTGGACCCGACTCTGACGAGCAAGTTCATGGCCGAGGGCAAGCTTCCAAATCTCCAGAAGCTGGCGAATTCTGGAACCTACCGGACTCTGGGGACGACGCAGCCCTCAGAGTCGCCCGTGGCCTGGGCCAGCTTCGCGACCGGAGTGAATCCCGGCAAGCACAACATCTACGACTTTCTGGTCCGGGATCTCGACACCTACATGCCTGACCTCGCGATGGTGAAGAGGGAACCTCCGCAGTTTCTCTGGGGCACGATCCCGATCAAAGCGCCCAACGTCACCTCTACCCGCCGGGGCACCTCGTTCTGGATTGATGCCGGTCGCGACGGGGTCAAGAGCGTTGTGCTCACCGTGCCCGTGACTTTCCCCCCCGAAAGCATCGAGCACGGAGAGATGCTGGCCGGCCTGCCCCTCCCGGATATTCGGGGCACGGTCGGGACCTTCTACTACTGGTCCACCGACCTCTCGTCGTTTGAGGAGGGCAGTCCGGAATTCGGCGGCTATTTGAAGCGCCTCCTCTTCGACGGCGGGGCTTCGAAGACCTTCCTCCGCGGACCCGAGAGTCCGATTCTGAAGCAGGAAGAGGCGGCTCTGCGCGCCAGACAGAAGGCCGGAGCCCTGTCGGAAAAAGAGCAGGCCCGTCTGAGTGCGCTCAAGGACATCAAGGACGTCAACGTCCCCATCTCCATCAACTGGGTCGAAAAATCAGGCAAGGTCGAGCTTGACGTTCAGGGCACGAAGCTGTCGCTCAAACAGGGTGAGTGGAGCGGATGGGTTCCGCTCACCTTCTCCGTGAACACGTTCATCAAGCTTCACGCCATGACCCAGTTCTTCGTGCAACGGGCGGACAGCGAACTGCAGATCTATGCCCACCCCGCCAACCTCGATCCGCGGAATCCGCCCATCGCCATCAGCAAGCCCGATTCATTTGCGGCCGACCTTGCAAAGAAGCTGGGTCTTTACCGGACCATCGGCTGGGCTGAGTCGATGGACAAGTCGCTTCAGGAGCTCCGGACCGATGAGGCTTCTTTCCTCTACGACGCCGACAAGGCTTTCGAGGATCGAGAGAAGCTGATCTTCGAAAATCTGAAGAGTGACGACTGGGATCTCTTCGTGGCTGCGATCGAGACCACCGATCGGGTCTCCCACATGTTCTTCCGCCTGATCGATCCCAAGCACCCGATGTACGACAAGGATCTGGCGGCAAGGTACGGCGACGCGATTGAGAAGGTCTACCGGCGCGCCGACGCGCTGGTGGGAAAGATCCAGGAGAAGCTTCCGAAAAACACTACGCTGATGGTGATGTCCGATCACGGTTTCCATACCTTCCGCCGCGGGGTGAATCTCAATACCTGGCTGGTTCAGCACGGATATATGGTTTTTGACGGCCAGGAGAGCCCGAAGAAAGGGCTCGACGATCTCTTCGGACGGGGTCAGTTCTGGGAAGGCGTCGACTGGTCGCGTACTCGCGCCTACGCTGTCGGCCTGGGTCAGATCTACTTCAACCTCAAAGGTCGCGAAGGTCGAGGGATCGTCTCCCCGGGAGCCGAGTACGAAGCACTTCAGAAGGAAATCGCCGACAGTCTGGTGAAGGAGTCGGATCCAGACGACAAGGCGCGGATCTTCCGGGCCATCTACAAGCGCGACGACATCTACCAGGGCGAATACCTTCGCAACGCGCCCGACCTTCAGGTCGGTTTCAATGACGGCTATCGCGTCGGCTGGCAGGACACCATGGGCGGCGTCCAGCGAACTTTTGTGGAGAACAACAACCGAAAGTGGAGCGGCGACCACTGCGCCACCGCCACCGAGATCAGCGGCGGCGTCTTCTTCTCTTCGCGCAAGTTCGCGAGCGAAGCGCCCCACATCATGGACCTGGCTCCGACCATTTTGAACCTGCTCGCCGTTCCTCTTCCGAAAGACTACGACGGAAAACCGTTGCGCTGATGTTGAGAGCGATTGCGACTTTTCTGGTCGTGATCGCGGTTGTTTGCGGGGACGTTGCCTCATGGCCTTTTGCCGTCCGTGCGGCCGGGCCGCCGGGGAAGCAAACGCCGGGCGCCTCCAGAAAGGCCGGTTCGAGGGCGGCAAAGCCGGTGGACCGGCCCGCGAAGCCGGTCGCCACCCCGAGCCCCTCACCCGCCCCGAGCTCCTCGCCCGTTCCGCTCGAAAGCGAAAGTGGTCCTTCGGAATCGGACATGGCGAAACTCGCGAGGATTCGAGTCAGGCGCGAAGCGGTTGAACGCGAAATCCTCAAGCTCCAGAGTCAGACCGAGTCCACCCTTCGGGATCTCGATTCGATCGACCTCGATCTTCGCCTGGCCGCTCACCATTTCGATGAGGCGGGGCTTGAGTTCAAAGAGACCACGCGACGGCTCGACGCCACCATCCGGGACGTGCAGACGACCAAGGCCAGAATCGAGGCGACCCGACCCCGGGTTTTGAAGAGCCTCGCCGCACTCAGCAAGCTCGGCGAGCTCAGCTATGCGCGTCTCCTGTTTTCACTCGACGATCCGTCCGATATCCTCCGCGGCTACCGCTATGTTTCGCGGATCGCCAGCGCCGATGGCGATCAGATCAAGCAGTTCAAGGTCAGCCTGACCCAACTCAGCGGCCTCGAGGAACAACTGACCAGGCGCACCGCCCTGAATCTGGAGACCAGGCGGCGGCTGAACGAGGCCCAGGGCGCTTTGTCGACCCGAAAGGCTCACAAGGAGGCGCGGATCGAGGAGATCGCTACCGAAAGAGAGCTTCAGGAACGGCTGGCCGAGGAATACCTGAAGCGCGAAGCCGATCTGCTCCGCCTCCTGGGCGAGGCGGGCGAAGTGAGCCCGGCGGGTGAGTCGGTCCAGGCCATGGCACCGCCCGTCGCTCCTTTCCAGGCTGCCGTGGCGCTTCGAGCCCGCAGGGGAGAACTCTCCTGGCCGGTCGGGGGAACCCTGGTCAGGAAGTTCGGGGTCGAGCGCGATCCGACGTTTGGCACAAGGACGATTCAACAAGGCATCGAGATCGACTCCTTCCCGGAGATCGAGGTGCACGCGGTGCATGCGGGCCGAGTGGTGTTTGCCGACCAGTTTGTCGGCTACGGCATGCTGGTCATCGTCGATCATGGTCATCGCGAACACACGCTCTATGGAAGGCTGGGCGAACTGCGGGTGGTTCAAGGCGATGAGGTTGCGGAAGGATCTCTTCTCGGCCTGCTGCCCAACACCCGGGTGACCGGGGGCGGTCTCCACTTTGAGGTCCGAGTTCAGGGCAAGCCGGAGGATCCGTTGGACTGGCTCAAGAAGCCCTAGTGTCCGGCCTCGTAAGTGCGCGACACATGGGACCGCCGATGCATCCCCGCTCGCTGCGTTGCTCGTCGTTGCATATGCTGGATATGCGGCCTCCTCGGCGCCTTGCGATCGGGGCGCCTCGACGGTCGCATGTATCGCGGACTTACGAGACAGGACACTAGTCGAGCCTCGTCCCTATAATCGGCTCATGACTTCGAGAAGTCGTTTCGTTCTCTCTCTGGCCTCCACCGCCGTGGTGCTCTATGTCGCCTCCGGACCCCTCATGCGCCGCGCGCTGGGCGATACCGGATACACCCAGTTGTCCATCTTCCACGAAGTGGTTTCGATGATCCGGGAGTCCTATGTCGATCCGGTCAACATGGATCGCACCCTGGATGCGGCCGAAAGCGGCCTGCTCGAGGCTCTCGATGGTGATAGTGGATATCTCGACCCTGACGACTTCAAGGCGCTTCAAAGCGCGAAGCACGCTTCCGCCGACACCGGAATCGTTCTGGGCCGCCGTTTTGGTTTCCTGACCGTGGTGGCCACGCGGCCCGGGTCTCCCGCTCGGAAATCGGGAATCAAGGCCGGCGACTTCATCAAGACCATCGACGGAAGGCACACCCACGGCCTCACCGTATCCAAGGGGGAGCGACTGCTGGAGGGCGAGCCCGATACCACCGTCAAAGTTGCGATCTTCAAATCGGGAACGGATGCGTTTGAGAGCTCTCTGGTTAGAGAAAGACCTGCGCCCAGCCTCCCGGTGTCGCGCCTTCTCGAGGGTGGTATCGGCTACATTGCCGTGGCCGATGTGAACGATGGCCTGGCCAGCACGCTCAAGACGACCCTGGCCGGTCTGGAGGCCCAGGGAGCCCACGCCCTGGTGCTGGATCTTCGAAACTCAGCCAGCGGACCCCTGAAGAACGCGGTGAGTCTCGCCGAGCTGTTCATCAAGGGAGGCGTCGTGGCCAAAGTGGCCTCGCGAGGGGCGCCCGAGCAAACGCTCATGGCCAGCGATCTTTCGCGCGCCTATGCCGGCCCTCTCGCGATTCTGGTCGATCGAGGAACCGCGGGTGCGTCTGAGGTCGTGGCTGCGTGCCTTCTTGATCTGGATCGAGCGAGTCTGTTCGGCGAAAACACTTTCGGCCGCGCAGGCATTCAAAAACAGATTCCCCTGGAGAGCGGCGGAGGCCTGTTGCTGACCGTCTCCCGCTATCTGACCCCGAAAGGCCAGCCCATCAATGGAAAAGGCCTGACCCCCAAGACCCTGGTTCGAAATCCTGAATCGCTTGATTCCATCGGCGCGCCCGGCAAGGATCCGGTACTCGACAAGGCGGTCGAATCGTTGAAAGCGGCGGTCCTCCGTTCTTAAGGTTTGTCGTTTCCGACCAGGGTTCGTCGCAACCTGAAAAGCCATGACCGCACGAATTCCCGCCATCAAGGTTCTTCTCCTTCCCAAGGACACCAATGCCATGGGAACCATCTTCGGTGGAGTGATTCTTTCTCACATCGATCTTGCCTCTGCGGTGGAGGCGAGGAAAGCAGGCGCGCATCGATACGTGACCAAGGCCATGCGCGAAGTGGAGTTTCATGCTCCGGTGTTTCTGGGCGACATCGTGAACTTCTTCACTGAAACCACGAGAATCGGCCGGACCTCCATCACCGTAAAGGTGAGCGTCGAAGCGGAGCGGTGGGGTGCCGGAGAAGGCGAACGCGTGCAGGTTACCGAAGCCGAGGTCGTTTTGGTGGCCGTCGATCAGCATGGCCACCCGACGCCGATTCGGCGCGAGGGCGCTTCGAACTCGTGACCCGCCGGATCCGCGTCGGCATTCTCCTTGGCGGCGCGTCCGAAGAACGCGAGATCTCACTCGCGTCCGGCCTGATGATTGCGGAAAATCTGCCCCCGGATCGATATGAAGCGCGGCTTCTCGACCCCCTGGCTCTGATGGCCCACCATAAGGCTTTGTCCCCCGACCTTCGCGCGAAGGCGCTGGCCCTTCAGGAATCGCGACCGCGCCGGGCGCTTCCGTACCGCGAAGGGCTCTCGTCAGCGATGCGGGATCAGGTGACCCGCGCGGAAACCCTGGCCCAGTCCGCGTCGCCGGCCCTTGCCAACCAGGGTGAGGGGCGGATCGACGTCGCGTTTCTCGCCCTTCACGGGAAGTACGGGGAGGACGGGACCATCCAGGGTTTTCTCGACCTGATCGGCACGCCTTACACCGGCTCCGGTGTTCTCGCCTCGGCCCTGGCCATGGACAAGGTGATGACGAAGCGGGTGCTCTCCGCCGATGGAATTTCGGTGCCCAAGGGCGTTCACATTTCGCGCGCCGATTTTGCTCACGACGCTTCCGCGGCGATTGCGAAAGCGAACGCCTTTCTGCCCGCGGTGGTTAAGCCGTCGAAGCAAGGGTCGAGCGTGGGCATGTCTCTGGTCGGTTCCCCCAACGCGATGGAAGTTGCGGTTCGCACGGCCCTCGATCACGACGACGAGGTTCTGATCGAAGAACACGTGTTCGGTACGGAGATCACGGTGGGCGTGCTCGGTGTGGTGGGCAGCTCCGAATTGCAGGCGCTTCCGGTGGTGGAGATTGTCCCCAAGCGGGCATTCTTCGACTACCAGGCCAAGTACGACCCGGATCAGTGCGAGGAGATCTGTCCGGCGAGAATCTCCGAAGAGGCCACCCGGAACGCCCAGGAGCTCGGGCGGCGCGCGCACCGCAGTCTTTCCTGCCAGGGGTACTCGCGAACGGACATGATCCTGGGTCCGAACGGTCCGGTGGTCCTCGAAGTCAATACCCTGCCTGGAATGACCATCAACTCTCTGCTGCCCAAGGCCGCGTCCGCGGCCGGGATTTCCTTCGGTGAACTGCTTCACCGAATCGTGAGCCTGGCCCTGCAACCCCGCGGCTAGCGGAATCTCACCGACTTGTCGAACTGGTTGTAGAAACGCACCACCACGCTGAGGCTGGTCTCTTCGCCCTCCAGGGAGAGTCGGGTCGAGCCTTCCATTCGTTCCTCGTTCAGACCCGAATCGGTGGCTACGGCAAGGGTGATTTCCCGGGCCGAGAGCGGCACCCCTTCCAATACGATGTTCTCCACCTTCTTCCAGCGCGCGAACGAATTGCCGCCCGCGAAACGGATCACGAAGTCGCGGAAGGGCCGGTTATCGACCAGAACCTGGGCATACAGGGCGCTGATCTGGGCGCCGGTGGAAGGCTGGGAGGCTTCGACCTCAAGAACGATCCGCGTGCGGGGCGGCTTTGGGGGGGCGGCGGCGGCCGGGCGATCATCAACGGCCGTGGTTGGTCCCGTATCGGGCGCGGGCCTGGTTTGTTGTTGGTGTGCGGCGGCCACGGCCGCTGCGCGTTCTCGCCTGGGGAGGCTCATGATCGCCTTTCGTTGAGCCGGAGTCAGCGATGGTCGCAAGTCTTCGAGCGATTCTGTTGAGGGCGCCGTCGTGGCATCGGCGGGGGCCACCCCGGGCGTCTGTGGCGTTGGCGCGGGCATGGCGGGCATGGGCGTCGCAGTCGCCGCCAATGCGACTGCGGCGGCTTCAGACGGGGCCGGAGCGGCAACCAAAGGAGTGGGCGAGGGAACCAGAGTCTCTACGGTTGCGGTCGATTGGAAATACCGGTATCCCAGATAGGTCGCGGCGGCGCCCAGGAGGGCCAGGCCCACGAGCACGGCGGCCGCGACCCCCATTCCCGAACCTGTGCTTCGGCTGGACGGCGCCGGTCGTGCTTGAATTTCGGTCGGGGCCGGACCCGCCACCGTCTTGTTCAAGGCCGTCTTGCCCGGGGCGGCAAGGGTCGGGGCGGGAATGCCTTGAATCGTCTCCTGGTTGAGGGCGGGCATGGCCGATGTGGCCGAGACCGACCCCACCGACGTGGTGGCTTCGGAGATGGCCCGAGCGAAGGCGCTGGCCGAAGACCAACGGGCGGCTGGGTCCTTGGCGGTGGCGCGCAGGATCGCCCGCGTCACTTCCTCCTGAACTTCCGACACCGGGGGCAAAGGCATGGGCTCGCTCGCCTGCTTCATCAGCACGGCTACCGGCGTATCTGCGGAGAAAGGAACACGTCCGGTGAAGAGTTCATACGCCACGATGCCAAGCGCATAGATGTCGATCGACTTGTCGATCGACTTGCCCAGGGCCTGCTCCGGCGCCATGTATTGCGGGGTGCCCGTGATCATGCCGGTCTGGGTCATGTGGGCGGTCGATTCGACCATCTTGGCAATGCCGAAATCGGCGAGATAGACACGCCCCCCGTCGTCGAGCAGAACGTTTTGCGGCTTCACATCGCGATGGATGACGCCGGCGCTGTGCGCATAGTCGAGAGCGTCCGCGACCTCCTTCAGAATGCGGGCGCTCTCGCTCGGGGCCAGGCGACCCCGCTTGATTCTTTGCGAAAGGGACCCACCGGAAATGAGCCGCATGGCCATCCACGGCGTGCCCGTTTCCGTATCGATGTCGTACGCAAATATCGGGATGATCTGGGGGTGTTCGAGGCGGGCGACAGTTTGCGCCTCGCGCCGGAACCGTTCCGCGAAGGTGGGATCGTGGAGGAACTCTGGCGGCAGGACCTTGAGCGCGATGTACCGGTCGAGGGAGGCCTCGTAGGCTTTGAAAACACTCGCCATTCCGCCGCGACCGACCGGCTCGATGATGCGGTAGGGACCAAGGTTGCTGCCAGCAGAAAGCGCCATGTGGGGAGAATCTACACCGCGATGCCGAAGATTCGCGTGCCGGCCATGAACGGCGACTTGCCAAATTCGTTGGCCTCTTTTCGCACCTCTTGAGTATTCGCTTTTCTTTCGCCTATACTCCTAAGCCGTGAACCCAACTCCAAGGCAGAAACAGATCCTCGATTTCGTGACTCGCTCGATCGATCGTCGCGGCTTCGCCCCTTCAATTCAGGAAATCTGCGACCACTTCGACCTGGCCTCCACCGCGACCGTCCACAAACACCTCAAGAATCTCGCCGCCCGTGGCCTTCTCACCCGGGAATCGCACCGCTCCCGTGCGCTCGAGATTCCGAGTTCGAGCACGGGTGCTTCCGTGGAAATTCCTCTTCTCGGCCGGGTGGCCGCGGGCGTTCCCATCGAAGCGATTGCCACCCCCGACTCCGTTTCGATCCCGGCCGACTGGCTCGGTCGGGGGGAGAGATTCGCGCTTCGCGTGCGTGGCGACTCGATGATCGAAGCGCACATCGAAGACGGAGACATCGTGGTGGTCGAGCGCAAAGAGGTGGCACGGGATGGCGACACCGTCATCGCTCTGGTGGACGATTCCGAAGCGACGCTCAAGATCTTCAGGTCGCAAGCCGATGGCCGGGTCCGCCTGGAACCGAGAAACGAGACCCTCAAACCCATGGTGTTTGAAGCGGGCCGAGTCAGGATTCAGGGCACGGTGGTTGGCGTTCTGCGGCGTTACGACTCTCACGCCTGAGCGGGCGTGACCATGACGCCCTTGTTGGTACCTGGTCCTCAGACGGGAACCACGCGTCCGTCGGTCGGCGGGACGCCCCTGGTTTCGACCACCGCCGGAACGAATCCGAGCACCGGGCTCCAGATCTCCGACGGCCTGAAGGCGGCCTTGTAATTCATCTTTCTCGAATCGCCGAGCCAGTACCCAAGATAAACGAAATCGAGATCCCGCTTTCGCGCTTCTTCCACCAGAGTGAGGATGTTGAAGGTGCCGAGAGACCGGCGGGCGGACTCTTCCGAGTCGTAATAGCAGTAGACCGCCGACAAAGAGCGGGGTTCGCGATCGACGACGGAGACCGCGAGGAGCGTTCCCGCTGCATCGCGAAACACCACATCCTCGGTGTTCACGCACGACGAGTAGAGAAAACTCTCAAACTCCTCGCGAGACCCGTCCATGGCGTCCTCCTCCGGCAACCGCGAGGTGTGGCGTGCTTTGAGGTACCTCTGGTAGAGCGCGTGCTTCTCGTCGGTCGGTAGTGCCGGTTCGAGGGCCATGGTGAGATCGCGGTTGCGCCGGAGGCACCGTTGTTGTGACCGGTTCAATTGAAAGCGGTCGACGGGAATCCGGATCATTCGACAGTCCGAGCAGTCCCGACAGTCGGGCCGATAGACCACCGAGCCGTTGCGGCGGAAATTCACCTGCATGAGTGAGTCGTAGAGGCCGTCGGGCAGGGGTCGGTCGCAGTCGAACCCCGAGAAGCGGGCGGTCCGGCCTTGCACATAAGGGCAGGGGAACTCCGCCCCCGTCTGACACAGGGTTGAGGAGATCATCCGGGCGATCAGAGAGTAGTCCGGCCGCATGCAGGGTCAGATTCTCGCACTAGAGGCGAGGGCGCTTAAGATCCCTCCCACAAAACCTCAAGGAGCTTTCTTCATGCGAATCGGTGTTCTTCGTGGCCGTGAAAACTCGTTCCCCGAGGCCTTCATCGGCAAGGTGAACTCGATGGGGCGGGGTGTCTTTGCCGAGCAGATCCAGCTGGGCGGCACGAAACTGAATGAACCGGTGCCCTACCGTGTGGTCCTCGACCGCATGGGCCACGAGGTTCCCTACTATTCCGTCTATCTCAAGATGGCGGCCCTGCAGGGGACGTACGCCATCAACAACACGTTCTGGCGAAACGCCGACGACAAGTTTTTCGGCTACGCCATCGCCGAGAAACTGGGCATCGCCGAGCCCAAGACCGTGGTCCTGCCGAATTTTCAGTACGTCGACGACGTAAACGAACTGAGCCTGCGCAATCTGTGGCCCATCGACTTCGAGATGTATGCGGACTATGTGGGCTTCCCCTGTTTCATGAAGCCGGCGTTCGGCGGCGGCTGGAAGGACGTCAACAAGATCCACAACATGGACGAACTGATGCACCACTACCAGGCGAGTGGGCAGAAGACCATGATGCTGCAGCAGGCCGTGACCTGGGACATCTATATCCGCGTTCCCACCATTGGCCGCAAGCACGCTCGCGCCATCCAATACGATCCCGCACCCGGCGGCATGGGTGGTTACAACCAGGACTACGACTCCATTCCCGCGCGGATCCGCGACGAGGCCGAGGAGTTGTCTCTGCGCTTCAACAAGGCTCTGGGCTACGACATGAATGCCATCGAGCTTGCCTACAAGGACGGTCGCTACTACGGCATCGACCTCACCAACTACACCCCTGACCTCGACTACCGTGCTCTGAAGGACGCTCACTTTCCGTGGGCGGTCGAGAAGATGGCGGAGTTTGCGGTGGAGAAAGCGCTCTCCGGCGAAGGAACACCCGAGCCGCCCACCGCGGCCAACCTCATGGTTCGTTGAGCAGGCCGCGTCACCCGTCGTACCAGACCACGAGCAAAATTGGAGGCCCCTTCCCCCGGTTGGGGATCGAGGCTTCCGCACGCATAAGATCGGGCCATGGCATTCGACATCGACCTTCCTGATCTGCGCGTGCGCCACGGCGTGCGCGTGCGGCTTAAGTCCATCGACACCGACTCGACGGGTTCCTATGAGTCGAAGGAGATGGCGGAGAAGCATCTGAAGAAAGGAGTTCAGGAACTGCGAAAGATGCAGGAGATGCTCTACGCTCAGGACCAGCAGGCTCTGCTGCTCGTCTTTCAGGCCATGGACGGCGCGGGGAAGGACTCGACCGTCGAGCATGTGATGTCGGGGGTGAACCCGCAGGGCTGCCAGGTCTTCTCATTCAAGTCGCCGTCTTCGGAAGAACTCGACCACGACTTCCTCTGGCGCACCGCCAAGTGCCTGCCGGAACGGGGGCGCATTGGCATCTTCAACCGCTCGTATTACGAGGAGACCCTGGTGGTTCGAGTGCATCCGGAGTATCTCGACAAGCAGCGGCTTCCTCGCGAGCTCGCCTCCGATCGCATCTGGGATCATCGGTTCGAGGACATCCGGAACTGGGAGAAGTACCTCACCCGCAACGGGACGGTGATTCGCAAGTTCTTCCTGCACGTGTCGAAGGACGAGCAGAAGAGACGGTTTCTGGCCCGTTTGGAGGAACCGGAGAAGAACTGGAAGTTCCAGGCCGGCGACGTCAAGGAACGGGCGCTGTGGGACGACTACACCCG
>JANLSZ010000392.1:0-18803 GCA_031362685.1 Vicinamibacteria bacterium | reverse complement strand
CCTGCTGAATTTCGACCTCAAGAACCGGGCGGTTTACGGGGACTTCATCCCCGCGGAGGTTCTGGTCAACCTGACCGTCTACGCGCTCGCCTACTCCGTAGCCCTGCTCGCCCTCGGCGGCCTGGCCTTTCGTCGTCGTGACCTGAAGTGAAGCCTCTGCTCGTGGTCCTGCTCCTGGCCGCGCTCCTCGTTCCCGCCGCTGAAACCCGGGTGGATGATGCCCGGGCAGCCATGGGGCCGGAGCCGGATACGTCCAGTGTCTGGACGGGTCGGGTGGTTCGCGCCCTCAGTCTGGGCTACTCCGACATGCTTGCCGATCTCTATTGGATGAGGGCTATCCAATACTACGGTCGGCAAAAGCAGGCCGGGACCGGGTTTGCGGATCTGGCGCCGCTGCTCGAGACCGCCGCGGAACTGGACCACCGTTTCTCGATCGTGTATCGGTACGGCGCGGTCTTTCTCTCGGAGCAAAGTCCAGTGGGTGCGGGGAAGCCGCAACTGGGCCTGGCCCTGCTTGCCAGGGGCGCCGATCGCAATCCGCTGGACTGGCGTCTGCGCCAGGAAGAGGGACTCTTCACTTTCTTCTACTTGAACGACCCCTTGCGAGGCTCCGAGATTCTTCTCCGGGCTTCGAAGATCCCCGAGGCCCCCGGTTGGATGTCCGCTCTGGCCGCCCAGGTGCTCAGCAAGGGAGGTGAACTCGAGGCCGCTTTGAGCATGTGGTCCATCATCCACGAGCAGTCCGAACCCGGAATCCTCCGCGATAACGCCAGTGACCAGATCAAGATCGTGCGCAGCCGGATACTGGCCCGGGATGTTCAGAGGGCGATCCAGAGCTACCGCGAACGAACCGGCGATGTGAAGTCGTCGCCGGCTCAGTTGCGACAGGCGGGGGTGATCGCCGGTTTCGCCGACCTCACCGGAGTCGAATTCGATTTCGACCAGGAGACCGGGACCGTGGCCATCTCTCGTCACTCCCTGCTCTGGCGGCGCAACTAGGAAGCGAAGGGCCAGCGCACAGTCACTGCGGGCCAGCCCTCCTGGTTCACCGAGGTCGCTCGGTTCCAGGCCGCGTGTCTGTCCCCTGGAAGAAACCGTACCAGTACGATGCGTAGCGCCCTTCCACGCGCAGCCTGGTTGTGGTCGGGCCCAGTAGCGCGGCCGGAATCCGGTACGCGACTTCGTTCCAGCCCGGTTGCAGAGCCGTGCGGATCCAGTCCGTTCGGCCCCGCGGGGTGGAGAAGCGAACCCCGCTTTCCGCTATGGCCAGGTCGAGGCGGCGTTCGCCCTCGGGATGGCGCAAACGGGCAGAGGGGTCGGGATTGGTGCGGGCCACGATCCAGAGGTCGGCGCTCTTGACCGGAGTGGCCACGTCCATCTCTTCAAAACCGATGATGATGCGCCCGCCATCTGCGACTTCAGTTCCGGCACCCCGGCCTTCTCCAAGATACTTGTCCAGCTTCAAGGTCGCGAAGAGGACCCGCGGTCCCACCGAAGACCGCCACTGGTAGTCGTGAGTTCGCTCATCGATCGGGTCGGCCACGTTCACCGAATCCACCAGCGCGAGGTCGCCCCGCAGTTCCAATCGCACGAGTTTGTTCTGTCGGCCGACCAGGTCGCTTCGAGTCGGGTAGAGGGCGAGTTCTGAGGCTTCGAGACTGGAGGTTACGAACAACGGTGGCCCGCCCACCAGCGCGTTCCAGGCCGGAGACCCCGCTATGTAGGAGTCGTAGGCGATGAAATACGGGGGGAGAGGCCCAAAGGAGGGACGGCTCATCAGTTCGAAGGCCGCGGCCTCGGTCTCGACGGGAAGAATGTCGGCGAAGCCCGGGGTGACCACGCCGCTGATGTTTACGCTGCGCCGCCCGGTGCGGTACTCGATGGCCGAACCGTTGTTGAGGAAGGTCGCGCTTTCGGGCAGGCGGGCTTTGATGAATTCAAACAAGGCCTCATCCTTCCGGTAGACCGATGAGGCGAAGTCGGCGTACATGAGGGCGAAGCGAGAAACGCTCAATGCCCCGAACACGATGGCCACCAGGCTCAGACGGCGAAAAACAACCGCCCGTGGTGTGGACAACCCGGATTCAATCAGGGTGGCCGCTTGATCCAGCCCCACGCTGAACAGGATGAGCAGAGGGGGAAGGGCAAACAGCAGATATCGGTTGGCGTGAACACCGATATGAATGGTTGGGGTGACGAAGATTGCCGTGACCAGCGACGCGAACAGGAAAGCCCCGGCCCGCCGTATCTCCACGGATTTCCTGAGCAAGGCCAGGAAGACGAAGACCATCAGAAACGGAGCGGCGAAGTAGGGGGCATTGCCGTCACCCAGCCCCAGTCGTTGCGAAGCCGGATAGAAGCCAAGCAGGACGCCGCGCAGGATGTCCGTCCAGTATTCAACCGAGAAGACCGCGGCGCCGAATGGCCCCCAGTTCGCGGAAAGGAGTTTGTGAGAGAAGGAGGTGTGGGTAGCCGAACCCGTCACCAGCCGCAGTCCCAGCAGCACAAAGACCGCGGTCAAAGCGGGCAGAAACCACTTGACCCGCAGCGTCCACTTTCCGGTCTGCGTTCGCGCGTCCCGCATAGCCCACAGACCGAGGAGCGACACCAGAACCGCAGCCTCGGGTCGAGTGAGGGCGAGAAGACAGGCCGGAAATACAAACCGCGCAGAGGCGCGTGAATCCCCTCCACCGCCTTCCAGCCATGCCGCAAAAAGCCACGACGAAAGAAACAACACCAGAGCAATGTCGGCCCCGTAGTGAAACGACCAGGCGAGCGGACCGTTCAGGATGACCAGAACCGCGCCGAGCCTGGCCACCTGGCTCGATCCGGACAGGGTCTTGCCGGCCCGGTAAACCTGCAGCGCGGTCAGGAACGCGAAGCAACCTCCGGAGAGAATCGCGAATGCGATCAGACCTTCTCCGCGGAATCCGGCGAAGTGGGCGAGGGCCAGAAACAGGGTATGGAGCAGACTGGTGGCGCCCGTGGTTGGGGCCTCGCCAGGGTTGTATTGAAAGGGGTGACCCTCGGCGAAGCCTTTGGCGTACTGTGCGATGAGATATAGATCCGCGACCTGAGGGACGAAATGCCCGTCCGTGAGCGTGAGCATCGACAGAAGGTAGGTGGCCGAGACGCCCAGGCACAGGAGTGCGATCAGCAGGAGAGGCCGCCGCTCGCCGGTTGCGCTGCTTTCGCTCATGATGGGATCTTAGCGACTCGACTCACTTGTCAGGCGCGTCTTCGCGAACCGGGAACGCCACCACGTTGACCGACGCTTGGAGAGAAATCAAAGCCCGGAGAGCCTCCGGATCGCGAGGCAGTTCCTGCGTGGACCCGAGAGGATGAAAGCCATAGTTCGCGCGCACCAGCAGTTTGACCATTTCATCGAACTTCTCGACGGGATGGAAAACGTAGGGCGCCAGTTCCATCACGATGATGGGCCGGTCCCGGGCCAGCAGCGACTGGGCGCCTTGCAGCGCTTCAAGCTCATGACCGTCTATGTCCATCTTGATGAGTTGAATGCTCGGGTTTCCCGCGGCCTCCATGACCGAGTCCAGCGTCACCGCCCTGGCTCCTGAGACCGCCATGGCCCGGCTCCCCATCTGCGCGTCGTCGGGCGTCGTTCCATCCACCGGCCAGCTCGAGGCGAGGCTCCCCACCAGGGCCTGCTCGGGGCGGGCGACCAGAAACACCTGATGAACCTTCACTCTCGGCGCGAGCGTCGGATTGGCCTTCAGATTGGCGCGGAGCTTGGCGATGGCGTAATCGGTAGGCTCGAAGGCGATGACCTGACCCTTCTCTCCCACCAGCCGGGCAAGATGCAGAGTGTGGGCCCCGATGTTGGCCCCGATGTCAAGAACGGTGGAGCCCGCCTTGACCGCCGACTCGAGTACGCGCAGGGTCGGAATTTCAAACGCGCCCAGCGCATAGATGGTGAGATCGATGCCTTCTCGAAGGTCGAGTTCCCACGCGACACCGCGTCGGCGCACTTGGATCCGGTCCTCACCACCGAAGGGACGCCTTAGACCGTGGATCACGCGGTACAGGATTCGCGCGATCCTCATTTTGGCGGCGGTGCTGAGCATGGGAAAGAGGGAGCTTCAAGCATCCAGGACCGAAGGTCAACCTCGGGCTAAGCTCGCTCCTGTTCCGCCATGCTCGATCCCCCCATCCTCGTCTACTTCCCGGTTTTGGCGGCCGCCCTGTTGGGCCTCATCGTGGGCAGTTTCGCGAATGTCTGCATCCACCGGATTCCCCTCGAAGAATCGATTGTGTTTCCAGCCTCCCGCTGTCCAAAGTGTCGAGCGGAGATCGCTCCCTGGCAGAACCTCCCGGTCTTGTCGTGGATTTTCCTGGGCGGTCGTTGCACTTCCTGCCGCGAGCCCATTTCCATTCGCTACCCCCTGGTCGAGGGCATTCACGGGATCGGCTTTGCCGGTCTGGTTCTCTCCTTCGGCCTCACCCCGTTCACACCGTTCCTGGCTCTATTTTTCTTCGCTCTCACCGTTCTGGCCTTCATCGATTGGGACCATCAGTTGCTTCCGAACGTGGTCACCCTGCCCGGTATCGCCATCGGAATCCTCTCGACCCAGATCCCGGGCGCACTGGTCACCTGGAAGGAGTCGGCCCTCGCTACCGTATTCGGATACGGAGTCTTCTTCCTGATCGCGCGTGGCTACGCGCGCCTGCGAGGCATCGAAGGCCTGGGTCAGGGAGACTGGAAACTCAGCGCCATGATGGGCGCCTTCCTGGGCCCTCGGAAACTCATGCTCATCATCTTTCTCGGCAGTCTTTCCGGAATGATCTACGGTCTGGTGCAGGTGCTCAAGTTGCGGCGGGACGGTCCGATCGGGTTAGAGCCAGACCGCAGGCCCGACGAAGCGCTGGAGGGTCCGGTGATTTCGGACGAGTCGACCCGCGAAGCTTCGGCAGGGTCAGAGCCAGCGGAACCAGAGGATGATGGAACACCGAGCCCGGTGCCCATCGGGCAATACCGGCTTCCCTTTGGAAGCTTTCTGGCCGGATCGGCGATCTTCGTTCTCTTCTTCGGCGACCGTGTCCTGCGGTGGTACGGGCGTTTCTTCCCCTACTGAGAATACTGTGCGCTCCGCCCGTGTGACCCTCCTCTTCGCGGCCAGCCTGTTGGCGGTGGCGGAGGTCGTTTCGCTGTCGCTGTTGTTGAGCGACCTCGGTGAGCAACAGGGGAGTCGGGTGCGAACCGCGGTCGAGCAAGCGGGGATCCTTCTCCCGAAGATAGCCGACTGGGTGCGAAACCGGGTTTCCGTACCTGGCCCCGCCATCGATCTGGCGGTCGAGCCTTTCGACCACCTCACCATCGAGGATCCGCAATCGCCGGTCCTCACCCCCCAGACTCGCAACAAGCTGGACAGCGGCGAGCTTGTCGTAATCTCGCGAGCCTCCGAACGGGAACTGAGCGTTCTAGGACTCGTTCACACCCCTGTGGGTCCGCAGGTCTTTCGACTGGACGATTCTTCAACCACGGTGTCGCGCTTCGCCACCGACCGAACTCTGATCGCCCAGCACGCTCTCATTCTTTTGGCGGCGCTGGTTGGGTTCTCGCTGGTGGGATTCGCCCGGGAAGGTCCGTCCTCAGACGGCGCGCCCGCGGTCCGCGCGTATGAAGAAGCGATGTTGCGGCTGCGGGTTCGAGACGACGAAAGGCGCGCCGCGTTCGAACGCGAGAAAAACGCGCTCAACTCCGTCCTGCGGGACCGCGAAGCCATGGCCCGGGCCGGCGAGCTGACCGCCGGGATCGTCCACGAAGTGCGCAATTCCATGGGGGCCATCGCGGTGCAGGCGAAGTTCGCCGAGGCGGCGAGCGAAGCGCGAGTGCGCCAGGGGGCTCTGGCCATCGCCGACGAAGTTCGGACCCTCCAGTCGGTGATGACCCGGTTCCTCGATTTCATCCGCAACGAAGAGGTTCGCTTTGCGGAGTTCGATCTCGGGCGAATGGTGGCCAGGGTGGTGGCGCGCGAGAGCGCCAATCACCACGCTCAGGTTTCGATCGAAGGGTCCGACAGTCGAGTCGCCGGCGACGAGGATCTCCTGGAACGCGCCATAGAAAATGTGGTTCGCAACGCCTGTCAGGCCGTCGATGAATCGGGCCAGGTGTGGGTGAAGTTCGGCGCCGATTCATCTCACGCTTTCGTGATCGTGGACGATGACGGCCCTGGAATCAGGGACCCCGAACGGGCCCTTCGACCGTTCGAATCCGAGCGCGCGGGCGGGCTTGGGCTCGGGCTTCCCCTGGCCCTCAAGATCCTCAGCCTGCACCACGGAACACTTGATATCGGGCCGCGCCCCGAAGGCGGTACCCAGACCCTCTGCCGCTGGCCTAAGATAGAGCCTGCCGCTACAACCGGTAACGCAATTGCGGCTGCGAAGACTGGGAACTGAGGACCTGAATCCTTTCGAACTGCTTTGTATACCTGGTACTTAGAGGAGACAAACCAAAAATGGAACACCGTTTGCATCTACGGACCGCCATGACCGCACCCAATGTGATCAAAGCCAGAGCGCGTGGCTTCACTCTGGTCGAACTTCTCGTCGTCATCGGGATCATCTCGATCATGGCGGCGGCGTCGCTTCCGAACATCATGGGCTTCCTTCAAGCCAGCCGGATCAGGTCCGCTCAAGACCAGGTGGCGAGCGCCATTCAACGGGCTCGAAGCCGGGCGATCGGGCTCAACACTCAGTGGGGCGTGTCCTTCGTTATCGAATCCTCGAACCCGTCCGTGTTCTGGGTCCATATCGAAGATCCAGAGCCCACCATCGGCGCCGGACGTCAGCCCTTGAATACCGTGGCGCCCAACCGCAACCTCAGCACGCGGTACCAGCTCGATGACAACGTTCAATTCGCGGTCGCCGCCGGACAGTGCCCGGCCGGCCCCGCCGCCGGCAACCAGGTTTCGATGCGGTTCGACCGATATGGAGTCCGAACCTTCCCGCCGGCCTTCACCTTCGTGCCCGCGGTGCTCGGGATCTTCGCACCGGCCGCCGGGGCCGAGGCCACGATCTGTCTCATCGACATACGGAACGGCCTGTCCCGCCTGGTGACGATCGCCCCGGGCGGACGGGTCCAGAAAGGTTGATGCCATGAAAAAGAACATTTCCCGTTTTGGCGGGCAGGCGGGCTTCACCTTGATCGAAGCGGTCATTGCCACCGGGATCTTGATCACCGGCCTGGTGGCCGTGTCCAATCTCATGTTCGTGGCCATCAGTTCGAACTCCATCGCCAACTGGACCACCGGGGCCACGTTCCTGGCCAGCCAGAAGCTCGAAGAACTCCGATCGACCAACTATCCGGCTCTGGCGAACTCTCCCGCGAATTCCCTGAACGTCGACCAGCTGGGTTTCTTCCAAGACGACGTTATCGATGGCCTGGGCGCTTTCCACACCCGTTGGAGCGTACTGACCCTGGTCGGCATCAGCCCGAATCTCAAG
Organism: Vicinamibacteria bacterium; assembly: GCA_031362685.1. Classification (GTDB taxonomy): domain Bacteria; phylum Acidobacteriota; class Vicinamibacteria; order Fen-336; family JAGNNV01; genus JAGNNV01. The sequence continues at coordinate 11,339 of JANLSZ010000392.1, read as the reverse complement.
TACCTTGCCGTCCAGACCGAGATGAGCAGTCCGACGCTCCGATTCCGCCGAACGCGCACCGAGTTCACGACCCTTCGCGCCTGCACGCAGCCGATTTGTCCCTTTTGAAAGAGAGATCAGGAAACACCATGGCCCATCTCCTTTCAACCCATCAGACGACGGCGCAGACACCACTGGTGTTGACCATCAAACCCGGGACCAGAAGCTCCGCGTCAGGCTTCTCCCTCGTGGAGATGCTGGTGGCCATCACGGTCACCCTCATCATCATGGGATCGGTGTACGGCCTGATTTCCCAGGGCCAGAACGCGTTTGGACGAGAACCTCTGGTCGCCGACCGCCAGCAGCAGCTCAGGCTGGCCATGGATCGCATTCAGAAGGATATTGTGAGCGCGGGGCTGGGGCTCGGGCCTTATGTTCAGGCCTTCGAACCGGCTCTCAACGGTCTGGGTCCGTTGGGGGTTGCGATCGCGGCGGTCAACCCCGCCTTTCCGTCGCTTGGGGGGGGGCAGTCCGACGTCCTCGAGATTCGAAGCCAGTCGCCCGACTGCGCCTTGATCCGCACCGTGCCGGGTCCGGTGGGACCCCCGGCGGCGGGAACCGCGTTGGTTGGCACAGCTCTCCAGACCGTCGACACTTTTCCCGCTGCGCCATCCGCCTGCTTTCAGACTCCCGGTTGGGTTTTTCTGCTTTACCCAAACGGCTGGTCCAAATACGGCTGGCTCTCCAACATCGTCAACAACGCGTCCACTTTTGTGAACCCGCAACCGGATGGTTCGCAAATCAATGCCACCGCGGTTCCCGCGCACGTTCTTTGTTCCATCTGGTTTGGAAATCAGAACAACCTCGCCAGCCCGAATAACCCGGGGCCGACCTGCACGGTGCTTCCACCCCTTCCCCCTCCCCTTCCGCCTCCGTTCCCCGCTGCGACCCCCGACCCGCAGGCCCTGGGGGGCTGCCCAAGCTGCGATCCGTACGCGATTGCTCAGGCCGATTTTATTCGCTACCAGATTGGTTTCGAACCACCCGATCCCAACCATCCCAGCGGCGTCATCACTTTGTACCGAAGCACTACGGGGGGAATCGATCTCGTGGGCGGAATTCCGACCGCAACCAATCCTCCTGGGAACGCCTGGCAAGCCATCGCCCGAGGCATCGAAGACTTTCAGGTTGAGTATCGGACTCAGAACAGCACAGCGGCGGGAGCCCCAAACGATTGGCTCGCCAACGCCCCTCTGATTACCAACGGCACCCTGGCTGGCCAGGGGAATATTGTCCAGGAACTGAGAGTCACGTTGTGGTCCCGAGTGGTCACAGACCGCGATCAGTTTGCCGGAAACCCCTCAGAAGGCCTGACCGGCGAGAGCCGAGCGGCCGGCAACCAGGTCATGGCCATGCGAGGTTCCTTCACCTCAAGGATCGCGCCGAGAGCGGGCCAGGAAGCGTTGCTTTATTCGGGTCAGTGGAGATAAGGAAAGATCATGAAAAGGGTCAGTGTCACCATGAACAAATCAGGCCGTCAGGATGGCTTCGCATTGATTTTGGCGCTTTTGGCGCTGATGCTTCTTACCAGTCTGGGCCTTTCGCTCTCCGCCACCACCTCTACGGAGCTGCAGATCGCCACCAACCATCGGTGGAGCGAACAGGCGCGTTACAACGCCGAGGCCGGCATTGAGTTTGGCAAGCAACTCCTGACGACGGTGAACAACTGGGAGACCATTTTGCCCCCCGCCCGCGGAACCTGGCCTCCGCCCGCGCCCAACCCGGCCCCCGCCTTGAGCGCGGATGCTCCGTTCAGCCGACCGGACGCCTGGGGCAATCCCTCCCGGAACTACGAGAACTGGACCTGCGACGGCATGGGCTTCGGCCACGGATACGGCATCGTGCTGGATAACTCGGTCAATGATGGCGGGGCCGCCCCGCCTGTGCAGTATCAGACCCAGGTGGGCGGAGCATCCTTGAATGGCGCCTTCACCCTGTGGATACGACGAGCGGTGCAGTGGCAGACTACCGCAACGGCGACCACACTGCAGGACTACGTCCCCCAGCCGGCCCCCATTCCGGGCAATGGAGTTCTCATCCTGGTAGCGGAGGGCATCGCGCCTTTCACTCCAGGCTCGGCCGTGACCCCGGTCGGTTCGGCAAATCGCGCCACCCAGATCATCGAGATCGTCGTCACCCAGGGAGGCGTCATTCCCGGCGCCACCGGTGGAGGCGCCACGGGGTGCAGCTCAAGACAGGGCCAAGCCGGCGGCAGTGCCTCGGGAACGAACTCGCAGGGATGCACCACCCTCGATGGCAGATCGATCGTTTCGGCATTGACCGGCGTGGCCAACCTCGGCACCGGAAATCTCAGGTAGGAGTCAGGCATCATGACACATTCATACATCCGATCGTCCTCGCCTCGTGCTTTCGCCTCGTGGCTCCTCGGCGCCGCCCTGGTCTTCGGTCTTCTGGCTTCGGGCGACAAGTCGGTGTGGTCTGCCGGCGCGGGCAACTCGGGCATCGACCCGCTGGAAATCCTGAACCTGGCGGTTCGAGCGAACGCCATAGTCGTGCTTGACTCGTCGGGTTCGATGGGAGAAACCGCCTCGGGCGTGGGTGGTCTCGCCGACGACGATCCGGATTCGAAAATCGGCTCGGCCAAGATCGTTCTCAAGAATGTCATCTCGGCCAACCAGACCAAAGTCAGCTTTTCGTTCGGCATCTACGACCAGCAGGCAACATACACAGCCCGTTTCACCGATATCAATGGAAACGGGGTCCATAATGTCGGAGAGCCGCTCACCACACAGGTCTCGCAGAGCACCGGCAATACCCGGTTTCAGTACACCGCCAAGAACGCCACCTTCCCCACCACCGAGCCGGCAGTACAGTTGAGGCTCTTCGAAGTCCCGGTGGGGAGTAACTGGACGATTGCCTTCGCGAACGGGGTCACGAACTACACCACCGCGCCCCTCCCGGCCCGCGTCTACACCGGCACGGAGCTGGCCCAACAGATGGCCGCCCTGATGAACGCCCAGGACGCATCCGGTTACGGGGGCAGTTTTTCCGATCCCGCCATTCCGGGCGCGCCCGTGTTCACGTTCACGCGCAGTTCCGGAAGCCTTCCGTTCGCGATGGCTTTCTCTTTGATGAACGTAACTCTGCGTAACTTTCTCCGGGCCGCTCCGGCTTCGGGGTCGTATCTGGGCGACACCAACGATGTGACGTCGCCGTATTCCATCGTGCCCAACGTGGGAACTTTCACCGCATTCACCATTGGCCCCCCGAACTCGTTCACCATCGCCGGCGGCCCCACCATCCGCATTGGTCGCGGCGGCACGAACTTCACCACCACCCTGACCAACGCGACTTACTCGGGGGCCAACCTGGCCGCCCACATAGCCACCAGAATGGGCGTGGCTGACAACACCACTGCCCCCCCGGACAATTTCATCATCTCCGCCGCGCCGAACATTCGCTTCAAGCGCGGGGGCACGACTTTCAACATCGTGCTGGTCAATGGGACCTACACGGGGGCGACCCTGGCCAGTCACATCGCGGCCCGGATGAGCGCCATCGATTCGGGCCTGGTGGGCCTCTTCACCGCCAGTTATACCGGAGCCTACAACGCCAGCACGGGAGTCTTTTCCTTTAACCGTATTGGAGCCGATCTGACCAACTCGTTCCAGATCCTCTATACGGGTTGGGGCGCCAGTCTCCAGGGCGCCAGCGCGGCGGCGGGAGGGATCAGGGCGCCGGCCGCCGATTCGGCCATAGATTCCCTGACCCCTTACACTTTCTCCACTCTGGGCGGCTTGACCGCGACCACCATGTATTCCGGCAGCTACAACACCGGCACCGGGGTCTTCACTTTCACCCGGTCGCCCGCGTTCGCCACCAGCTTCGATATCGTGTGGTCCTCCTGGACCGCGAGCCTGCTCACTCAGATCGGCGCCCCGGGCGCCAACGCCTCCGATGCCACGTCGCCGTTCTCACTTTCGACCACGGGTCTGGCTCCGGTGGCCAACGCTGGCGCCGTGACCACCAACACCGGTCCGGCGAACTCGACGGCGCCCCTCGTGCTCTATCGCCGGTCCGACTCTGGGACATACGACTTCACCGATGGCGCCACCGCCAGCCGCTATCTCTCGATCTTCGCCAACAAGTACTTCAATGGCGAGACGCTTTCGGTTCTGGCCAACGGCACCCCGTGCTTCCTTACCGCGGGAGTTCCGGCCGTGAGCCCCGCTGTGCCGCCCATCACCGTCCAGGTGGTGTCCTCTTGCGGAGGAGCGGTCACCGATACCGTGATCTTCCTCCTGCGTGGCGCCAGCGCGGTTGCGTCTTCAGGTACGGACTGCGGCGGTTTCAAGTCGCTGGTTGGCCTCGCCCCGTGCACCGACAACGATCAGTTCGACAAGATCGCCACTCCCTATCTCGATCTCGAACTGGGCATGTCAGGCTCCTCGATCATCGGGTACACCGAAAACAATGGCACGGGCGGCAGCGTCACTCAGCCCACTCAAGGGAGCCGGAATGCGCTTGGCGTCCTGACCCCGGGCGGGGGCATTCGCGCCGCTCAGGCCACACCGATCGCCGAGTCGTTGATCGATATCAGGACCGTCTTCACCGCCGGTATCGGGCCCCAGCCGGCCACACCTTTCATTTTGCCCCTGCCCGACGTGCGGGCGATCTGGCCGGTGATCGCGGCCCAAACCCAGAAACAGCGGACTTTCGTCATCTTCGTGACTGACGGCGACGACACCTGCCAGGATTCGACGGGCGCGGGCCTGGGGCTAACCGGCGACCAGCAGGCGCTGCGCGCAGCCCATAAGGCAGAGCAGCTTCACAACCGGTTCGTCGCGAGCGAGCCAGAGTCTTCCGTCACCACCTACCTCATCGCCTTCGGCACCGGAGCCGCTGCCAACCGGTCGAACTGGATCGCCTGGGGCGGGAGCGGCATGTCTATCCCGACTACCGGAGCAGGCGCTCAACAGAGGTGGGCCGCCATTCCCACCGCCGCGCAACGAGCCGCCTGCACCACCTGCCGGGACGCGTTCCTCGCCACCAACGCGGCCGCCCTCTCTTCGGCCATTCAGTCCGTCATCGATCAAGGCCAGACCTCGGGCGAGTTCTCGGACCAGCAGTCGATCACCGAGACCATCTACGAGTACGTGGATGTCGCCGGCACCCCCGCCCCCTCACCCCCGCCCGCGCCTGCGCCTTCTCCCTATAACGCGCTCGACCCGTTGACCCGATACGGAACGAGCATTCCCGTCCTGCTCCAGTCCACGTTCGTGCTGCCGGACTTCAGCGGTCATCTGAAAGCGTTCAGGAACAACGCGGGCGCCTCGCTCGAAGTCTGGGACGCCGGAAGGAAACTGATCGATCGAGTGGTCAACGATCCCGGGGCCATGACCCCGTTGGCCACCTATACCTTCGCCGAGCTGCATGGCGGCGCCACACCAGCAACCATCAGAAGCTCATCGGCGCGAATAAAGCGGCGGATCTTCAGCACCGTGGGCCAGGGAGTGCTCTCCTCGTACACAACCGCCAACCTCCTGTTTGCCAACACTTCGGCCCTGGCGGGTGATGCCACTGTGGGTGACCCGGCCCGTGTCGATCTGTGGCCTCCGACCACGAACTCAAACGGTGTGGCGCCCAGCGCAAACAACCCGGCTCCGGTGGGTTCTCTCGACGAGGCCATGGGAATCGGCGCAGCGCTCACCACCGTGGCCGCGGTTCAAGCCCTGTTTCCGATGGCCTGTATCGCGTCCTCCGATGCCACCCCCAGAAACCATCCGGATTGCACCAGCGGGACCGCGGGTGTACCACTCGCTCGGGCCAAGCGCGAAGCGCGCGAGCAGATGCTCGCCTATCTCGCCGGAGCCGCGGTCTCGAATGTCAGTGGTCTGCCCGACCGAACGACCACCGGGGATGTGCTGTTCGTGGCCCGGCCCTACATCATGGCCGAGTCGACTCTGGCCGCTCCGGCCTTGGTGACGCCTCCGATTCTGGCCTTGCCGCTAACCTACAGGCAGCCGGAGTACCTGCTCTTCCGGGACGGGCCTCGCGATTCCAACGGGGCTGCGGTCAACGCCACCAAGAATGGACTGGGGCTTCGAAATCCCGACTTCGAGAGCCCGGCGTCCCTGTATAGCCAGGATAGCGTGGGTGACAACAACCTCAAGCCGCAGATGAGTGTTGTCTACCACGCCACCAACCAGGGATTGCACGCGTTCCGGGCCGGTCCCTGCCCGACCACGCCGGTTTCCGGTTTCCCGCCCTTGTCGTTGAATTGTTCCGGCGAGACGGGTGGCGAGGAACTGTGGGCCTTCGTTCCCTTCGACCAGCTCGGAAAACTCCCGTCGCTGTTGAAGACCCAGACCCGGAGCCAGAAGACTTATCTCCTGGCCGCCCCGGTGCGCATCACCGATGTCTTCGTTTCCGGCTCCGCCCCCCCCCTTACAATACCCGCCTCAGGTAACAAGAAAGCCAAGACGGTCACCGCCGGCGGGGTCTGGCGGACTCTGGCCATCTTCGGCCGCGGGATCGCCGGTAAGAACATGACCGCCATCGACGTCACCGTCCCCGGTGTGTTCACCACCCACTCATTGGACACCAGCGCTCCCATTGTGGTCTGGAGCCGGGGCAACTTCGACACCCGGGACGGCCTGGTGAAGTCCGCCTCGAATGCGTACACCCATGACGCTGCGGACTACAGCGCCTATCTTGAAATGGGTGAAACCTGGTCGGTGCCCGCCATTGGCTTCGTCAAACAGGCATTGCACGTCACCCCTCGCCGGCCCGCCGGGGTTGAGTTTGCGATGTTCATGGGATCGGGCTATTCCGACGTCCCCGCAGAAGGAAAGACCTTCTTCGTTCTCGATGCCCTCAGTGGGGACGTGATCTATCATTTCGCGCTCCCCGACGGCACCGTGACGCAGGCCGGTCTTTCCCTCCCGAACGTGCTTCCGGCGAGCCCGGCGGCCTATACCGTTGAAGGCACCTCAAAGCTGTCCCCGGCCGGGAGGGACTTCCTGACCAACCCGGTCGAGGCCGCGGCAGAGCAGGTCTATTTCGGCGATCTGCACAGCCGGATCTGGCGCTACTCGCCGGGAAACCCTGGCGTGGCTCCCGTGGTCCTGTCCGACCTGAGTTCGGACCTGGATCAGCCGTTGGCAAACGGTCTGGCCCTGCTGGCCGTGGTTGACCCGGTCGGCACACTGGTGCCTCAAGTGTTCACCTCCTCTGGAAGAGACAGCCGGGTCAGTCTCCGAACGCCTCCCCCCCGGTTCCGCATGTATGGGTACAGTGATGGAACGGCGGCGACTCCGGCCGGCCCGGTCACTCAGCTCTTCGCCCGTGACTTCCCGCTGAATTACCGTGGCAACTCCGCCCCCGCCGCCGGTTTCAGCGGAGGGGATAGCGACCGGAATCCCCTCACCCCGCCCGACCCCATCGCGCCGATCGTGTTCTTCACCGGACTCTCGTTCGCCGCCGGGTCTGATCCACTGCAGCCTTGCGTATCTCGCTTCGACAGCGTGCTCTTTGCGCTCCAGGGCTTGACCGGCCTGGCTGCCCTTGATCTCAACTCGACCTCCAACGCCGAGTCCGACGACGCGTATGCCGTGATCAGCGGCCAGGTTCTGCAGAATCCGCACATCACCAACGAAGGCACGCTGGTTATCGACCGTGGTTTGGGCGCTCAGAGCGCTCCCCCCGCACCCGCGCCCCCGGACGGACAAGCTCAGCTTCCTCCCCTCGCTACGTCCACCACCGCGGTCAACCTGGGTTTGCAGCCCGGCACTCCTGCCTTCATGGCCCTGAGTGCGACCACGAGGAACTGGCGGGCCGGAAGCGCCGTCTGCAACGTGAACCCATAAGCAAACAAATCGCGATCGGTCCCGCCAATGATGGCTGAGAAACCCCCGGATTCATCCGCCGGGGTTTTCTTTTTTCACCAATCGGCGCTACGCTTCGCCCAGGAACCATGAAACCTAATTTCAGGACCTGCCCTCAGTGTTCGACCCGAAACCGGCTCGACAAGGAGTTCTGCGTCAAATGCGGAGAGCCCCTTGAAGGAGTTGGAGCCGGCGATCAGACTGCCCCGGTAAAGGGAAAGCCTGGCTTCGTGCTCAGCGAGGCCGACGAAACGCAGAGTCCGCTGGTGCCCCTGGTGATTGTCCTGTTGACGCTGGGCGTGGGCTTTGCGGCCTGGCGGTCGATCGCCGCTTCGCCTCCGGCCTTGCCCCAGACCGTGGCCCGGCCCCAGACCACCGCTTCCACCGCGCCGGCCACGCTGGCAACGCCCGCGGCCGGGGTTAGGGAGTACGGTGAGGGTGTGGCCGCGCTGCGCGCGGGCGACTATCCGAATGCGGTCCGATTGCTGAGGCTTGCGGTGGCGGCCTCAAACCGGGCCGACTACCGGCTCACTCTGGCCGAGGCGCTCGAGAGGTCAGAGGCGATCGCGGACGCCCTGGCTGAATACGAGGCCGCATTCAATCTCGATCGCGGCACACCCAAGTACGCAACGGAGTGGGCCAAGGCGCTCCATCGCGCGGGCCGAACCGCCGAGGCCATCAAGGCCTACGAAGCGTCTCTTCAAATCGATACCGAGAATGTAAACACACTGCGGGAAGTGGCAAATCTCTATAACCGCAGCAGCACTCCCGCCCTGGGCCGGCCCTTTCTGGAAAAGCTGGTGGCCCTGCAACCCGACGACCTTGCCCTCAAGCAGGAACTGGCGCGAGCCCTCGAAGCGGCCAACGACCTTCCGGGTGCGGTGGTTCTGTACCAGGGCATTCTGGCGGCCATGCCGGCCGCGGACCTGAGCCGGGCTTTGCTCTCTGAGGTCTACATGCAGCAGAACCGAAGCGCCGATGCGCTCAAGTTGCTCGACGAGGGCCTGGGGGCGAATGCATCGGCTTCGATTCTCTATCGTGAAAAAGGTCGCATTCTCGACCGGCTGGAGCGCGATGAGGAAGCGGTGGTGGCTTACCGCGAATATGTTCGGCTTGCTCCGGGCGCCGCCGATGTTCGTATCTTCAATACCCGGATTGAGCAGCTTTCGGGGAGCTGAGGCGGGAGCGGAAATGTTACGTCGATCCACCAGCCTGGTCCTCTTCCTTTCGCTGGCTTCTCCAGCCCTCACCGACGATCTTGCCGCGGTGGCCAGGAAAGAAAAGGAACGCCGCGCGAAGCTCGCCAACCCAGGTCGCGTTTACACCGAGGGCGACGCCAAAACCGGACCCGGCGGCTCCGTCACCACCCTTTCCGGAGGCACTTCTCCTGTCCCGGCGGAAACTCAGCCTTCCGGCCCGTCCAAGGATTCGCAAAAGGCCGTTTGGAAGGCCCGGGCCGATGCTGCCAACCTTGACATATTGACGGCCCAGGCCGGGTTGACCGCCATGGAACACGAACTCGCCGCATTCCAGTCGGATGTGGGGGCCCCGACCGAGGACCTGATGGATCCCATGCGCCTCCAAAAGCGCGAGGCGCGGCTCGTAGAGTTGAGAGCCCAGCTCGAGCAGCAAAGGCTGGTGGTGGCAAATGCCAGGAAGTCTCTGACCGTACTGGAGACCGAGGCCCGCAAGAACGGCATCCCTCCGGGCTGGCTCCGCTGACCGCGCTTGATTGATGTCCTGCTGGTCGAGGACAAGGAATCGCTTCGGGTCGCTCTGACCGAGACCCTGAGGGCTCGAGGCCTTGAAGTGGAGGCCTGCGCCGACACTTACGAAGCGAAACGCGCACTGGCTCGTGCGAACTTCGGGGTGGTCCTGACCGATCTGAAACTCCCCGCCGGAAGCGGGTTCGATGTTATCGAGGCCGCGCTTGGGGCCAACGCGGAAACCGACGTCATCGTCATGACCGCATTTGGTTCGATCGAAGACGCGGTGCGCGCCATTCGCCAGGGGGCTTCCGACTTTCTCACCAAGCCCGTCGATACCGATCACCTGTTCCTGCTCGTGGACCGGGCCCTGGCTCGGCGGCGGCTGAAACGACGGGCCATCCTGCTGGAGGAGGAGTTGCAGGATCGAATGTCCTTGCCGCGGCTGGTGGGTACCAGCGCGGGTTTGAGGAACGCCCTCCTTCAAGTCCAGCGCGTGGCCCCCAGCGAGAGCACGGTTCTGATCCTGGGCGAAAGCGGGACGGGGAAGGAGCTTCTTGCTCGTTCCGTTCATCAACTTTCGCCCCGGGCCAAAGGTCCTTTTGTGGCCATCAACTGCGCGGCCATTCCGGAGTCTCTGCTCGAGAACGAACTCTTCGGTCATGAGAAGGGCGCGTTTACCGGGGCCAATGCCCGGAAACTCGGCCGGGTCGAGATGGCCCAGGGCGGAACGTTGTTCCTGGACGAGATCGGGGAACTGCCCCTCTCCTTGCAGCCCAAGATCCTCAGGCTGGTCCAGGAGAAACAGTTCGACCGCGTGGGCGGAACCGAAACCCGGCGCATCGACCTTCGGCTGGTGACGGCCACCAACCGGGATTTGAAGGCCATGGTCGCCTCCCGCGAGTTTCGCGAGGACCTCTTTTTCAGGCTCTCCGTCATCGAGATCACGATTCCACCGCTGCGGGAGCGGACGGACGACATCCTCCCCCTGGCCGAATCGTTCCTTGGCAAGTTCTCCCGCGAGGCGGGCCGAAGAAAGGCGCTCACTCTCTCCGCGCGCTCCATCGAAGTGCTGACGAAACACGCGTGGCCGGGGAATGTGCGCGAGCTTCAGAATGGAATCGAGCGGGCGGTGATCCTGTGCGGCGGAGACGTGGTGGAACCCGAACATCTCCGCATCGATGCGCAGGTGGCGCCCAAAGCGTCCATCGCCGACGTGATCGACCTGAGCGGATCGCTGGGGGAGGTCAGAGATCGAGCCGCCGATGCCGCCGAAGCCGAGATGGTGGCGCGCGCCCTCGCCGCCACCGACGGCTCCGTTGAAGAGGCCGCGCAAACCCTGGGACTGTCGGCAAACGCCCTCCGAAAACGAATGAAGCGCCGCAGTCCCGACGAGGAAAACCCGGCCTAACCCCTCCCGTGCGGGGACACCGCGGAAGCGTGGTGACCCTACGGCCAAAGCACCCGGACGTTCCCTTCACATCCACGGGCATCGACGCGTTCCCTCAGGCTTGGTAGTTGGGGCCCGCGGGGCCAGGCACTGATGTGGGCTCGCGGCGCCGGGAACGGCTCGTGCGTCGCCACTTTGAATACCGAAACGAATGAATCGTGTGGCTGCTGAGTAACCTTGCTGCGACCTATTGTTTCTATGAGACTTGCGGAGACGGTAAAAGTTGGAAACCGAGGCGAGCAGCGCGCTTTCGCAGAGCCAGGACCTTGTCCGCCTCAGACCGTGTCTCGAGGTTCT
>JANLSZ010000385.1:0-13941 GCA_031362685.1 Vicinamibacteria bacterium | reverse complement strand
GTCCACCACCGCCGTGGGCACCCAGAAATCCTTCGTCGATCGCAAGAGCTTCGAAGCGAAGTGGAAGGCCCGGAACCGGTAACCCGCGCCCATCGCGGGCGCATCAGTACATGATGGTGCGCGTCAGGTGGTGGGGCCAGTGCGTGGTGTGGTAGTTGAGCCAGAGACGCGCGTCCACCTGCGGGATGATCACCTGCAACTCCGCGGGCCGCAACGCGTTGATCTCCTCGGTGAGCAGCGCCGACGCATAAAGCATGTGGGCGCGGATCTCGATCTCTTCATCGCTGTCCCGCAGGATCAGCTGATGGGTCCGGATCTTCTCGTCGAGTTGGGGAGAGTAGACGAGGATGCCCATCACCCGTAGGGCGACCGGCACGATGTAATCGGCAAAAGCGGTCATCGAGCCCATGTCGTCGATTCGAAAACCGCCGTGGCCCCTGAATCCGGAATACAGGCCCCAATAGGCGAGCTGTGCGAGCTTGAAGAACTTGATCTCCTGGCCCCGGTAGGGACTGACGTCGTTGAAGCGCGGGAATTCGGCGACCAGGCGATCCACCAGACCCTTGCCGCCATCGAACAGCCTCGGCGAGCAGGTCGCGACGAAGTTGTGGAAGAAGCCGCGGTGGCGTTCCGTGAGGGCCTGGCCGACGGCGTTGAACACCTGGAGCTTCTCGTCGAGCATGGGCATCTCGATGTTGCCTTCGAAGATCCTGGCCAGCTCGGGCCGCGTGATCTTTGCGAGATAACGACCGTCGAGAATGTCGATCCCGGCCTCCATCGCCCGTTTCAGGCAGGCCGTCATGCCCTGCGAGTCCGACAAGCTCAGGCCCTGGTATTGAGCCACGAACTTCACGCCGGTGTTGAAATCAGAAAACGCGCTGTTGATCGAGCTCGAGACCAGGGTGAAGTCGATGGCTTCGTCGCGGTTCTTCTCCAGCCCGAAGGGCAGGGTGAACTGGGGGAAAGGCAATTCCTCGTAAGCCATCCATTTCGCCACGTCGACGACCTTCGTCACGTCGGTCTTGACGTGGCGTGAGCCCTCGATCACCGGTCGCAGGCTGTCGAGGACGGGGCTGCCAATCGGCTTCAGCGGGCGGCGGGATCCCGTGGTCTTGGCGGGGCTCCGCGTTGACTGGGCAGAAGCGCGGGCCGCGCTGGTAGCCGCTGCCGTGGTCCCCAGCGCCTTCACAAACAACCGGCGAGTCGGAATCGCTGAACCGCCAAGGGCCATGCTCCACCTTTCGAGTTGGCGCCACCTTATCTGGAGGGCGAATCCCGGTCAACGCGCGCAGAACGCGCGCAGAAGGGGAGGGCGGCCTCTCGTCGCGTGGACCCTGGTCACGGACATCTGCGACCCAGGACTAGACTGGGTTCTACTAAGGAGAGCATGAATGAGAACGAACATGGTCGGTTCGGTGGTGGGACTCGTGATACTCACGGCGCAAGGGTCGACCTCCGCCTCCGCACAGGCGCAGGCGCCGGCGCTGGGCACGATTCGCTTCGCAACTTCTGGCGCGAACGAAGCACAACCCGCCTTCCTCGAAGGCGTGAAGGACCTCCACAGTTTCCAGTTCGACGAGGCCGCCGACGCCTTTCACCGTGCGCAAAAGGCCGATCCGAACTTCGCCCTGGCCTACTGGGGCGAGGCCATGAGCTACAACCATCCGCTCTGGGCGCAAGTCGACCTCGACGCGGCGAAGAAGGCTCTCGTAAACCTCGCGCCAACCCTCGACGGCCGGCTGGTCAAAGCGAAGACGCCCAAGGAAAAGGGCTATATCGAGGCGGTCGATCGGCTCTTCTACGCCGCCGGCGACAAGCTCGCGCGCGATGAGGCCTACTCGCAGGCGATGGCGAACATGTACGCGCAGTGGCCCGAGGATCACGAAGTGGCGACGTTGTACGCCCTATCCCTCCTCGGCACCGTGCGCCCCGCCGACAAGGGGTTCCGACGCCAGGCCCTCGCGGCCTCGATCGTGGAGAAGGTCTACCAGGAAAACCCGAATCACCCGGGCGCGGCGCACTTCATCATCCACTCCTTCGACGATCCCGATCACGCGCCGCTGGCGCTGCCGGCCGCGCAGGCCTACGCGAAGATCGCCCCCTCGGCGGCGCACGCTCTCCACATGCCCTCGCACATCTTCCTGCAACTCGGCATGTGGCCCGGGGTAGCCGCATCGAACATCAACGCCTACAAGGCCGCCACCGACCTGAACGCGCGCATGCACCTCACCGAGGGACGTGAAGACTTCCACACCCTGGGTTGGCTCACGTACGCGAACCTGATGATGGGCAAGTGGGACGAAGCGAAGAAGAACGTCGAACTCGCCAGGCAGGCCGCCGATCGCAACCCGACTAACCGGGGCATCAGCGACGGCTACCTGGGCATGCGAGCGCGGTACATTCTCGAGTCGGGACAGTGGGAGAAGATTCCCGTCCCCGACGCCGCGAGCCCGAGCGGCGGCGACGAGCACGCGGGGATGCCGGGGATGCCGGGGATGGCCTACGTCAGCGGGAGCGCCACCTGGACGTTCATCGCGGGCATGAGCGCAGTCAAGCTCGGCGACGCGGCGACGGCCGAGAAGGCCGAAGCTCAACTGCGCGCCATGCGCGAGAAGGCGGAAGCGGGCGGGAACGCCTACGCCGCCAAGGCGCCGGCGATCATGGAAAAGCAAATCGCCGCGATGTCGAACCTGACGCGGGGGCAGAAGGACGAGGCCGCACGACTGGCGAAGGAAGCGGTCGACATCGAGCTGACCATGAGCGCCCCCTCGGGCCCACCCGAACCCATCAAGCCGGCACTCGAGTTATACGGCGACGTGCTGCTCGAAGCTGGCCGCGCGAAGGAAGCGGCCGCCGCCTACGAGCAGGAGTTGCTGCGGACGCCGAACCGGACACCGTCGGTCAAAGGCCTGGCTCGCGCCAAGGAGAAGTGACAGTCAGCTGCCGGCATCGGTTGCCGAATGGCCCGCCGTAAGTTCTGACCGTGGTCGGGACGGCGAGAGACTAGGGGCTCGACTACTTCGGCAGGCGCAGGGCGATGAGAGACGCCTCCCGGGCCCCGCCGGTCGCGAAGACGATGTACTGAGCGCCCTTGTGCATGAACGTCATCGGCACCGCGGTGGTGGTGGTGAGGATCGGCAGCGAGCCGACCTGCTTGCCGGTCGCCTTGTCCACCGCGAGGAGCGCGGGTTCCGTTCCGGGCGGTCCGCCGCCCCGGCCGGTCCCGTAGATCACCAGACTCTTTGTGGTGATCACCTGAGCCTGACCGCGGGGACTCGTGGGCAGGAGGGTGACGCCCTCGAACAGCTTCGCATCCGGCGAGGCGGCCTGGGGTTTGGGCGTGAACAAGCCGCCGTTGGGACTCCACCACGCCTTGTCGCCGGTGTTCATGTTGTAGGCCGTGATGCCGCCCAGTTCCCGCGGCTTGAGGATCGAGATGCCGGCGATGGTCGACGTTCCGGGTTCAGCCGAAGCCAGGGTGGCGGTGCTGTTGCCTCGTCGGCCTCCGGTCCGCTCGGTGCGCAGGGGGGGCTGGTAGCCGGGCGGGGCGGGCAGGGCGCCTATCTGCCCGCAACTGTCATGAGGGGTCTGGGTATAGCGGTGCTCCGAACAAGGATCGTGCGCCTCTGCGGTCGTGCTCAGGTCGTTCAGGGAGGCGACGTACAGAAGACCGGTCTCGGGATCAGCGGACGCGCCGCCGTCGATGTTCACTCCCCCGGACGCACCGGGCGCGTACCACGAACACTTGAAGCCGTTCGGCGTGCTGCCGTCGGCGAGCGACGGGGGAATGTAGTACGGGCCCATGCGGCACATCTTCGCCAGTTTCAGGGCCGCCGCCTTGATTTCCGGCGTGTAGTCGATCAGGTCCTCTTCCTCTAGGCCTTGCTGCGCATAGGGTGCTGGCTTGGTGGGAATGGGCTGGGTGGGGGCGGTCCTCTCGCCGGGCACTTCGCTCGTCATCACTTTGGTCTTGACGATCGGCCAGATGGGCTCGCCGGTGGCCCGATCGAACGTGTAGATCCATCCCTGCTTCGTGGTCTGGGCAATGACCTTGCGGGCCCGACCGTTCACGGTGATGTCCATCAGGTTCGGCGCCATCGGCGTGTCGTAATCCCAGATGTCGTGATGCACCATCTGGAAGTGCCACTTGCGCAGACCGGTCTTGACGTCGATGGCCACGAGGCTGTTCCCGAAGAGATTGTCGCCCGGCCGGTGGCCGCCGTACTCGTCGCTGAGGGGCATGCCGACGGGGATGTACACGAGACCAAGATCCGGATCCGCCGAGAGGGTCGCCCAGGCGTCGTTCTTGCCGACCCCGGGGGTGCCGGGCGCAGACCCGTTCTCCCACGTCTCCGCGCCGAACTCTCCCTTCTGCGGAACCAGGTTGAACTTCCACAGTTGCTTGCCGGTATGGACATCGAAACCCTGGACGTAGCCGGGCAGGTTGTGCAGCTTGATCGGGTAGTACCCGTGAATCGATGAGTTGGCGACGACGATGACGTCGCCCACCACGATGGGAGGAGAGCTCGAGGCGATCTGTCCCAGCTTCGGATCGACGCCGACGGTGCCATCGGCTCCGATGCCCTTCTCGGCATTCCAGGTCTCGCCGGGCTTGGCCTGACGATACGGCGCGCCGTCGCTGATGATCAGCGGGCCGTTGTCGTCGACCGCGAGCGGAACCATGGGAAGTCCAAGGGTCTCCATCATGTCTACGACACCGTTCTTACCGAACTTGGGGTCGGGAATGCCGGTCTTGGCATCCAGGGAAGCCAGGTGGAACCCCGGGGTGGCCACGAGCACCCGCTCGTTCGCGCCATCGGTCCAGTAGGCGGGACCGCGTCCAGCGAACTGGCGCGGCGCTTTCTGCCAGCGAATGCCTTCGTCCAGACGCCACATCCACAAGGTCTCGCCGCTCTCGGGGTCGATGGCGGCGGCGATGCGACGGGTGGTGGCCACGGTGAAGAGGCGCCCGTTCGCATAGAGCGGGGTCGTGCGGTAGTACTCATCGGATCCGAAAGGGGCCACGTCCCACTTCCACGCCTGTTCCAGCGACTCGAAGTTCGAAGCGTTGATCTGGTCCAGAGGCGAGTAGCGGGAGCTCCACGCGTCGCCACCCCAGTAGCGCCATTCTCCAGGTGCGTTGCCTCGCACCAGGGCCTTGGCCTTTTCCGCGCCGTGGGTCTGAGCAAACGCGGTGAGCGCGCCGCCGAGGGCAATGGCCGCGAGGGTGGTGAGCCCCATCTTGGTGGTGAGCCGGAACCGAGGTGACATGTGAGTGTCCTTCCGTGGGAGGTTACTGAGAAGACGAGAGTTTGTCGGGCAGAATGTTGATCGTTGTCCCGCGCAGAGCCGTGGTGTCCGCCGGCAGTTCGACGCGACCCGGGGGATTGCCGTTGATCTTGAGCAGGTAGGCCATCACCTGAGCGTATTCCTTGGGCGCCAGGCTACCGGGGTCGCTCTTCGGCATCCTCTCCATGAGGAACGCGAGGAGTTCGGCCAGTGACCGACCCTGCCAGTTCAGGAACACCGCGCCTTTATAAGTGCCGGGCGGGTGACAGGACACGCATTTGGTCATGTACGTGAGCTCGCCCCGGCTGGCCTGGGCGAGGCTGTAGACGCGGCCCTTGGTGCTCGCGGCCGGGGCCGGAGGCGCGGTCTGCCCTTCCACAGTCGCGGTCATGACCGCAGTCGCCAGCAGGGCGAGAAGCAAGGAGAACGGCGTTGCTTTCGTCCCGTTCAAGCCACGACCGCGGAAGCGCGGGCCCAACACTGCGATCACCTCCGCGAACCTGCCCGAGCCCATGGCGTCTGCGGCAATCTCTTCATCGCGGCCAGACGACGCCCTGGTCCCGCCGGGTCACGGTGCGGAGCCCCTTGTAAACGAACTTCTGGAGGCGTTTCCCCTCGTACGTTTCGGTCGTGTACACGTTGCCTTTCGAATCGGTGGCGATGCTGTGCACGCCGAAGAATTGCCCGGGCTGCCGGCCTCCGTCCCCGAAACTGGTGAGCTCTTCGAGAGTGTCGCGGCGCAGGACGCGGATCTTCTCGTTCAGGCCGTCGGCCATGTAGAGGTACGTCTGGGCCGGGTCCTTCGAGAACGCGACGTCCCAGACCGAGCCGTCCCCCAGGGTGTTCTTCGCGAAGAAGGCTTCCTTGACGAACGTGCCGTCCTTCTGGAAGACCTGGAGACGGTCGTTCGGCCGGTCGCACACATACACCAGACCGTCGTTCGACAAATCGGCGCAGTGCACGGGGTTCCGGAACTGCTGGGCCACCGGCGCGGACGGACTGTAGCGGCCGAGATCGGTGTCGTCGGGTTTCTTGCCATAGGCGCCCCAAAAGCGCTTGAGCTTGCCCGTATCCGCGTCGACGACGGCGACGCGCTTGTTCAGATACCCATCCGCAAGGTACGCCTCGTTGGCCTTGGGATCGATGAAGATCTTGGCCACCCGGCCAAAGGCCTGGGTGTCGCTGCTGCCCCCTACGTAGGTCGGCTTTCCGTCCTTACCGGGCGGTCCCTGCCGCGCGCCGGATTTCCCGATCTGCAAAACGAACTTCCCGGCCCGGGTGAACTTCAACACCTGGGCGTCCTCGGGGCCATTGCCGCCGATCCACACGTTTCCTTTGTTGTCGGTGGCGATCCCGTGATTGGAGGAGGGCCACTCGTAGCCCTCGCCCGGCCCGCCCCAGTGACCCACGAGATTGCCCTCGGGATCGAACTCGAGCACCGGCGGAGCGGCGGCGCAGCACTCGCTGGTCGGCGGCTTCAGTTCGAGGCCTTTTTCAGTGTTGGCGAGGGTGGAGGCGCCGCGGTGGACCATCCAGACGTGATCGCGCTCATCGACCGAGACGCCGATCGACATTCCGAGGACCCAGTGATTCGGCAAAGGCTTCGGCCACATCGGATCGACTTCGAAGTACGGCGCTTCGACGGAACTCTGGCCCGCGAGGTCGCGCACCACCACGAAAACCTGAGCGCTGACGACGACAAGCAGAGCGATGAGTCTGCCGCGGGCTGGGGAGATTCGCATTTATATGACCCTCCTGAAAAAGGTGGAGAATCATACCCTCCTGGGGGCCATCTGAATGTTCGACCGTCCGATACTTCGTGGGTCTCGTGCCCTTCGTAGCTCGCTCACCACCGAAGAGCAGGCGGTGCTTGGAAAGGCGGCGCGCCGTCTGATCCCTTTCATGGGCTTGCTGTATGTCGTGTCGTTCCTCGACCGCGTGAATGTCAGTTACGCGGCGTTGACCATGAACGCGGACATCGGTCTCTCGGCGAGCGCCTTCGGGCTCGGCGCCGGCATCTTCTTTATCGGGTACTTCCTCTTCGAAGTGCCGAGCAATCTCATTCTCCACCGGATCGGCGCGCGGATCTGGATCGCGCGCATCCTGGTGACCTGGGGTGTGGTGGCCATGGCCATGGCGGCGGTGCGGGGCCCTGCGAGTTTCCTGATCGCCCGGTTCCTCCTCGGCATCGCCGAAGCCGGCTTCTTTCCCGGCATGATCCTGTACCTGACGTACTGGTTTCCCGGGCCCGAACGAGGCCGAATCATCGGCGCCTTCATGCTCGCAGTGCCGATCGCGAGCGCCCTCGGCGGCCCCCTCTCGACCATGCTGCTCGGCACATCCCTGTTCGGTCTCGCCGGATGGCAGACCATGTTCCTCCTCGAGGGCCTCCCCGCCATCGTGCTTGGCTTGGTCGTGATGGCGGTGCTGCCCGATCGCCCCGCCTCGGCGAGGTGGCTCAGCGAGCGCGAGCGTGAGTGTCTCGAAGCGCTGGTGGCCCGGGACGAGCCCGCGCCGGTGCGGCTTTCGGACGGACTCCTGAGCGGGCGGGTCTGGCTGTTCGCGGCGGTCTACTTCGGGCTGGTGCTCGGTCTTTACGGATTCGGATTCTGGGCGCCGCAGATCATCAAGTCGCTGGGCGGCCTGACCAATGGACAGGTCGGGTTGGTCTCCGCCATCCCGTACGTCCTCGCCGCGATCGCGATGGTCCGGTGGGGACGTCACTCCGACGCCACCGCCGAGCGGGTGTGGCACGTCTGTGTCCCCGCCTGCTTCGGCGCCCTTGGCTTTCTGGCCAGCGCCACCATGACCGACCCGTATCTGCGCCTGGCCGCGCTTTGCTTCGGCGCCGTCGGTATCTACGCGGCACTCCCGGTCTTCTGGACCCTTCCCACCGCGACTCTTTCGGGAACGGCGGCCGCGGGCGGCATCGCCCTCATCAATTCCATCGGCAACCTCGGCGGCTATCTGGGACCGTTCGCGGTCGGCTGGCTGAAGGACTGGACCGGGGGGTACGCGGCCGGACTGGCGGTAATCGCGGGGGCTCTGGTGGGATCAGGCCTCCTCGTGCTGCTCACGCCACGGCGGCCGTACTGAGTCCGCGGAGGACGCCGCCCGGCGGTCAGTCCGCGGCCTTCAGCGAGAACGAAAACCGGGTGGGTCCGCCGGCCGGAGCCACCAGGGCGAAAGGCGCTTTGTGGTGGGTGAGAATCTCCCGCACCAGGGTGAGGCCTAGACCGCGGCCGTCGGCTTTGGTGGAGAAGAACGGAGTGAAGAGACGCGCCTGCACGTTCTCGTCGATTCCCTCCGATGTGTTCTCCACTACCACATCGACCCCGTCGCGTCCCCGAATCGCCCGCACCAGGACGCGGCCTTTGTCCCCCGCCGCCTCGATCGCGTTCTTGGCGATGTTCAGGAACGCCTGCTCCAGCTGGGCGCGATCGGCGAGGACGAGGGGCAGGCCGTCCCCGATCTCGAGCGACCAGTCGACACCCGCTTTCCCCGCGGAGGCGCGAAGCAGGAGCGAAGACCCGCGCAGCACCGCCTGTAGATCACATGGCTGGAGGTTCGGCTCGGGCAGCCGGACCACCTCGGCGAGGTCGCGCACGAACCCATTCAAGGTCGAAAGACGGGCGAGGCACACGCTCACCGCATCTTCGAAATCGCCACGATCGTCGGCGGGAAGATGTCGCGCGTACGAGAGGCTCGACTGAAGCAGGGATCCGGAAGCCGCGACCGAGTTCCCCACTTCGTGGGCGACCATGCGGATGAGCTTCTCGTAGGCGGCTTTCTCCGCGGCCCGAACCTCTTCGGTCAGTTCTTCAAGAAGGAGAAAGCGTCGATCGTGGCCGCGATCGGAGAAACGGCTCGAGACAATCCGGATCTTGCCTCCGGCGCCGGTGGTGTGGACCCGCGGCCCGCCGGCGGCCGCGGCGGCAAGATCGGATCCGACCGTCCCGGGCAGGTCGGAGAGAAGCCGGCCTTTCGCACCTTCGGCCGCCATCCCGAGGACCTTCGTGGCCGCGGGATTCACGACATCGATCCGGCCGTCGAAGTCCAGAATCACGATGCCGCTGGGCGAGGCCCGAAGTACTTCGCTCAGGAAGTGATGCTGCTCTCGCAGTTTCGTGCGCTCTTCACGCAGATCGTCGGCCAACCGGTTGTACAGGGAAACGAGGCAATCGAGCTCGGGCCGGCCGGTTTCCAGGAAACGCGTGGTGAACTCCTGCTCGTCGAGAAAGCGCGCGCCCTCAGCCAGCAGATCGAGGCTGGCAAACAGACCGCGGACGAGTCGAAACCCCGCGAGAAGGGAGCCAATGAAGAAGGCTTCGACGGCGACCAGCCACAGCCGGTTCGTGACCAGCAGCGGCGCCACCAGAGCGGCGATGGCGGCGTGCAGAACCGCGACGTAGATGAGGGAGCGGTTCTTGAAGCTCAAGGTGACGCTCGCGCGGTCAGACCGTGATGCCGTGTTTCTCGATCCGTCGATAGAGGGCGGGCCGGCTCATGCCCAGAGACTCTGCCACACGGGTCAGGTTTCCCGCATGATGCCTCAGCGACTTCACGATCATGGCCCGCTCGATCTGATCGAGGGTCATGCTGCCCACCGGAGGCAGGGGATCGCGGGTCGAACCGGGCGCTTCCATGGCCGCGACGTCGCGGAAATCAGCCGCGGTGAGAACCTCTCGGGGCGCTACGAGGACGGCGCGCTCGATGGTGTGTCGAAGCTCCCGGATGTTGCCCGGCCATTCCTGCGCCTTCAGATGGTCAAGCGCACTGGCGCCCAGCTCGATGCCTTCACGGCCGTGAGCCGCCATCACCGCATGCAGGAACCGGCGGGCGAGGAGGGGAATGTCGCCGCGACGCTCACGCAAAGGGGGCAGATGGATCGCGATCAGGTTGAGGCGGTAGAGGAGGTCCTCGCGAAAGCCACCGCTCTCCACCGCGTCGCGGAGATTGCGGTTGGTGGCCGCAACCACGCGCACATCCACGCTCCTGGTCTGGGAGGATCCAAGGACTTCGAACGTGCGGTCCTGAAGCACGCGGAGCATCTTTACCTGCGAGGCGGGATCGAGTTCGCCCACCTCGTCGAGGAAGATGGTGCCGCCGTGCGCGAGGGTGAAGCGCCCCGTCCGATCGGTCCGAGCATCGGTGAAAGCTCCCTTCACGTGGCCGAACATCTCGCTCTCGAAGAGTCCCGCAGGAATGCCGCCGAGATTCACCTTCACGAAGGGCCCGCCCCGGCGCTTCGAGTTGCGGTGGATGGCCTCGGCCACGAGCTCCTTCCCGGTCCCGCTTTCTCCGGTGATGAGGACAGACGCATCGGTGGAAGCGACGCGCCCTATGATCTGCAGCACGCGCAGGAGGCCCGGGTCTTCGCCCACGAGGCCCGCGAAGTCGAAATCGTTGTCGAGCTGCTCGCGCGACACGGGCGGCGCGTCGGGCCCGGGCGCCCTGGCCAGCCCAAGCGCCGTCTCGACCGACTGGACCACCTGAGTGTTCGTCCAGGGCTTGGTGATGAAGTCCCCGGCCCCGAGTCTCATTCCTTCGACGGCCAGCGGGATCGAGCCCCAAGCAGTCATGAGGATGACGGGAGTCGCGGGATGAGCGGCGCGGATTTCCCGCAGCAGGGCGAGGCCTTCAGCACCGCTGGTCTCACGGCTGAAATTCATGTCCTGAAGCACGAGGTCGCAGGTGTTCTTCGACAGCCAGCCCACGGCCTCCGCCCGATTCGACACGGCATGCCAAGCGTGCCCGGCCTGCTTCAGGAGCAGGCCAAGGGAAGCGTGGACCGACGCGTCGTCATCGACGATCAGAATCATTCGTAGCGAAGAGCCTCAGCGGGGTGGACGGTGGTGGCCAGACGCGCCGGGTGCAGACCACACACCAGAGCGAGTCCGTACAGCGACACAATGGTAAGGGAAAGACCGGCGAAGAAGACACCCCTCGGGACCGGACCCAGCAGATCGAGGAACGGGAACTGAAGCACCACGACGATGCCTCCGAGCATCGCGATGGTCGCCATCGCCATCAATTCGCCGATCACTTGAAGCTTCACGTCGGTTCCGGAAGCGCCGAGCGCGCGACGAACCCCGATCTCGCGGATCCTCGTGGTGACGCTCTGCCAGAGGACTCCGGAAAGGCCGAGCGCCACCATGAGGATGAGGAAGAGCGCCACCAGGGCTCCGACACCGATAGGGGCCATGTAGATCCGCCGGTTGAACTCCGCGCCCATCGGCATCGGCTCCACCTTGAACGACCAGTCGGGAGCGGCGGCCTGCAGCGCCCCGGCCAGACGCGCCTCCACCGAGGCGTCGGCGCCCGGCTTCATCCGAAGAGCCATGCTGCCGAGCCGGCGCATCTGGCGACTGGGATAGAGCACCCGGGTCAGGACGTAGGACTCTTCAGTCTCCATCTCCCCTTCCTGCTTGAAGGCTCGCATGACCCCCACCACCCGCCGTTCGATCTCCGGCGTCCCGTTTCCGTCGCGATCCCCGGTGATGCTCTGGCCGATCGGGTCCTCGTCGCCAAAAGCGCGCTTCGCGAGGGCCTCCGAGATCACCACCGCCTCGTAGCCTCCACCGTCGTCCTCGGGCCCGAACCACCGGCCCCGCGTCATGTCGATGCCCATGACCTTCCGATATTCGTCCGTGCAGCGCGCCATCGAGTAGCGGAGGTCGCGTTTGCGGAAGGCGAAGGAGCGCACCTCGTTGGAATGAGAGAAAGGAAGCGGGCTCGCCCAGGCCGCGGCTTCGACCGCGGGATCGGAGTTGACCACGGCCATGAGCGCTCTTTGCCGGCTCTCATTGGGGTTCTCAGCGGCCGGACCCGCCGTCGACGCAGCGGAGCCAGCGACCGAGCTCTGGCCGCCGTCGCCCTTGCTCTCCGAGAACTCAACCTCCACCGAGAACACCCGCTCGTAGTCGAAGCCGAGAGGTTTGTGATAGTTCGTCCAGGAGTAGATGGACAGGGTCGAGACCGCGAAGAGAACCAGAAAGCACACGAAGATCTCCGCGATCACCAGGGCGTTGGCGCGCCTCCGGTTCCAGATCAGCCTGAAGAGATGTCGGATCACTTGACGCCTCCGGCGAGCGCCTGGATGGGACTGAGCCGGGACAGCCTCCACGCCGGCCACACTCCCGAGATCACGCCGAAGGCCAGGGCGAAGGCGAAGCCCCAGGCCGCGATACGCCAGTTCACCGAAAAATGCGCGTAGGGAATGAGATCGCTCTGGTTGAGCAGGGCCAGGAGCAGGGCGGAACTCGCGAGGGCCAGGACGCCCCCCACCACCGAGATCACCACGTTCTCGAACAGAAACTGCAGCAGGAGGTCGTGCGCGGAAGCACCGAAGGCGGGGCGCACCCCGATCTCCGAGGCCCGCTCCAGCGCGCGGCTCACGTTCAGGTTCACCGGGTTCACCGCGGGCAGGATCATGAAGAGCGCGGCCGCGGTCAGCAGCATGGCCAGGAGCCGGCCGCCCGGATCCCCCGATTCAAAATCGCCGATGAAGAGCCGGGCGAAGGAAGCGAAGAAGGTCTCGGGAACCGCATAGATCCGGTCGAACTGCGCGGGAAGTTCGACCTTGGCCAGGCGCGCCTTGAACTCCTGCTGGACGGTCTCCACCGCACTCTTGTCTTTCAACAGGAAGAGAGCGAAGAACCCGCCGCGTAGCCGGGTCTTGTAGTCGTCGGTCTTGGCCGTGGTCACGGGCACGTAGATGTCGCCCGTGGCGATCTGCCGGAAAATCGGGACGTCCGGCACCACACCCACCACCTTGAAGGTCTGGCCATCGGCTTCGATCTCCCGACCCAGCGCCTTGGCCTCGCCGAAGAATTTCGCCCGCGTGGTCTCGTTGATGACCGCTACGAAGCGCGTCTCGTTCACATCGGCCTTTCCGAACGGGCCGCCCTCGACGAACTCGAAGTCGAGGATCCGAAAGAAATCGGCGTCGGCGCGCTTGATCAGCGATTTCAGCCGCGATCCTTTCCAATATGAGATGACGGTCTCGGGCTGAGAGACGATGGAGAGACGCTCGACCCCGGGAAGGCCGCGCATGTATCGGTCATAGAGCGCGTAGCCGCCCGGACCGGTGGACATCGAGTCCTTGCCTTGCATGCGGATGGCGTCGATGACGAGGGTTCGGTCGCCCCTGGTCTCGGGCGGATACTGGCCGAAGATGTGGTCGAGCCCGGCCGCGGCCAGGGTGAGGACGAGCAGGGTGAAGCCGATTCCGAACAGGCTCACGAAGGTGAAGAACTTGCGACGGCCGAGAATCTTGAGACTGAGTTTCAGGTAGCTCTTGAGCATCGCTAGTTCACCCGCCGGCCGTCGAACATGCGGATGGTGCGCTGGGTCTTCTCCGCCTGCCGGGGGTCGTGGGTGACCATCACCAGCGTGGTCTTCTCCCGCGTGTTCAGGTCCTGGAGGATGGAGATGATCTCGTCGCCCATCGCAGAGTCGAGGTTTCCCGTCGGCTCGTCGGCGAGAAGGATGCGCGGCTTGCCCACGATGGCGCGGGCGATGGCGACCCGCTGCTGCTCGCCCCCCGAGAGCTGCGCCGGCCGATGGTGCGCCCGGTCCGGGAGTCCGACGGCGTGCAACGCGATCTCGGCGCGCCGCCGCCGCTCGGCGCGCCCGAGCGACGTCAGCAGG
>JANLSZ010000356.1:0-3565 GCA_031362685.1 Vicinamibacteria bacterium | reverse complement strand
GGTCTCGATGTGGATGTCGGAGGCGCGCCGGGACAAGGAGTCGAAAAGTGCCGAATCGACGAGTCTCACGATGGGCGACTTGTCCTGGGCCTGGATCGAGTCGACGGAAAGCGTCTCCCCCTCGTCGCCCTCGCGAACGATCTGCATGAGCAGGGATTCCGAGGCTTGCTCGAGAACACGCTGTGAGCCCTGCCCGCGCTTGAGGGCCTCGCCGATGGCGGAGGGCGTCCCCACCGCGGCCTGGATTCTGCGGCCGAGCAGAATGGCGAGGTCGTCGGTCACGGTGAGATCGGACGGATCGGCCATGACCAGGACCAGGCGGCCGTTCTCCTCGCGATAGGGCAGGAAGTTGTACCGGAACATCAGGTCCACGGGCACGCTCTGAAGAATCTGCGGGTCCGGCGCAACCGACGTCACGTCCAGGAACTGAAGCCCCAGGCGCTCGGCCAGGGCGTGAGCGGCGGCCTCTTCTTTCTCCACCTAGCCTCCCGTTCGCGATTGGATGGCCGAGAAGGCCTCGAACATCGGCAGATACAGGGCGAGAACCATGGCTCCGATAACCACGGCCATGAAGATCAGAAGAACCGGCTCGACCAGGGAGAGAATGGTCTGGACCTTCACCTCGAGATCCTCATCGTAGAAGTCCGCCACCTGATTGAGCATCTCGCCGAGAGCGCCCGTGCTCTCTCCTACCCGGATCATCTCGACGGTGAGAGGCTCGACATGCCCGGTCGCATCGAGGGCCAGCGACAGGCTCTTCCCTTCCTGAATCTGAGGCACGGCCGCCGCCGCCGCCGCCGAGATCGCGCGATTTCCCACCGAGGCGGCGGCAACACCAAGGGCTTGGACCAGGGGCAGGCCTCCGGAGAGCAGAGTGGACAAACTGCGGGCGAGCTGGCTGGTCGAGTACGTGCGCATGAGCGTGCCGAAGAAGGGGACCCGGAGAATCCAGCCGTCGAATCGTTCTCGATTGGTAGGCGTCTGAAGCCAGGTGGTCAGAGCGAAGGCGGAAGCGGCGAGCACAACCAGGAGGGGCAGGCTCCACAGGCGAACTTGATCGGAAAGGCCCAGAAGGATTCGGGTGGGGAGCGGAAGCTGGGCTCCGAGGCCGCCGTAAAAGCCAGTGAACTGAGGAAGGACGCGAGTGAGCATCACGTACATGAGGCCGAACATGCCGGTGAAGAGGACCATGGGGTAGACCGAAGCGGCGATGACCTTCTTCTTGATGGTCTGATTGAGCTTCACGTAGGAGACGAAACGCCGTAGCACCCCCTCCAGATTTCCGCTACGCTCGCCGGCAATCAGACTCGCTGAGAACATCTGGGGATAGAGCGCGCCCTCCTGACGAAATGATTCGGAGAGTGCGGCCCCGGACTTGATTCGGTCGCGCACTGCGCTGAGCGAACGTTTGAACACCTGGTCGCGCTGGCGTTCGACCATCAGGTCCATGGATTGCGCGAGAGGCAGGCCCGCCTTCAGAAGTGCGGCCAGTTCCTGTCCGAAGAGCTGGAGACTCTCAGGCCGGACCCTGGGCGAACGGAAATTGAACCCTTGAGCGGCCTTTCGGTGCGAAAAAAGGAAGAGACCCTGGCGGGCAAGATCGGTTTTGAGAGCGTCCTCGTTTGGAGCGTCGAAACTTCGCTCGACGATCTCTCCCGCAGACGTGCCGACCTTGCAGATGTACTCCATAAGTTATTGGAAAGGTTGAGTGTAGCAGCGGGGACTAGGTGCTCGCGAGAGGAAGAAACTCAAGGAGGACCGAGGCGCCGTTCACAACTGCGGCGAGGAGCAGGAGCCATACGAGCGGCAGCATCACCGCTTCGGAAACGAGAGTTCGCAGCCAGGGCAGGTCGACGATCGAAGTGAGGCTCTGTCGCGGGAATCTGGCGAAAGAACTCTGGTCAAGGACCGAGGCGCCCACGATGGCGAGGAGGGGCAGGACGGCCAGCATGTAGCGGACCTCAACCGGAGAGACCAGGGCGGCAACCGCCAAGGCAAGGGCGGTTAGAGCGAGGCTTGGCGCCAAAGGCAAGACGGTTCGCACGCGTCCGCTGACCGCCGAAAGAGCCACGAGGATCAGAAGAGGCCAACCGGCCCCGAGGATCACCTGATTGGGAAGCCTCCACGGATCGAAAACGCCGGCGCTTCCTCCGCGCTCACCGAGAAGACGCGGGGCCTGGGCGAGGATCAGAGGGAGAAAGGTGGCGAAGTAGCACGACGCCAGCAGGACGCCCGCGAGCAGAGGCTTGAATGCGGCGCTGGATCGACTCTGGGCGATGGCGAAGGTCATGAGGAGGAGAGAGAGCAGGACGATGAAGGAGGAAAGATGGGCGGTGGCGGAGAGGGCCACGATAAGGGTGAGAAGGCCGGCGCGAACCAGGCCCGGGCGCAGAACCACCGCCCCGGCAAGGAATAGGACGAAGATCGCCTGGGCAAAGACGTTGGAGAGATTTCCAAAAGCCATGGTGCGCAGGTTGACCGGCGCGAACGTCCACAAGACAATGGAGGCCGCAGCGAGAATGGCTGAACCGCGCCCGAGGACGAGGGCAAGAGCCAGCACCGAAAGTGCCGAGAAAAGAGCCGCACCCTCCCGCACCACCGCGACGTTGGATGTCCCCGACGACGCCCACGGCGAAAGCAGACCGTAAAAGCTGAATCCATAAGGGATCTCGAAGGGCGGCTGGTGATCCGTCCGGCTGGTGGGGAAAAGGTTGCCCTTCGACACCTCGCTGAGCTTGTTCCCATGGAGCTGGACATCCGACTGGATCACCAGGGGAGAGGGCGGAAGCACGCCATGAATAGTGAGCGCCGTGAGCAAAGCGGCCTGCAGCCACCCGCGGGCCGAGACGCCGCCCTGGGCGCGTCTGGATACGAAACCCGAAATGATGGTGGCAGTGGCGAGGAGAAGAGCACACTCGAAGAGCCAGCGTGAACGCCACAATCCTGCGGGAATGACCATCAGCAGGAGCGTGGCAAGGGGCAGTAGAGCCGTCCCAATGCTCAGTCCGGAAAACGCCTGAGTGAGAAGCGCGACCAGGAAGACGGCGCCCAGAGCTAGCCAGAGGCGGGTCGGGATGGTGATGATTCCCGAATTCGGCGTCGCCACCGGCGTCACTTCAAGAGAAACAAACTGAGTGCCCAGAGTGCGCCCCGAAGCGGCGAAGCCCTCGGTCTCCATCCCAAAGACCAGGGCGGCCCCAGCCAGCCGAACTCGCGACGTGAAGTGGCCCTGTCCAGGCGGGAGGGTCCCAACGGTCGCGCCGTTCGCACTGAGCGCCACCTCGGTCCGATGGCTACGTACCACAAGGTCGATGTCGACAAGTCCCGGACCCACGCCGTCGAACTGAAACGTGGCCTTCGGCCGCAGCCAACGGAGCGCTCCACCGCCGATCTGGTTCTCCCGAGGCTCAAGCCCGGAGGTGGCGAACGCGTCGTCGGTGCCTTTGGCCAGACTGGCCGTCGATGAGGGAGACCGACCTATCAAGGGCGGAACGGCCAGACTCGCCGCAATTCCTGCGAGAATCGCCACCACCGCCTTTGACCGAACCATGCTCATTGGAGTCTG
>JANLSZ010000348.1:0-5320 GCA_031362685.1 Vicinamibacteria bacterium | reverse complement strand
CCGGAAGCCCTGTGCCTGGGGATGGCCGGCGTGGATCGGCCGGGCGAGGACGGAGTGATCAAGTCCCTTCTGCGGAGGCTCGGCTTCCGGGGCAACGCCCTGGTGGTCAACGACGCGGTCATTGCCATCGCCGCGGGCGCGCATGATCGCGTGGGCGTGGTGGTCATCGCGGGTACGGGATCGATCGCCTATGGCGTCGACCGCCATGGAAAATCCGCGCGGGCCGGTGGCCTGGGGCCGATGCTGGCGGACGAGGGTTCGGCGGGCTGGATCGGCCATCGGGCGCTGCTGGCCGCGGTGCGAGCGGCTGAGGGTCGCGGAGAGCCCACCCTCCTGAAGGATGCGCTTTTCAGCGTGCTGAGCGTGAGCGCGCTGTCGGATCTTCCTTCCATGGCCTACGGCGGCGACCTGACCCGCGAGCGGCTCGCCGAACTCGCGCCCACCGTGATCGGTGTCGCTCAGACCGGAGACGCGGTCGCCATGCGAATTCTCGAAGAAGCCTCGACGGAACTGGCGAGCGCCGCTAACTCGGTGGTGCGCCAGCTCGACTTCGCGGGCGTTCCCTATCCTCTGATTTTTTCGGGCGGGCTGTTCATCGGCCTGCCGTCGCTGGTCGAGAGCGTGGCCCACAAGGCGGCGCTCGCCGGCGCGATCCCCTGCCGTCTGAAACGCGATCCTGCCGAGGGCGCTCTATCGATGGCCCTCGACCTGTACCGTTCGCGAAGGCCCGGTCCTTGATGAAACGACTCATCGTCAACGCCGACGACCTTGGCCGCACCCATGGGATCAACACCGGGGTCTTCGAGGCGCACCGGCTCGGCATCGTGACCAGCGCCACCGCCATGGTGAATTACCCGGGCATCGGCGAAGCGGCGAGCCTCTCCCGCGAGAACCCGAACCTCGGCATCGGCCTTCATGTGGCGTTGACCGGCGGCCGGACTGCGCTGCCGCCCGCGTCGGTCCCCTCGCTGGTCGATGCGCGCGGACTTCAGCCGGCCAAGCCCGAGGGCCTCGAGGGAGCGAATCCGCGGGAGATCGCCGCCGAAGTGGAGGCGCAATTCGGCCGGTTCATCGAGGTCTTCGGGCGCAAACCCACCCACCTTGATTCACACCATCACTCCCATCGACGGCCGGAGGTATTCGAGGCGGTGTGCGCGGTGGCCCGCCGCGAAGGACTTCCGGTCCGAAACGCCGGCGGCACTATGCGTGGCAATCTGCAGGCGCTCTCTCTCCGCACCAGTGATTTCTTTGAAGAGGGCTTCTTCGATCAGGGGGTTTC
Organism: Vicinamibacteria bacterium; assembly: GCA_031362685.1. Taxonomy (GTDB): domain Bacteria; phylum Acidobacteriota; class Vicinamibacteria; order Fen-336; family JAGNNV01; genus JAGNNV01. The sequence goes on along the minus strand of JANLSZ010000348.1, from coordinate 4,041 downwards.
GGTGGAGAAACTCGTTTCCATCATTGCCGGCCTGCCCGAGGGTGCGACCGAGTTGATGTGTCATCCCGCCCATGAAGACGTGGAACTCACGGCCTCCAGTTCCTACGCGGCCGCCCGTATCATTGAGCTGTCTGCCCTGTGCGACCCTGCGGTCAGGGCGGCCATCCAGCACACCGACCTTCGCCTGATCACCTTCGCGGACCTATGAAACTAGAGATTCTTTCTTCCCCGGACGAAGTGACCCGTCGCGGCGTGACCCTGTTCGCCGAGGCGGTGAGTGCCCGTCCCAATATCGTGGCGGCGTTGCCGACCGGTCGGACTCCGATTGCCATGTACCAGAGTCTGGCGGCCCAACGAAGGGCCGGGACATTCGACCTCGGCCAGGCGAGCATTTTTAATCTGGATGAGGTCCTGCTTCCGAGGGCCATGCCGCAGACCTTCTTCCAGTTCATGACCCTTCACGTCTGGACGCCTCTCGGTGTGTCACCCGAGCATCGATTCATTCCCGACGGAGAGACGATGGATCCGGAAGGGGAATGCCTTCGCTATGAAGCGGCGATTGCGGAGAAGGGCGGCCTCGAACTTGCGATCCTGGGCATAGGGGCCGATGGGCATATCGCCTACAACCTGCCCGGCCAGGCCAAGGCGCGAACTCACCTGGTCACCCTCGATCCCGAAACGGTAGCCACTCTCGGCGGCGATCTTCAGGGTCCGGTCCGGGCCATCACGATGGGTGTCGAGACGATCCGGTCGGCGCGAAGGATCATCCTGCTGGCCACCGGTTCATCCAAGGCGGAGGCGCTGCGGAGAATGCGGGAGGATCCCATCGACGAGGACTGGCCCTGCACATTCTTCAGGGACCATGCGGATCTCACCGTTCTCGCCGATGCTTCGGCGGCCGCTCAACTGTAGCGGCGCCAGAAAATTTCCAGAATGTCTCTCTTCATCGCCTCATAGGCCTTTCCGAAGACCTTCTGGAAGGCGCCGTCCACCGAGCCCGTTTCCCGCATGGCCAGGAGCAGGTCGTTGATCGAACTCTGCCCGCGCGAGACCACCAGCTGCTGGGCGATGATCAGAGAGAGCATGTAGAAGGACATGACATCCGTGCGCCGTTCGGTGGCGAGGACCTTCAGTTCTCGCGGGCTGAGAATGGTTTCGAAGCGGAGGCCTTCCATGTATTGAGCCAGGCCTTCGTTCAGGTCCTTCGGGGTCAGGCCGCTTGACATAGAGGCGGCGAAGGCGTGAGAGAGCTCGTGCACCAGGGTGTTCTCCATTTCGCGCGGGAGCGACGATGGCAGACCCCGGACGGGGATCTGGATTCGGCCGTCGTGCGACGAATACTGTCCGCCCGACCAGCGGGGGGCGCCGGTCTTGGTGTAGTAGTCCTCGCCGGAATGCAGCACCACCGGAATCTTGGTCGCCGGTCGATGGTTGTAGATCCCGGCCAGCCGAACGTACGCGCGGTCCAGCACGAAGAGCACGTCGCGAGCCACCCCCTGCTGGGTTTCTCCATCGAAGCGGACATGGAAACGCTCCGACTCAAACAGTTCCTTGCCCGCCTCGGCGGCTTTGGTGGCGTTCAACTCGGTGCGAAGGGCCGAAGCCTGCTGGCAGGTCGTCATCACCGCCGCCGCGGCCGGCCCGGCGGAACAGACCTCGAAGGCGGGTCGCCCGAGCACCGAGAGAGCCTCGGCGGTTCGGTCGAGCCGCGCGAGGGCGAGGGCCAGAGCGTAGGAAATCCCCAGATTGCTCTCCCCGGCCAGCGATTCGTACTTCCGGCCGGAGGCCTCCGTTCCGGACCAGTCGTCGGCGCCCGCTCGGACCATGGTCTCGAACTCGTAGATCCTCGGTTCCTGCGGGTTCAGAGTCTTGAGCCGTTCCAGGGCGGAGGTCGCTTCGCTGAATCGCCGTCCGGAGATGGCCTCATGGGACTTGCGGAAGTAGCCCTCCATCAACGCCGCCTTGATGGAAAGGTCCTCCCCGGCCTGTCGAAAGATCGCCTCGACTCTGGTGATTTGCGGGTCGGTGGGCCGCGCCAGCGGATTCATCAGCAGTTTCGAAAATTCTTCCAGGAAACGCCAGTCATCGTCGCTCAGTCCATTTCCGCGCGGGGGCGGGGCGGCAGGCGGCGGCTCGGGAGTGCGAGTGGTCGGAGCAAGCGGGATCTCAATCGGGCGGCGCGCTTCTGGCCGGGCGGTGGCTGCCCCGGCCGCAACCCCAACCTTCTTCGGCTCGTCCGTCGGTGCTCGATTGATCAACAGGAAGAAAGCAATTCCGACCACGGTCGCGGCGACGCCGACCTTCGCCACCGCGACGAGCGGCGATGCGTGAACGTCCCCGCCCTCAGGGTTCCCCCTGGAGTGAGTGACGGTTGGCGGAGTGACCGCTCGTGAAGATCTAGGGGGAGGCGGCAACCGCAATGAAGGCGGTGCGACCCGCGGCGTTCCCATCGTCCCTCCTGGCGGGGCGGGCCCATCCTCGGTCTTCGCCCGGACCTTGGACATGATGACGCCGCAGCCCGGGCAAACCCGAGCCGCAGGCTCGGTCGCTTTCCCACACTTCGGGCACGCTTCCATCTCGGCCAGAAGTATAGGGGAGGCCTCGTCGGGCCGAGCCTCACCACGGCCTGCTAGCATCCGCGGCCCATGAAACCGTGCAGCGCGAGCGCCCCGGCGCGCGTCGACATCGCCGGGGGCACCCTCGACATCTGGCCTTTGTACCTGTGGCACCCCGGGGCTCGAACCGTGAATGCCGCGGTCACCCTCCGGGCCACCACGAAGGTCACGCCCATCGCGCGGGGGATCGAGATCGTGTCGATCGACACCGGAGCCAGCGCCTACGCGAAAGACGCGGCCTCCATCGAGGAACACGACCACACGCGGCTGGTGGTTCAGATTCTGAAAGCGCTCCGGGTGGAGACCGGCCTCCGGATCGAGACAACCTCGCGCGTGCCCGCCGGTTCGGGTCTCGGGGGATCTTCGACCCTGGCCGTCACCATCGCGGCCGCCGTGGCCGGCGCCATCTCAAGAGATTTGTCGCGGCGTGAGCTTCGCCAACTGGTGCGCGATGCCGAGGCGCAGGTTATCCGCGTCCCCACCGGGATTCAGGACTATGAAGCGGCGATCCACGGCGGCGTCCTCGAGGTGGCCCTCCTCCCCGGCGAGATCGAGACCCGGCGGCTGGTCGAGGATGAGACGTTCGTGGAGGACCGGATTCTCCTGGTCGATGCCGGGGTGACTCGGTTTTCGGGCCTCAACAACTGGGAGATGTTCAAGGCCCAGGTGGACGGGCTCGGCGACATCCGCAGTCTGTTTGCCGAAATCGTGGGCGCGGCGGGCGAGGCCTGCGCGGCCATCACCTCCGAGGACGAGAACGCTCTCATCCGCGCGGTGGCCCGGGAGTGGAAGGCTCGCCGGTCGCTGGCCAGGGGCGTCTCCACTCCCGAGGTCGACCTCATCGTGGAAGCGGCGGCAGGTCAGGGAGGGGCGGGCAAGGTATGCGGCGCGGGAGGAGGAGGCGTGGTTCTCGCCGTCGCGCCCAGGCACGCAAGGTCGGGCCTCGTCTCGGATCTGAACCGCAAAGGCTTTCGCGTTCTGGACGCGAAGGTTGACCGCGTCGGACTGGAAGTGAAGGTCGAGACGGTATAATCCCCGGCTCGCGCCTGGCCGGACGCCCCCGGCCTGAAGTGCGAAAAACCTGGAGGAGAAGACAATTTCCACGATTGCGGCCACCCAACTGAAGCGGGGCATGGTCATCATGTTCGAGAACAACCTGTCCCGGGTCGTGGAGACCATACACAAGACCCCCGGCAACCTGCGCGGTTTTGTCCAGGCCAAACTTCGGGATCTGAAGACCGGCGCCATCTTCGAGCATCGCTTCCGTTCCGTCGACATGGCGGTTCGCGCGTATCTCGAGGATACCGAGATGGAATACCTCTACTCCGAAGGAGAGATGCACCACTTCATGAACAACGAGACCTTCGAGCAGATCGGACTCTCGGATGAAGTGCTGGGAGATGCGGTGAACTACCTGATTCCCAAT
>JANLSZ010000343.1:0-11638 GCA_031362685.1 Vicinamibacteria bacterium | reverse complement strand
GATGGGCTGGCCGTTGGCGGGCGAGAGGATGTTATTCGCGGAGAGCATCAGAACCAGAGCTTCGATCTGGGCTTCCGGAGTGAGCGGGACGTGGACGGCCATCTGGTCGCCGTCGAAGTCGGCGTTGAAGGCCGTGCAGACGAGCGGATGGATCTTGATGGCCTTGCCTTCGACCAGGACCGGTTCGAAAGCCTGGATGCCGAGGCGATGGAGGGTGGGAGCGCGGTTCAGGAGAACCGGATGCTCGGAGATGACCTCATCGAGGTAATCCCACACTTCGGGATGCTGCTGTTCGACCTTCTCCTTGGCCGCCTTGATCGAGCTGATCTTGCCTTCGCGCTCCAGCTTGGAATACACGAACGGCTTGAAGAGCTCGAGCGCCATCTTCTTGGGAAGACCGCACTGGTGCAGCTTGAGTTCGGGACCGACGACGATGACCGAACGGCCGGAGTAGTCGACGCGCTTGCCGAGCAGGTTCTGACGGAACCGGCCCTGCTTGCCCTTCAGAGTATCGGAGAGCGATTTGAGCGGACGGTTGTTGGCGCCACGGAGAACGCGGCCACGGCGGCCGTTGTCGAAGAGAGCATCGACCGCTTCCTGGAGCATGCGCTTCTCGTTGCGGACAATGACGTCGGGGGCGCGAAGCTCCATCAGCTTCTTCAGCCGGTTGTTGCGGTTGATGACGCGGCGGTACAGATCGTTGAGGTCGGAGGTCGCGAAACGGCCGCCATCGAGGGGAACGAGGGGACGAAGTTCCGGGGGAATGACGGGGATGACGTCCATGATCATCCACTCGGCGCGGTTTCCGCTCTTGCGCACCGCTTCGAGAACCTTGAGGCGCTTGGCGAACTTGAGCTTCTTCTGGACCGAGGTCTCGGTCTTCATCTTCTCGCGGATGGTGGTCGCTTCTTCGTCGACATCGACCCGCTTCAGCAGTTCCTTGATCGACTCTGCGCCCATGCCGCAGCGAAGCCGGGGATACTTCATCCGGAGCAGGCGATAGCGCTCGTCGGGGATCAGCTCCTGACGGCGAACCTCGGGACAATCGCCGGAATCGATGACCACGAACGACTCGAAGTAAAGGATGCGCTCGAGGTCGCGGAGCGAGATGTCGAGGATGTTGCCGATACGCGAGGGCAGACCCTTGAAGAACCATACATGGGACGCCGGGCAGGCGAGTTCGATGTGCCCCATCCGTTCACGACGGACCTTCGACTGCGTGACTTCGACTCCGCACTTGTCGCAGATCACGCCCTTGTGCTTCATCCGCTTGTACTTGCCGCACAAGCACTCCCAGTCGGTGGTGGGGCCGAAGATCTTGGCGCAGAACAGACCGTCCCGCTCCGGCTTGAACGTCCGGTAGTTGATGGTCTCCGGCTTGGTGACTTCACCCTTCGACCAGGAACGGATCTTGTCCGGACTGGCCAGCCGGATTCGAATCGCGTCGAACTCGGGAAGCTTGGGCTCGACGGTTGCGCTCACTGGCAGGGTCAGGCTCATGGGATTCAGGTCCTTCTTGTCGTTCGGCGGGCGTCGCTAAAGGATGGATGCAGTTCTGATCTCGAGGGGAGGATCAGACGGTCACGCGGGATTTGATGAGCTCGACATCGAGGCCGAGGCTCCGCAGCTCGCGGATCAGGACATTGAACGACTCGGGAACGCCGGGGGCGTAGTAATTCTCGCCCTTGACGATCGACTCGTAGATCTTGGTGCGGCCGTAGACGTCGTCGGACTTCGCGGTGAGGAGCTCCTGGAGGATGTTGGCCGCCCCGTACGCCTCGAGGGCCCACACTTCCATTTCTCCCAGTCTCTGTCCGCCGAACTGCGCCTTGCCCCCCAGCGGCTGCTGGGTGATCAGCGAGTACGGCCCGATCGACCGTGCGTGGATCTTGTCGTCGACCAGGTGGGAGAGCTTCAACATGTAGATGTAGCCGACTGCCACCTGGTTCTCGAAGGGCTCGCCGGTGATGCCATCCCACACCGTGGTTTTGCCCTTGGTGATGATGTTCGGACGGAGAGGGTTTCGTTCCCGCTCTTTCTCGTTGGCCTTCTCGACGTAGTCGAAGATCTCCTCTTCGGTGGCTCCGTCGAAGACGGGAGTGGCGAAGTGAAGGCCGAGCGCCTTGCCGGCCCAGCCCAGATGCGTTTCCAGGATCTGTCCGACGTTCATTCGAGACGGAACACCGAGCGGATTCAGAACAATCTCCACCGGCGACCCATCGGCCAGATAGGGCATGTCTTCTTCGGCCAGCACCCGGGCAATGACGCCCTTGTTGCCGTGACGACCCGCCATCTTGTCGCCCACCGACAGCTTGCGCTTCATGGCGATGAAGACGTCGACCATCTTGATGACCCCGGGGGCCAGTTCGTCGCCGCGCTTGAGGCGGTTTTCCTTCTCGGCGAACAGAGCCTTCAGGACCTCAATCTGACGTTCGGTCTTGTCGATGATCTCTTCGATGCGCTCGCGGGAGTCTTTGCCCCCGCTGTCCTTGACCCGGAGCTTGAGAATCTCGGAGTGACGCAGGCGACGAAGCGCATCACGAGTGAGGGTGTCGCCCTTCTTGACGACCTTCTCGCCCTTGGCGTTGACCAGATCGGCGGCGACTTCCTTGCCGTGCAGAACGTCCTCGATGCGCTTGTCGCGCTCGTCCTGGAGGATGCGAATCTCATCCTTGAGATTCTTCTCCATCATGTAGATCTCGGCGTCTTCGATCTGCTTGGCGCGCTCGTCCTTCTCGACCCCCTTGCGGGAGAAGATGCGGACGTCGACGATGATGCCCTCGATACCCGGCGGGCAATACAAGGACGCGTCGCGCACGTCGCCGGCCTTCTCACCGAAGATGGCGCGGAGGAGCTTCTCTTCCGGAGTCAGCTGGGTCTCGCCCTTGGGCGTGACCTTGCCCACCAGGATGTCGCCCGGCTTGACCGCGGCGCCCACCCGGATGATGCCGCTCTCGTCGAGGTTATTGAGCAGGGATTCGCTGACGTTGGGAATATCGCGGGTGATGTCTTCGGGCCCGAGCTTGGTGTCGCGGGCTTCGAGTTCGAACTCCTCGATGTGGATCGAGGTGTACATGTCATCACGGACCAGCTTCTCGGAGACCAGGATGGCGTCCTCGAAGTTGTACCCGCGCCAGGGCATGAAGGCCACCAGGATGTTGCGACCCAGCGCCAGTTCGCCCATCTCCGTGCAGGGACCGTCGGCGAGAATCTGACCCTTGGCCACGCGCGCGCCCACCTTGATGATGGGCTTCTGATTGATGCTGGTGCTCTGGTTGGAGCACTTGAACTTGGTCAGGTTGTAGATGTCGGCGCCGATTTCCTTGCCCTTGTCGGGGCCGTCCTGGGCCTCGGCGCGGACGATGATGCGGCGGGAGTCGACCGAATCGATGACCCCGGCTCGCTTGCAGACCACCGCGGCGCCCGAATCCTTGACCGTGACGTGCTCCATGCCCGTGCCCACGAACGGAGCCTCGGAACAAAGGAGGGGCACGCCCTGGCGCTGCATGTTCGAACCCATCAGAGCGCGGTTCGCGTCGTCGTGCTCGAGAAAGGGAACGAGCGAGGCGGCCACGGAAACCAGCTGCTTGGGCGACACGTCGACGTACTCGACATCCTCGCGACGGGCCAGGATGAAGTTCCCGGCTTTCCTGGAAGAGACGCGATCTTCCATGATCTCGCCGCCCTTGCCGACCTTGATATTGGCCTGGGCGATGGTGTACTTGTCTTCTTCCCAGGCCGAGAGATAGAAGCAGTGCGGCTCGACGTCGGCCCCCTTCTTCCTGGCTTTGACCAGGGTGGCGTTCTCGGCTTCGATTTCGGCGCGCTCCACGATGTCGCCGACCTTGAAGCGGGAGTCGCCGGAATCGAGGACCTGGTAATAGTAGAGAACGTGTCCCTTGCGGACTTTCTGGTACGGGCTCTCGATGAAACCGAACTCGTTGATGCGCGAGTAGCACGACAGGCTCGCGATCAGACCGATGTTCGGTCCTTCCGGCGTTTCAATCGGGCAGATGCGGCCGTAGTGGGTGGGATGGACGTCGCGGACTTCGAAACCCGCGCGCTCGCGGGACAGACCGCCGGGCCCAAGGGCGGAGAGACGCCGCTGGTGGGTGATCTCCGACAGCGGGTTGGTTTGGTCCATGAACTGCGAGAGCTGGGACGAACCAAAGAACTCGCGAACCGCGGCCATGACCGGCTTGGCATTGACGAGGTCGTGAGGCATGGCGGTGGCCATTTCCTGGTACACGCTCATCTTTTCCTTGATGGCGCGTTCCATGCGGACGAGGCCGAGACGGAACTGGTTCTCGAGCAGCTCGCCCACGCTGCGGACCCGGCGGTTGCCGAGGTGATCGATGTCATCGACGTCGGCGGGGTTCTTGCGCAGGCGAAGCACATAGGCCACCACTGCTTTCACGTCTTCGGGCAGCAGCGTCTTCTCGGAAAGCGGAGTCGAAAGACCGAGCTTGGTGTTGAGTTTCAGACGACCGACGCGGGAGAAGTCGTACTTCTGCGCGTTCAGGAACATGTTGTCGAAGAGCGCACGCGAGGTCTCGCGGGTTGGCGGGTCACCGGGACGGATGCGGCGATAGATTTCCACCAGCGCTTCGTCGACGGTCTTGATGTTGTCCTTGCGGACGGTGTTGGACATCATCGGACCCACGTCGTCCTTCTCGGGGAAGAAGGTATCAATGGAATCGACCTGGCTCGCCGGATCGATGATCTTAGAGAGCTTCTCGACCGTGATTTCGGTGTTCGCTTCGGCCAGGATGACGCCGTCCACCGGGCTCGCCACATCCGTGACCGAGAAGGCGCCCATGAGATCGATGGGGTCGATTTCGATCTCCTGGATGCCCTGCTTCACCAGTTGTTCGTAGATCGCGGCGGTGACGCGACGGCCGGAGTGAAGAATTTCTTCCCGTTTTCCGGAGCCGTCCTTGGCGCCCAGGATGTTCTTGGTGAACTTGTTTCCGACCAGATGCGGCGCCACCTTGAGCAGGATCTTGCCTTCGCGGAAGCTGACCCGGTCGCACTTGTAGAAGGTGCGGATAAGGTCCTCGTCGCGCTCCATGCCGAGGGCGCGCAGGAAGACGCTGGCCAGAAACTTCCGCTTGCGGTCGATGCGGACGTGGAGGAGGTTCTTGGCGTCGTACTCGAACTCGACCCAGCTGCCGCGGTAAGGAATGATCTGCGCCGCGAACAGGCCCTTCTCGATCTGAGAGAAGAAGACGCCGGGGCTGCGGTGCAGCTGGCTGACGATCACCCGCTCGGTTCCGTTGATGATGAAGGTCCCGTTGTCGGTCATCAACGGGATGTCGCCGAAATAGACCTCCTGCTCCTTCACGTCGCGGATGGTCTTGGTGCCGTCGTCGGGATCCTTGTCCCAGACCACCAGGCGGATGGTGACCTTGAGGGGCACGGAATACGTCATCCCGCGTTCCTGGCACTCTTCCGCTTCGTGCTTCAGCTTGAGGGACACCGCCTCGTCGCAGGTGTCGCAGACCGGGGCCTTGTTCGGGTTGAGATGGCCGCACTTCGGGCAGGAGATCTCAAGGTCGCCGCCCGGGTTGGCCACGAAGGTGGCGCCGCAGAACGTGCAGGGGCGCGCCAGCTTGTCGAGGCCGGTCAGGCGGGAGCATTTGCATTCCCAGTTGCCGATCGAGTAGTCGACGAATTCGAGGGCGCAGTTCTCCCGCAGATCGTTGATCGGGAAGATGCTCTTGAAGACGGACTGCAGACCGGAGTCATCGCGGTCCTGAGGCAGAACGCGCATTTGCAGAAAGCGTTCGTAGGAGAGTCGCTGGATTTCGATGAGGTTCGGGATCTGAATCGCCGTGGGGATCTTGGCGAAATCCTTGCGTTCACGGTAGACGTTTTTCGGAGCTTGATACATCGGTCAGGGCCCTACCTTGGGAGTGGAAGGTGGAAAAATAGAGACACTTCCGCCTCCGGAAGCCGCTCCCGCCAAGAAGGCGGAGAGAGCTGGCTTAAGGAAGCGGAAGCCGTCTCGAGTGAGAGGCGAGTCAGGTGCTTGGTGCCTTCTCGCTCTACTTGATTTCGACTTGGGCGCCCGCTTCCTCGAACTTCTTCTTCATCGCGGCGGCCTCGTCCTTGGTAATGCCCTCTTTGACGATCTTGGGCGCGCCATCGACGAGATCCTTCGCTTCTTTGAGGCCGAGCGAAGTCACTTCGCGGACCGCCTTGATCACGTTGATCTTGTTGGCGCCGGCGGCCAGAAGATGGACCGCGAACTCGGTCTTCTCTTCCGCGGCCGCGGCCGGAGCAGCACCCCCCCCGGCGGCGGCTGCCGCGGGTGCGGCGGCCGCTGCGGAGACGCCCCACTTTTCTTCGAGCGTCTTTACGAGCTCGGCCACCTGCATCACAGAGAGCCCGCTCAATTCGGTTGCAATTGCCTGAATATCAGCCACGTCTATCTCCTCTCACTACTCGTTGTCTTAAGGAACGGAAGGTTTCAAAAACCGGAAAAATGTTGTTACGGCTGCGTCTCAGCCATGGCGTCTTCATGCGCCTTGAGCACCCGCACCATCTGCTGGGCCGGGGTGTTGAGCAAACGGACCAGTTTCGCGGACGGGGCCTTGAGCACCCCGAGCAACCGCGAGCGGAGTTCTTGGAGCCCGGGCATTGCGGACAGCGCCTTGACCCCATTGGCATCGAGCAGCTGCGAGCCGGCCACCAGACCGCTCTTGACCACGATCTGCGGATGGTCCTTGGAGAAGTCGACGATGACCTTGGCCAGCGCCACCGGATCGGTGTCGCAATAGGCGATGGCGGTGGTCTTCAGGAACTTGTCCTTCAGGCTATCCAGCGGCGTGCCGGCCAGTGCCCGAACGGCCAGGGTGTTCTTGATGACCTTGTAGTGTCCGCCCGACAGGCGGATCTTGCGCCGGAACTCGGTCACCGCCGGAACGGTAATGCCGCGGAAGTCCACCAGGATCGCGTGCTGCGACTTGGCGAACTCGCCCTTCAAGGACTCGACGAAGGTTTCTTTTTCCCGCCTCTTCAGTGCCATGACCTACTCCTGCGCTTCGATGGAGGCAAGATCGACCCGGACGCCGGGGCCCATCGTGGAAGAAATCGTTACCGACCTGACGTACTTGCCCTTGGCCGCGGGCGGCTTGGCTTTCATCACGCTCTCGGCCAGGGCGCGAATGTTCTCGGTGAGCTTCGAATCGCCGAAGGAAACCTTGCCGCAAGGAGCATGAACGACGCCGTTCTTGTCGACGCGGTACTCCACTTTTCCGGCCTTGATCTCCTTGATGGCCTTGGCCACGTCGGTGGTCACGGTCCCCGTCTTGGGGTTGGGCATCAGGCCGCGGGGGCCGAGGATCTTGCCGAGTTTGCCGACCGAGCGCATCATGTCGGGGGTGGCCACCAGGGCGTCGAAATCAAGCCAGTTCTCGTTCTGAATGCGGGCGACCAGATCCTCGCCACCCACGAAGTCGGCGCCGGCGGCCTGAGCTTCCTTCAGTTTGTCGCCCGCGGCGATGACGGCCACGCGCTTGGCTTTGCCGCCGAGGCCATGAGGCAGAACCACGGTTCCGCGCACCATCTGATCGGCGTGCTTGGGATCGACGCCCAGGCGCATGGCCACATCGACGGTTTCATCGAACTTGGCGAAAGCGTTCTTGACCACCGCGGTCACGGCTTCCGGGAGCATGACCACCGGCTTGTCGGCCACCGCTTTCTGGGCTGCCTTGAATTTCTTACCGACTTTCGACATATCTTCTGACTTGCACTCCTTTTCGCGAAGGACCCGAGTGGTCGATCGCTCCCACCTTGGTTTTCTGACTGGAACGGCGCCTGGCTCTAGACGGTGCGTCTTATCGGGTTCATCCCGGACGCCTGGTGGTTGTCTTAACGGCCCAAACGCTCTCGTGTGCGAACTATCGAACCTCCACGCCCATCGACCTCGCCGTGCCCATGACTTGACGCATGGAGGCCTGGAGATCGGTGCTGTTGAGGTCGACGAGCTTCTGCTTCGCGATGTCCTCGACCTGCTTCATTGAAATCTTGCCGACTTTCGTCTTGTTCGGGGTGCCGCTGCCCTGGGCAATCTGCGCCGCCTTCTTGATGAGGATGGCGACGGGCGGGGTCTTGGTGATGAAGGTGTAGGAGCGGTCGGCGTAGACGGTCACGATCACCGGAATGATCAGGCCTTCATCCTTGGACGTCTTGGCATTGAATGCCTTGCAGAAGTCCATGATGTTGATGCCGGTCGGACCGAGGGCCGAGCCCACGGGAGGCGCAGGGTTGGCTTTGCCAGCCTGGATCTGCAATTTGACCTGAGATACGACTTTCTTCATTGAAACCTACAGGGGGCTGTGCTTGGTTCCCGGGTTTTCCAGGAGGGGTGCGGAGCCGTGAAGTCTATAACGATCCGATAGGTTATTGCCAACCGACCGGGGAAAATTCTTTACTGGGACTCTATTGTTTCTCTACCTGGAGAAAATCGAGTTCAACCGGGGTGGCGCGACCGAAGATGGTGACCATGACCTTCACGGTGTTCCGGTCGAGATTCACGTCCTCGACCATGCCCTGAAAGCTGGTGAACGGACCGTCGACAATTCGGACCGTCTCGCCCTTGTCGAAGTTGTACTTCGGCTTCGGCTTCTCGATCGACTCTTTGACCTGGTTGAAGATCTGGTCGGCTTCCTCGTCGGAGAGGGGCACCGGCTTCTGGCCCGACCCCACGAAACCCGTGACCTTCGGAGTATTGCGCACGAAATGCCAAATGGTATCCGGGATCTTTCGACCCTCGGGAGATTCTTCCGTCTCGAGCTCAACGAGCAGGTAACCGGGGAAGAAGCGGGTGGCGGTTTGGACTTTCTTGCCCGCCTTCATCTCGACCACCTCTTCGGTCGGGATCTCGATCCGGCCGATCTGGTCTTCGACACCGTGGGCTTTCGCCCGCTGAACCAGACCTTCGGCGACCTTCTTCTCGAAGCCCGAATACGTGTGGATGATGAACCAGCTCTTGGGCACGGGTTAAACCTGTTTGAGAAGGGCCGCGAGACCCTTGGAGAAGAGGACGTCGACGCCGTAGAGAAGGACACCGAAGATGATGGTAGTGACGATGACCACGATGGTCGTCGGGTAGACCTCGGTCTTGGGGGGCCAGGTGACGCGACGGAGTTCGGAGCGAACCTCGGACATGAATGTCTTCAGTTCGGCAAACTTGCGCGGGAGGTAGGACAGCGCCGAAGCGGCGCGCGCCTGGAGCGGGCTGTCCCCGCCTTCGGTCGCGACCTCGGCCTTTTTTTCTTCAGAAGCCATGTCCTGCTTAGTGCGTCCTCAGTTTTGTTGAATCGTGCTTTTGACTGTTCATGTGGCAGGCCAGGAGGGACTCGAACCCCCAGCCCTCGGTTTTGGAGACCGATGCTCCACCATTGAGCTACTGGCCTTCGGCCCGCTTCCCTGGTCGATGGACTCAAGCCCGGGGAAAGCGCCGGAACTGCGAAGTTTACTTCGTTTCCTTGTGCGGCGTGTGCTTGCGGCAAAAAGGACAATACTTGCTCATCTCGAGGCGCTCGGTGGTCTTGCGCTTGTTCTTGTCCGTGGAGTAGTTCCGGTTTTTGCACTCCGGACACTGCAGGCTGATGTGGTCTCTCATGACGGGTGGCTAGCGGCTTTCTTTCTAAGTGTGGAGCCCATGAACAGAATCGAACTGTTGACCTCATCCTTACCAAGGATGTGCTCTGCCAACTGAGCTACATGGGCCTGCGAATTTTCCTGAGCGGGCCGTAAAGCCTACCCTTTCTTGCCCGTCACCGCGAATCCGGCCTCGGACCGCGCGACGGCTGCGCCCTTTCTTTCTCGAGCTTTCAATGGAGGCAGAGATTCGACAGCGAGCAAAGCGAGCTGCACTTCCACGGCTCGACTCTCAGTCGAACCGTTTGGCCGACCCGCGACGCGGGTGAGACCAGAGATTCATGCGACCCTGTCGAAACAGCTTTCTATTGATTGCCCCCTAATTGGAGCGGGCACTGAGATTCGACAGCGAGCGAAGCGAGCTGCTCGACGTGAAGTCGGGCTGAAAGCCCGACTTCAGCTTCGACACCCGCGACGCGGGTGAGACCAGAGATTCATTCGATCTTCTCGAAACAGCTTTCTATTGATTGCTCCTGTTTGGAGCGGGCGACGGGATTCGAACCCGCGACATCCAGCGTGGAAGGCTGGCGCTCTACCAGCTGAGCTACACCCGCGTTACTGCTTTCCTGTCGCCTCTTCCTGCTATTAATCCGAGAGAGGCTGGTGGGGAGAGAAGGATTCGAACCTTCGAAGGCCGGGGGCCGACAGGTTTACAGCCTGTTGCGTTTGACCGCTTCGCTACCTCCCCAAAAACTTTGCTCTTTACGACCACGGCCCGAATACGCCGCAACTGCCGAACCTCAGAAAGGGTGGAGCTGGCGGAGGGAATTGAACCCCCGACCCGCAGTTTACAAAACTGCCGCTCTACCCCTGAGCTACGCCAGCGACGGAACACCGGAGGATAGCAAAAAGTCGAGGCCTCCCCCAATGAATAATGAATGAGGAGGGCTCGGCGAGCGACAGGGGGTCAGCGCTGGATCTTGACCTTCACGCTCAGCACGAAAGCGCGGTCGGACACGGGGTCGGCGGCCCGGGCGATCTCCACGGAATCTCCGTCGTTGAGAATGAGAGTCTGGCTTTGACGCAGCCCCAGCCTGCCCGTGTTCACCTTGTCACTCTCCACCGGCACCACCGCATCGGCGGTGAGCCGCAGGCGAATCTTGTTGCCGACCACGATGGGGATGGCATCGGCATTGAACGAATAGTCGCCGCCGGACTGACCCACCGGGACGGCGGAGGTCGTGCGGTTCATGCCGCTCTCACCGTCGGCCACGGTCATGGTGAGGGTCTTGGGTGAACCCTTGCTGTCGCTGAGGGTGACGTCGATGCGCACGTTGATCATCTGGCCCATCGGCCGCGGAGGCGCCGGGGGGGCCGGGGGGGCGGCCGGAACCGGAGCGACTTTCGGAACGGGGGGAGCCTGCGGCGCTTCGGGGGCCGGAGGTGTGGGCGGAGCTTCGACCGCCGGGGCAAAAGGCGCCGGAGCGAGGGCGGCCCGAGGGGCTTTCGCCGCCTTCGGCGCGGGCGCAACCTGAGCCATTTCCGCCTCCAAAGGCGCGGGAAGGCCCTGAGCGAGGACCAGGGATGGCATCGCGCTCGCGAGGGCCAGGGTCAGAAGAGTGCGTGGTTTCATCTTGGAAGACTCCTTCATTAGTTGTGTTCTAGTTCGATGGAAAGGCTGGAGACGAAAAGGGGCGCCATCTCGATACGCGGAATCTGAATCGCGCCTGCTTCGAGACTGATGGTGGAGAGAGGCACGGGAGGCTCAATCGAGGCGATAGTGAGTCGGGGCAGACCCTCGTAGGGGAGATCGTCGGTCGTCCCGGCGCGACCAGGCCGCGCCGCGTTGCCGGCAACACCGTTCTTGACCTGAATCGGCTCCGGGGAATGGGCCGACCGCGCCTCGGAAGGAGGGGCCGTTCGGGTAGATCTCGCCACGACGTCAGGCGCCTTCTCGATCGGCGGTCGATTCTTCAAAGCAACCACGAAGCCCACCAGCAGCACGGCCGCGACCGCGAGCCACCAGGGA
>JANLSZ010000266.1:0-11788 GCA_031362685.1 Vicinamibacteria bacterium | reverse complement strand
GTTGGGGCATCGTCGGCCGCCGGGTCCACTCGTCCAGCGTTTTCAAATCCCTGGCCGAAACGCGGATCTTGTTTGTCAGATAAGGCATGAGCGCTCCCTCAGCGCTCATGTTACGCGGACTTGTGAGGCAGGACACTAGATTCCTCGTACGCGAGTTGACCTACTCTCGCGGTGGAGGAAAGACATGAACCCGAGCCGATCCATCGCTGTTTCTGTGGCGTTTCTCCTCGCCATCCTGGCGTCGTCGACGTCCAGGACGTCCGCTCAGTCTCCGGCTCCCGCTCCGCCGGCGCGGGTCCAGAAGAGTGTCTACGGCAAGCTCGAAAGCCTGGTCGTGTCCCAGAACGGCGTCATCATGCGCTCGGACAAGGGTGAGAAGCTGGCCTGGAAGTTCAACCCGTCCGTGATCGAAGAGAGGGCCCGATTCAAGCCGGGCGATCCGATGATCGTCATCTATCGCCAGATCTCACCCAGCGACAAGAGGGTTACCGCGGTGGCCTTTCCCGGCACCGCCGCGACGCCCACCTACGTGAACATGACCGGTGAGCGGATCTCGCTGCGCAGCGCTGCCTTCGTGGGTGGTGTTTGCAGCCAGGTCGACCCGGGTCCGATCTCAGAGTCCACGATCCCGGTCGGAGGTCGGGCCGAGGTGCTGGAGGCGTGCTGGTGCTGCGCGCCGTCCGGCGAGACCTGCACCCCCGGCAACAAGTCGGGTCTCGGCCAGGCGTTGCTGGTGAAGTGCTTCCAGTAGGGGCAGGTCTGCGGCGAGCCCGAGGGTGGCCCTCGTCCCGGGCTCGCTTCAGCGCCGCGCCGCCAGCGTGATGCCGATCGCGAAGGCGATCAGCCACCCGACGTAGGCGACGCGCAGGAACGCGCGTAGTCCCGCGGGAATCTCCGCATCCGGCCCCTGCCGGCGCAGGGCCCAAAGCCGCGCAACCGCCACGACCATCACGGCCAGGGCCAGGTAGCCCACGATTCCGTGTGGTGTGAACCACGGTTTGTGGCTGCCGGCCATCATGCAGCCGGTCGCGACCAGATCGAAGACGAGCGCCAGCGCGAATCCGCCCAGCACGAGCGCACTCGCCCGCCGGTGCCGGTGCGCGGCGATGATGCCGACGCTGTAGCCGACGAGCGCCAGGTTGATGGTAATGATTCCAAACAGGATGACAGGGCTCAAGCGGGTTCCTTTCGGTGGGCGAGACCGGGATTCTGGTGAGCGGAGCGGCGCCAAGGGCCTTTCCGGCGCAGCGCGACCGCACGATGGGGCAGCATACGCTGCCCGGCGCTTCGGTGGGGACGCGAGGCGAAAGGTTAAGATGCCCGTGGAAATCCGCTGCACCGCCACCCATCCTTGGAGAAGCCATGATCAGCAAGACCATGCAGGACGCTTTGAACGCCCAGGTCCACCTGGAGCAGTACTCGGCCCAGCTCTACCTGGCCATGAGCGCCCACTGCGCTTCTTCAAGCTTCAAGGGCTTTGCCCACTGGCTCAGGGTTCAGGCCAGCGAGGAGACCGCTCACGCCCTGAAGCTCATCGACTTCATTCTGTCTCGCAATGGCAAGCTGGAACTGCAGGCCATCGCCGCGCCACCCAGGGACTTCGGGGGCGTCATCCAGGTCTTTGAGAAGACCCTCGACCACGAGAAGGGCATCACCGCCAAGATCAACTCCCTGTTCGAGCTGGCCCGCGCCGAGAAGGATCACGCCAGTGAGATCACCCTCCAGTGGTTCGTCTCCGAGCAGGTCGAGGAGGAATCCAACGTGGGCCAGATCGTGGACCAGCTGCGCGCGGTGGGGGACAAGGGCGGCGGCATCTGGTACCTGGATTCAAAGATGGGCAAGCGCGGAAAGAACTGAGCCCAACCAGCAGACAGGCGAAGGGCCGCAAGCAACTACCAAAGGAGAGAACCATGTCAAACGAAGCGAAGTGTCCGTTCACGGGCGGCGAACGAAAACAGGCGTTGGCGGGGGCCAGAACGAATGCAGACTGGTGGCCCAATCAACTGAACCTCAGGATCCTGAACCAGCACTCCCCGTTGTCCAACCCCATGGACAAGCGGTTCGATTACGCCCGGGAGTTCAGGAGCCTCGATCTGAATGCCGTGATCAAGGACCTTCATGCCGTTATGACGGATTCGCAGGACTGGTGGCCCGCGGACTACGGCCACTACGGTCCTTTCTTCATCCGCATGGCGTGGCATAGCGCCGGCACTTACCGCATCGCCGATGGGCGAGGCGGCGCCGGCTCCGGAACCCAGCGTTTCGCGCCGCTCAACAGCTGGCCGGACAACGTGAGCCTCGACAAAGCGCGCCGCCTGATCTGGCCGGTCAAGCAGAAGTACGGCCGGAAGATCTCGTGGGCCGACCTCATGATTCTGGCGGGCAACGTCGCGCTCGAGTCGATGGGATTCAAGACCTTCGGTTTCGCGGGTGGGCGCGAGGACGTCTGGGAGCCGGAAGAGGATATCTACTGGGGACCCGAGGGCAAGTGGCTGGGAGACGAGCGCTACCGTGGCGATCGTGAACTCGACAATCCCCTGGCCGCGGTTCAGATGGGCCTGATCTACGTGAATCCGGAAGGGCCCAACGGCAAGCCGGACCCGCTCGGGTCGGCGCGGGACATCCGCGAGACCTTCGCGCGCATGGCCATGAATGACGAAGAAACGGTGGCCCTCACCGCCGGGGGCCACACCTTCGGCAAGGCCCATGGCGCTGCCGATCCGGGCAAGTATGTCGGTCCCGAACCCGAGGGCGCTGGGATCGAAGAGCAAGGCCTCGGCTGGAAGAACAGCTTCGGCTCCGGCAAGGGCGTTCACGCGATCAGCAGCGGCATCGAGGGCGCCTGGACCCCCAACCCCATCAAGTGGGACAACGGCTACTTCGAGACGCTGTTCGGCTACGAGTGGGAGGTGGCCAAGGGTCCGGGCGGAGCCAACCAGTGGAAGCCCAAGGACCCAAAGGCCGCGACCGCCGTGCCGGATGCCCATGATCCGAAGAAGCGCCATGCCCCGATGATGACCACCGCCGACATGGCCATGCGCGTGGACCCCGTCTACGAGAAGATCTCGCGACGCTTCATGGCGAACCCGAAAGAGTTCGCGGACGCGTTCGCCCGCGCATGGTTCAAGCTGACTCATCGCGACATGGGTCCGGTCGCTCGCTACCTGGGCCCACTCGTTCCGAAGAAGGCGCTGATCTGGCAGGACCCGACCCCCGCCGCCGATCACAAATTGATTGGGAAGAAGGACATCGCGGCCCTGAAGGCCAAGGTCCTCGCATCCGGTCTCTCGGTCTCCCAACTGGTCACGACGGCGTGGGCATCCGCATCCACCTTCCGCGGCAGCGACAAGCGCGGCGGGGCCAACGGGGCGCGGATTCGCCTGGCGCCGCAAAAGAATTGGGAGGTCAACCAGCCGGCTGAACTCGCAAAGGTCCTGAAGAAGTTGCAGGCGATCCAGAAGGACTTTGGCGGCGCGAAGAAGAAGGTCTCGCTGGCCGACCTGATCGTTCTCGGCGGTTGCGCGGCCGTCGAGGCCGCGGCGAAGAAGGCCGGCCAAGCGGTGAAGGTTCCCTTCTCGCCCGGCCGCACCGACGCGACCCAGGCGCAAACCGACGCGCACTCATTCGCCGTTTTGGAGCCGACGGCAGATGGCTTTCGCAACTACGGCCGCAAGGGACAAGAGAAATCAGCAGCCGAGCTGCTGGTGGATCGCGCGAACCTGCTGACCCTGACCGCTCCTGAAATGACGGTTCTGGTCGGCGGCCTGCGAGCCCTGAATGCGAACGTCGGGCGGTCGAAGCACGGTGTCTTCACCAAGCGTCCGGAAACCCTGACGAATGATTTCTTCGTCAATCTCCTCGACATGACCACGAAGTGGGAGAAGTCCGCCACATCGGAAGGGGTGGTCGAGGGTCGCGATCGCGCGACGGGAGCCGTAAAGTGGAAGGGCACCATCGTCGATCTCGTCTTTGGCTCGAACGCCCAGCTCCGAGCCCTCGCGGAGGTCTACGCGTCCAGCGACGCGCAGAAGGCGTTCGTGCGCGACTTCGTGAAGGCCTGGACCAAGGTGATGAACCTGGATCGCTTCGACCTCGCTTGATCTGTTCCTTGGGGGAGACGCCCGGATCTGGACAGCGATCCGGGCGGCTCGCTAAGCTGTCGTTTCGATGGGAGGACCAAACACGGAACTCTCATCCCCGTGCGATGAGACGCCGGCCACGCTCCGGGCCTGGATCACCCTCGCCTTCCTGATCGTCGTCTACGTCTTCAACTTCGTCGACCGGCAGATCCTCGCCATTCTCGCCGAGCGAATCAAGGGCGACCTGGGAGTCAGCGACGCTCAGCTCGGCTTCCTTTACGGCACCGCCTTCGCGGTCTTCTACGCGGTCTTCGGCATTCCTTTGGGGCTGCTCGCGGACCTGGGCAACAGGCGTTCGGTCATCGCCGCGGGCCTCGGGTTCTGGAGCCTGATGACGACCCTCTCGGGTTTCGCCCGCAGCTTTCCGCAGCTGGCGCTGGCCCGGATCGGCGTGGGGGTGGGCGAGGCGGCATCGGCGCCGGCGGCGTATTCGATGCTCTCCGACCTCTTTCCGAAACGTCAGCGCGCGACCGTCCTGGCGTTGTACTCGGCCGGCATCTATATCGGCTCGGGCCTCGGTCTGTTCGTTGGCGCTCAGATCGTCGAGCGCTGGGATCGTGCTTTCGGAGCCGGGGCCGCGCCCTTCGGTCTTTCCGGCTGGCAGGTCGCGTTTCTCGTGGTGGGCCCGCCGGGATTGCTCCTGGCCCCGTTCCTGTTCCTGATCCGCGAACCGGTCCGCGGGGGACGGGAAGGCCTCGCCTCGAAGGCCGCGCACTCCCACCCGTTCCGGGCGGCGCTTTGGGAACTGGCATCGCTGATTCCACCCTCGTCCTGGGTCCTCATGGCCCGCCGCCGCGGTCCGTGGGGAGCCAATCTCCTGATCACGGCGGGGCTCGCGTCCGCCGGGCTCGCCCTGTCTTCGTGGCTGGGTCACTGGCAGCAGTGGGCGGCCGTGGGGTTCGGCGCGCTGGTCGCGGTGACCTATGCACAGCAGTTGAGACAAACGGATCCGCCCGCCTATGCGCTCATCTTCAAGACCCGCTCGCTGGCCCTCGCCACCCTCGGCTTTTCGCTGCTCGCTTTCAACGGCTATTCGATCCTGTTCTGGATCCCGGCGTTCTATGTGCGCTACTTCGGCCTGCGCCTCGCCGACATCGGCCTGGTCATCGGACTCATCTCATCGCTTGGCGGACTGCTGGGGGTCACCCTGGGCGGACTCCTGGCCGATCGTTTCCGAAGGCGCTCCCCGGCTGGTCGGCTGTGGGTGGGACTGGCCAATGCCCTCGTGCCCATCCCCTTCTCTCTCCTCTCGCTCTACGCACCGAACCCGACGGTTTCCCTCGCTCTTCTCGCCGTCGTCCAGACCGCGGCCTCGCTCTGGGTGGGCGCGGGGATCTCCACCGTCCAGGACCTCGTGCTGCCGCGCATGCGCGCGCGCGCCTCCGCCGTCTTCCTCCTCTTCGTGACCCTCCTGGGCCTCGCTCTCGGCCCCTTCGTGATCGGCCGGCTCTCGGACTTCCTGGGCGACCTGCGGCTGGCCATGCTCGCCGGAGCGGGGGTCAGCCTCGCGGCGGCCGCGTTCTTCGTGGCGGCGTCGCGCACGGTGGGCGTCGATGAATCCTCGCGGGCCGAAAGAGCCCGCGCGGCCGGGGAGCCTCTCGCGTCGAACTGAGGCTCAGCGGCGCAGCATGCCGTGGCGCAGCATGTCCGCGATCTCCTTCAACACGTCGTCGGAGTTCTTGCCGAAGTGGTTCTTGACTCCGAAGACGATTTCGACCGCGTAGTAATGTAGCAGGAAGCGACTCGCCAGCATGATGGCGGAGACGGGCGACACGCCGGGACGAAGCTTCCTGCGGAGGGTGGCCTCTCCGGGATGAGCGGCCATGAAGGCCTCGAACCGGTGGGCCATTTCGGCATAGTAGCGACGGATGTGTTTGCCCTCGAACTCGACCACATCGACATAGATGAGGGCGACGTAGGGCTTATAGCGGCGCACGCTTTCGCGCGAGGCCCGTCCAAGTTTTTCGAGGTCGTCCGGGAAAGCGCCTTCGGCGAGCGCCTTGTTAAAGGGGAAGTCTGGCTTCGCGAGGAGGGTGAAGTAGCGATCGAGCAGCGCGCGGAAGATCGCTTCCTTGTCCGCGAAGAGGTGGTAGACGATCCCGGTGGAGAGCGAGGCGGCGGTGGCGATCTCACGGGTACTGGTGCCGTGGTAGCCCTGCTTTGAGAAGAGGCTGAGCGCTTTGTCGAGGATCGCTTTCCGACTGCGATCCGAACGATCCTGCTGATGCATGCCCTAGTTTCCTCCGACTGCCGGTGGGACAGATCCCGAACTGCGACCGCTCATGAGGCCTCGCCGAAGAATCGGGTGAGGCTCTCTTTCGCTCTCGGCTCCGAAAGAGTCGGCGCGTGTCCTACGTCCTCGACTTCGACGTACGCCATCTCCTTCGCCTCCTGCCGCATCCGGGTCGCGGTGTCGACGCTCAGGACGTCCGAGATCGCTCCACGAACGAGGAGGGTCGGCCGGCCCGTGGCCAGCTTTCGGAACATCGCCCACACCAGCGGCGTCATGAGCCACGCCAACAGGGGGTTCATGGGCTGAAAGACCTTGGGATCGCACTCCAGCGCAGGCACCCCGTCCGCGCCCTCCTTGAATATGCGCCGAACGAACACCCCCCAGTCGGCATCGGTGTTTTTTGGAAACGCGACCCCGCCGGTCTGCCTGGCGTACGCCACGGCATCGGCCCACGACTTCACCGGCGGGGTTTTACCCGCGTAACCGGAAATGCGGGCGAGACCGGGCTTGGCGATCACCGGGCCGACGTCGTTGAGAACCGCGCCCCCGATGCGATCGATGTGACTCGAGGCGAGGGTCATGGTGACGATGCCCCCAAGCGACGTTCCTACGAAGAGAGCTCGCGCCACACCGATCGAATCGAGGAGGGCTACGATGTCGGCCGCGTAAGTGGGGGGGCGGTAGTGCCGCGGGCTCGGATCCCGGTCCGACCGGCCGCGACCGCGCAAATCCACCGCAATGACGCGCCGGCCCATCGAGGCGATCCAGGGCGCCACCTCCTCGAAATCGCGTGAGTTCCGGGTCAGGCCGGGGATGCAGACCACCGGGAGCCTTCCGGACTCTTTGGTCCCGTACTCGCTCGCGACGAGGTTCAGGCCGTCCGAACTGCGCCAGGTGAGTTCTCGGAGTTCGGTCATTGGGGGAGCACGTCCTTTTCTTGCTGGGGGGCGCCTTCGGATGGAGATGAGAAGCGCTCACGGATCTCTCGCTTCAGGGTCTTGCCCGCGGCGTTCCTGGGGAACTCCTCGAGGCGGACAACCTCGCGGACTCTTTGAAACTTCGCTTCGACGTTGCTGTTGATCCAGTCGCGCAGAACATCGTGGGAAACCGAAGCGCCTTCGCGCAGGACCACCGCGGCGATGGGAGCCTCGCCCCACTTCGGATCGGGGACGCCGAACACCGCCGCCTCCTTCACCGCGGGATGGCGCACGATTACTTCCTCGATGTCGCGAGGATAGACGTTCGCGCCGCCCGAGATGATGAGGTCCTTCTTGCGATCGACCAGGTACAGGAAGCCATCGTCATCGAGGCGGCCCATGTCGCCGGTGCGCAGCCAGCCGTCGACGATCGCGAGGGATGTGAGGTCGGGGCGCTTGTAGTATCCGGGCATCATGATTGGTCCGCGCCCTGCGATCTCGCCCACCTCGCCCTTTGGAACGTCCCCTCCCTGCTCGTCGAGGATGCGGATCTCGAAGAAGGGAGGAGGCACGCCCACCGAACCCGTCTTCCTGGGCGCATCGTCGCGATCGAGGATGGTCACGAAGCCTTCGGTCAGGCCGTAGAGCTCATAGAGGCGATTCGGAAACCGCCGCGCCAGCTCCTGCTTGTGTTCGAGATGGAGGGGGGCGCCCACCGAGCCGATCATCTGAAGAGAAGGCAGCTGCTTCGCGTTGAAGTCCTTGGAGTCGAGGAGGGCCACGATCTGGGAGGGCACCAGCATCACGTGGGTCACTTTCTCGTCCGCCACCGCCGTCATGTACGCGCGGGCATCGAACTGCCGGTGAAGCACGAAGGAGCACCCAAGGTAGAGCCAGGGCATCAAGGTCAGGAACGAACCGTTGAAGACCAGGGAGCCGGCGTGAAGAACCACGCTCTCCGGCGTCATCCTCCAGGCGGAGGCAAAGAGAGTGCAGTAGGCCGCGCGAATCGCGTGGGTGTGAACGATGCCTTTCGGGAGGCCGGTGGTGCCGCTGCTGTAGATGATGTTGAACGGGGACTCGCCCGTGACCTCGGGGCTCCCCGGTTCCTTCTGAGAAGCCTCGGCAACCAGCGCGGCGTAACTGCTGCCCCAGGAGGGAAAGGTCCCGGTGAAGAGGTAGCGGCCTTCCGTGATTCCGGGCAGACTCTCCTTGATGGTGAGGAGCGTCTCCGCAAACGCCGCCTCCGCGACCAGCGCCCTGGTGTCGGAATCATCGAGGAGCGTCTTGAGCGCCGGGGCCCGGAGCAGGGGAGAGAGGGGAACCACCACCATCCCGGTGCGCGCGGCCGCGGCATAGACCTCGATCAGTTCGAGGCAGTTCCCGAGCACGGTCGCGACCTTGTCTCCGGGGCCAAGCCCGAGGCCCTGGAGCGCATTCGCGGTTCGATTCACGCGGGCCTCGAACTCACCGAAAGTGAGCCGGACGTCACCGCAGACCACGGCGGGGCGCTGAGGTCGGTATCTGGCGTGATGGCGGAGGAGGCCTGCGATATTCATGCAAGAGTTTCTTCACGCGTTTCAGAAACCGAACACGCGTTATGTAAAGGAACCGTACTCTCTGGTCCCGCGGGTCGTCAAGTGTTTTTCGACTCCCGAGGGGCGAGCCGGGACAATCGTGGCGGTTTTCGAAAAACCCGCTTGACGCCGGGAAGGTTATCGAGGTACGGTATCAGTATAACGAGCGTTCGGTTTGTTGTTCAGGTGAACCCGGCGCTCACCCCTCTGGAGAAAACCCCATGACTTTCCGCCGATCCGACCTCGCGTTCCTCTCCCGCTCCTTGAGCGCCGCCGCCCTGGCCTTCGCCTTCATCGGGTACGCCGAAGCGGGAGTCGCGGTCGAGGCTCAGGCCGCGCAGCCCCAGAGCTCCCCGAAGCCCCAAAGCTCGCCCAAGCCCCAGGCCAGTCCGGCCGAGGCGGCCAAGGACGTGACTCGCGCCGAGGACGTCACCGTAACCGCGCGCCGCCGGGAGGAGAACGTTCAGGATGTGCCGCTCGCCATCACGGTGAAGACTGGGGTTGATCTTCAGATCGCGGCCACCGCCGACATCGGAGAACTGCAGGGTGAGGTGCCCAACCTCGCGATCTACCAGGGCCGGAATCAGTCGACGACCCTCACCGCATTCCTGCGCGGAGTGGGCCAGGCGGATCCGCTTTGGGGCGTCGACCCCGGGGTGGGCCTCTACATGGACGACGTCTACATCGCCCGCCCCCAGGGCGCTCTGCTCGATGTCTACGACGTGGCGAGGATCGAGGTGCTTCGCGGACCCCAGGGCACCCTCTACGGGAAGAACACCATCGGCGGCGCGATCAAGTACGTCAGCCGGGATATCACCGACAAGTGGCAGGGCCTCGGGTCCTACACCGGCGGCAGCTACAGCAACAATGACTTCCGGGCCAGCATCGGCGGCCCCCTGATCAAGGAGAAGCTGAGGGCTCGGGTCGCGGGCGGCTCCTTCCGGCACAAGGGCTACGGCACCAACCTCTTCACCGGAAAAGATGTCTCGAACAAGGACACGATGGCCTTCCGTGCCGGCCTCGACTGGCTGCCCTCGAAGAGTGTGAAGGTGCAGCTCAGCTATGACCAGACCAAGGACGATGCCCAGCCCAAGGGGATCACTCGTCTCGCCGCCAATCCTCTCTGCCCGATCTTCTCCGGAGGCGCCTGTCCCCCGGAAGCGAACATCTTCGACACCCGCAGCGGCCTGACGCCCATCAACAGCACGAACGCCAAGGGTTCCGCGTTGAATCTGCACTGGACCATCAACCCGGAATGGCGGTTCCGGTCCATCACGGGTTATCGAGAGTCCGATTCCGAAAACAGCATCGACTTCGACACGACCCCGGGGAAAATCGCCGACGTCGCCGCCACCTACTCCGACAATCAGACCACCCAGGAGTTTCAGCTCCTTCACGACAGCGGCGACAAGTTGAGCGGCATCCTCGGCGTCTACTACCTCGACGGCGAGGCGGGAGGAGTGGTGAAGAACATTTTCGTGAACTCGAGCTTCGGGACCACCGATGGCAATGTGAAGACCAAGTCCTACGCCGGCTTCCTGGATGGCAGTTACAAGCTCAGTCCCAAGCTCACTCTCAATGCCGGAGCGCGATACACCTCGGAAGAGAAGCAGGCGCACGTGTTCAACGCCGCCTACGACAGCACCTTCACCAGGGTTCTCGCGGTGGCCGCCTCCTTCGACAAGAGCAAGACGTTCTCGTCGTTCGCTCCGAGACTCGGTCTGGATTACGCCTTTTCGAAGACCGCCATGGGTTACCTGTCGGCCTCCCGCGGCTTCAAGAGCGGCGGCTTCAACGTCCGCGCCAACACCATCGCGTCTCCCGGTTCCGATCAGCCCTTCGATGACGAGGTGCTGGACGTCGTCGAGGTCGGAATCAAGTCCGTGCTCCTCGACCATAAGCTGGTGCTCAACGCCGCCGCGTTCTACGGCGATTACAAGGACGTCCAGGTCAGCACCTTTACCACCGTCAACGGCGCGTTCTTCGGCCGGTTTCTCAACGCCGGCAACGCCACCCTGAAAGGGGTGGAAGTGGAGTTCGACGCCTCCTCCGTCGGGTTCAGCTGGCTTGGCTTTTCCGGACAAGGGAGCTACCTGGGCGTCGACCCCGACCCCCTGGACAACAACAAGGATGGCTTCGTCGACACCCAGGTGATCACCAACGCGCCCAAGTTCACGGGCGCGCTGCGGGCGACCGGCCGCGGCGTGGTCGGGCGCGGAGTCCTCGTCGGCAGCGTCGGCTTCGCCTACCGCGACGATTCCACGCTGACCAATGAGGGTGGGCAGTATCCGGGCCGGCCGGGCACGCCTCTCCTCCCCATCACGCAAAAGGCCTATGGCCTCTGGGATGCCTACATCAGCTGGCTCGCCCCCAACGGCCACGTGCGCGTGGCCATAAACGGCAAGAACCTGGCCGACAAGGAGTTCCTGACCAACGGTTACAACATTCCGTCCCTCGGCGTTTTGCAGGGGTCACAGGGCAATCCGCGGACGGTGACCGGGACCATCGAGTTGAAGTTCTAGGTCGACCGGGCGAGGGGCTCACGCCCCTCGCTTGTTTCACTTGCGCTCCACTCCGCGACTTGGAATATCATCGGCAGAATCGTATTTTCACGATTAGTGAGGATCAGAGATGAAGACCATGTTGACGCGATTCGGCGCCCTCGTCGTGACGCTCTTCCTCGGTAGCTGCGCTCAGCCGCCTCCGCCCCCGCCGGTTGCGCCGCCCGACACCCGCGCCGCCGACGAGGCGTCCATCCGCGCGACGTCGAAAGACTGGGTCGCCGCGGCCCAGGCCAAGGACGCCGAGAAGTTCGCGTCGTTCTACGCTCCCGACGCGACTCTGATGATGGAGGCCGCCCCCGACGTGAAGGGCGCCGCCGCCCTCCGTGAGGCCGTCTCCGGGATGATGAAGGACCCCAAC
>JANLSZ010000262.1:0-1945 GCA_031362685.1 Vicinamibacteria bacterium | reverse complement strand
CGGCCCGGCAGTTTTCCGAGGGCGACGTGCAGCACTGGTGGCATCCGCCCACCGGCCGGGGAGTGCGCACCCACTGCTCGGATGACTTCCTCTGGCTGCCCCAGGCGATCTGCCGCTACGTTCTCAGCACCGGGGATCACACCGTGCTCGAGGAACCCGTCTATTTCCTCGAAGGGCGGCCGGTGAACCCCGACCAGGATTCCTACTACGACCTCCCCGCGCGATCGGAGACTCCGGCCACCCTGTATCAGCACGGGGTCCGCGCGATCCTGAGAGGCCTGCGATTCGGAGAGCACGGCCTTCCCCTGATGGGGACGGGAGACTGGAACGACGGCATGAACCTGGTGGGCATGCAGGGCCGGGGCGAGAGCGTGTGGCTGGGCTTCTTCCTCTATGACACCCTGGTGCGTTTCGGGGCGCTGGCCCTCGCCCGCGGGGACGTGACGTTCTCCGATCGCTGTCGTCTCGAGGCCGCCCTGCTTCGGGTCAATCTCGACCAGCACGGGTGGGACGGCGGCTGGTTCCGACGCGCGTATTTCGACGACGGGACACCGCTCGGGTCAAAGGCCAACTCGGAGTGTCAGATCGACTCCATCGCCCAGAGTTGGTCGGTTTTGTCGGGCGCCTCGGGCCCGGCGAGGTCGCGCATGGCCATGGACGCGCTCGACCAGCGCCTGGTCCGCCGCGACCTGGGCCTGGTCCAGTTGCTGGACCCGCCGTTCGACAAGTCCGAGCTGAATCCCGGCTACATCAAGGGATATGTCCCCGGGGTGCGCGAGAACGGCGGTCAGTACACCCACGCCGCCATCTGGGCGAGCATGGCCTTCGCCGCGATGGGCGACCCCGGCCGGGCCTGGGAACTGTTCCACCTGATCGATCCGATCTCTCACTCGAACTCGGCGGAGGCCATTGCCGTCTACAAAGTCGAGCCGTACGTGGTCGCCGCCGATGTCTACGGGGTGGCGCCTCACATTGGCCGCGGAGGCTGGACCTGGTACACGGGCTCCGCGGGCTGGATGTACCGGTTGATCACCGAGTCGCTTCTTGGCCTGCGCGTGGAGGCGGGGAAACTCCGCATCTCACCTTGCCTGCCGCCTCGGTGGCCGGGATTCAATCTGCGCTACCGACACCTCGGCACCACGTATGCGATCGCGGTAACGCAGCACAAGGAGCCGGATGGTTCGATTCTGAAAGCCGGCCTGACCCTGGATGGGGTGCCTCAGGACGACGCCACCCTGACCCTTGTCGACGACGGCCGCGAGCACAGCGTCGAAGTTCGGCTCCCGACGCCCATACCTGCGGTCTGAGCGGAGCGTCTGCTTGCCGGGGTGGTAGGTCCGCTCGGTGTGGCCTTCGAGCTGCTCACGGTAGAAGTACACGTCGCCCGGGTTCCCCGAGGCGATCACGCAAGGCAAGTCGCGGTAGTGCTCCGCGTCCGGGCATGGCCGCGCGCGCCACTCCCAAGGCCTCCATCCCCAAGGGGCGGAGCCCCGCTGGCTTCCGAGCCATTTGTAGAAATGGCCGCGCGCCGGCGACCCGCGGTTCCGGCCTTTCCGCCTTGTTCTGCGGCGATCCTCGGGCTCGCGGGACGGCACCGATCCTGCACACCTTTGAGATGAGCGGAAGCTCATGGACAGGCGTGCCTTGGGGCCCGCCCGTCGATGACCAGCGGCTCGAGCCTCATAAGGAACCACCATGGCCAAGGGAAAGACCGGGCCGAAGACGGCCATCAGCGTCTCGGGGGGCGCCTTCAACGACGCCTCGCGCGAGCAGGCCGACGAGGTTCTGTTGAAGGCGGGAGCCCTTCGGGAAGCGATCTTCAACAGCGCCAACTTCTCCTCGATCGCCACCGACGCCAAGGGCGTTATCCAGATCTTCAACGTGGGCGCCGAGCGCATGCTCGGTTACACCGCGGCCGAGGTGATGAACAAGATCACCCCCGCGG
>JANLSZ010000261.1:0-8563 GCA_031362685.1 Vicinamibacteria bacterium | reverse complement strand
GAGGGCGGTGGCGAAGGGCGCGCGCGGTCCGGGCGACCGGTACCAATCGTCTCTCCAACCCCTTTCAGAAGTTCGCACCACGTTGTACGGTCGTGAAGGGGCGGAACTGTTCCGGCTCGGCGCGGTCGAGCTTCTCCGTTCCTCCGAACCTCCAAACAGCAACCTCGAAAGTCTCCTCGCCTTGGAATACTGCGCCGAATTGTTCGAAGCCTTCCTGCCGCCCGAGGCCCGGGACGACGACACCTATCGTCTGGGCCGGTCGTGCGTCACCGCGCTCAAACAGCGCGGGTCGGATGGAACCGCGGTCATGCGCTACGCCGAGGCCTGGACCCTGAAGCTTCACGGCCTCTATCCGTCACTGGTGCGCTGCCTGGCTTGTCGTCAGCCCATCGCCTCGGGCTTGTGGTTCGATCGGACGGGAGATCGGGTGGTCTGTTCGAACTGCGGAGGGAAGCGGTCGGAGGTTCTGGACCAGGACTCGCGGGCCCTGCTGCGCTCGGCGCTGCGCCTTTCACCCACAAACTTCTCGGAACGCACCCGGGGGATCGATCTCACCCCGGTGGCGAAGTTCCACCGGGAATTGATCGAGCGTCACCTGGGCCGGTCTTTGAACTCCTCCCGGGTCATCGAGAGCGTGCTCCGGTCATGAGCCCGAGCCTGCAGGGCATCATCGCCGCCTTGAACACGTTCTGGGAGAGGAACGGCTGCCTGATCCACTTCGGTCTCGACACTGAAGTGGGGGCGGGGACCATGCATCCCGAGACGTTCCTGCGCGTCCTTGGTCCCGATCCCTGGAGGGTCGGGTACGTGCAGCCCTCGCGTCGACCGACCGACGGCCGGTATGGGGACAACCCGAATCGTCTCTACAAGCATCATCAGTATCAGGTCATCCTGAAGCCCGCCCCCGCAAGCGTTCAGGATTTGTATCTCGACTCGCTCCGGGCTCTCGGTATCGATCCGGCCGATCACGATGTGCGTTTCGAAGAAGACAACTGGGAGTCGCCCGCGCTGGGTGCCTGGGGGATTGGCTGGCAGGTTCTCCTCGACGGTCAGGAGATCACGCAGTTCACCTACTTCCAGCAGGCGGGCGGGATCAATCTCTCGCCTATCTCCGCCGAGATCACGTATGGCCTCGAGCGCATCGCCATGTACCTGCAGGACAAGGCCGATGTCTACGACGTCGAGTGGGCCCCGGGAGTTCCATATCGGAGGGTCCGGCACGAGGAAGAGTTCGAACTCTCGCGCTACAGCTTCGAGCTCGCCGATGTCGATCTCCATATGAAACTCTTCGAAGGCGCTTTGGGCGAGGCGAAGCGTTTATTGGATACGGCGGGTCCGCGGGTGGCCCTCGCCGCCTACGACTGGGTCCTGCGCGCGTCGCATGCCTTCAACGTCCTCGACGCGCGTGGCGGCATCTCGGTCACCCAACGGGCTTCGATGCTGCTGCAGGTCCGAAAACTGGCTTGTGGGGTCGCGGCCGCTCACGTCGAAGATCGCTGGCCCACGAAGCCGAAGGCGGAGGCCGCGGGTGGCTGAGTTTCTCTTCGAGATCGGGTTCGAGGAGATGCCGGCTCCGTGGTTGTCGGATCTCGCGAGGCAGTTGCAAGCGAAGTTCGAGTCGCTGGCCAACGACGCTCAGTTGTCGCCTTCCAACGCGCGCGTGTCGTGGACGTCGCGTCGATTGGTTCTGGTCGCGGAGGTGAAAGCCCGACAGGACGACCGGACCGTCGTCGAATGGGGACCGGCGGCCAGGATCGCCCGGGACGCCGCGGGGGCGTGGTCGAAGGCGGCCGAGGGCTTTGCGAAGAAGCAGGGCGTCGGTCTCGATGTGCTGACTCTCGCCGCCAAGGCCGAAGGCTCGGCTGATCTCTACGTCTCGGCCAGGAAGCACATCGCCGGCCGGCCCACGGCGGAGGTGCTGGCCACCCTGCTGCCGTCGATCCTTCGTGGGTTCAACTTCCCCAAGCGAATGAACTGGGACGCGTGGCTGGAAGACGGCCGAGGCGCCTTCGAGTTCGGTCGGCCGATTCAGTGGATCGTCGCGTTGCTGGGTGGGGAAATTGTGCCGGTGACCATCTTCGATGCGGTCGCCGGCGCCAAGGCCGCGCCACGTGTGGTTAGCGGCCGTCGTTCGATGGGGAATCGGTTCTATCCGCGAGGCGCCGCCGATCGTGGTTTCGACGTCCGCTCGTTCAAGGAACTCGAAGCGGGACTCGCGTCGCGCTTCGTTGTTTTCGATCCAAATGAACGCGCGGCGCGTATCCAGCGGCAGGTGGAGCAGGCGGGAGGCAGACTCGAAGGCGATTGTGCGCATCTCGTCGAGGAGTGGCGCGATCTGGTCGAATATCCGACGGTCGTGATCGGGTCGATCCCCAAGGAATTCGCCGACCTTCCGGCGGAGGTCCTGGAGACGGTACTGGCCCATCATCAGAAGGCGGCCACCTTGCCTTGTTCTTCCGACGGCGCGCCGCGGTTTGCCGCCATCTCCGGTTGCGACGAAATCGGTGCGGCGAACGCGGCCCGCGGTCAAGAACGCGTCGTGGTTGCGCGGCTGAAAGACGCTCGCTTCTTCTACGACGAAGACCGCAAGAGAACACTCTTCGACCGGTTGGACGACCTTGCTGCGGGTACCTTCCAGAAGGGCCTCGGCAGCTACAAGGAGAAGGCGATTCGGGTCAGCACCCAGGCTCACGGCCTCGCGAGAGAAGCGGGTCATGGCGATGCGGTCGTGGAGGCAGCTGCGCGCGCGGGGCTCCTCGCCAAGACAGATCTGGTCACCTTGATGGTTCGTGAATTCCCGGAACTGCAAGGTGTGATGGGCGGCCTCTATGCGAGCGCCAACGAATCACCAGAGGTGGCGGCCGGTGTTCGTTGGCACTATCACCCGGTGGCCATTGAAGCGGACGCGGCTCCCGCCGGCAAGGTTCAAGGAGCCGCCAAAGACGTGTTCGCCGCGGTTGCGCTGGCCGACAAACTGGACACCCTGGTCGGTTACTTTGGCCTGGGGCAGATTCCGTCGGGCAGCAGCGACCCCTACGGCCTTCGCCGCGCCGGCCAGGGCGCGGTTCGGGTCCTCCTGGATTTCTGGAACGGGAACGCGCCCGATCTTGAAGAGAAGATCTCGACCCTGCACCTAGCCTACGGAAAGGCGCTCTCGAAGACCGTAACCGAAACCCAGTCCTCGGTCCTCGGGTTTCTCGTTGACCGGCTTCAGGCCATCTTGATCGCGAGGGGATTCGCCGCCGATGAGATCGACGCGGTCTTGTCGACGCCACGGGTCAAGCCGTTGGCTGACGTGAAGTCCGCTCATGCGCGAGTGAAAGCGCTTGCTTCCGTGCGATCGGTGCAGCCCGAGGTGTTCGCCGCCCTGGCCGAGGCCTTCAAACGAGCAAAGAACATCGTGGGAAGGACCGATGGCGTTCCGGTTCAAGAGCGCGCGCTGGTCGAAGATGCGGAGCGCGGCTTGTTCGCAGCGATTCGCAAGGCCGAGTCGTCCCTCGCCACCGATCCCGCCTCTCGGCTGCGCGCGGTGGCAGCCATGCGCGGCGAGGTCGACGCTTTCTTCAAGAGCGTCATGGTCATGGCGGACGACCCCGCGCTGAAGGCCAATCGTCTCGCTCTGCTTTCGCGGCTGTTGAACCTCGTCTACGAGGTCGCTGATCTTTCCAAACTCGCTTCGGCTGCGAGTGACAAAACCGTTTCTTCCTAGGAGACAAAACAGTGCCCAAGTTTGTTTATTTTTTCGGCGGCGGCAAGGCCGAAGGCCACAAAGACATGAAGGATGCGCTTGGCGGCAAGGGCGCGGGGCTCGCGGAGATGACCAACGCCGGGCTTCCCGTCCCGCCGGGCTTCACCATTTCCACCAAGGCCTGCGCGGTCTTCGAGGAGAACAAGGGGTCGCTGACCCCGCCGATCGAGGACGAGATCGCGGAAGCGCTGGCCCGACTCGAGACCTTGATGGGCAAGTCGCTCGGACAGGCCACCGACCCGCTCCTGGTTTCGGTTCGCTCGGGATCGAAGTTCTCCATGCCCGGGATGATGGACACGATCCTGAACCTGGGGTTGAACGACAAGTCGGTGGTTGGCCTGAAGAACAAGACGGGCAACGGCCGCTTCGCCAAGGACTCCTACCGCCGCTTCATCCAGATGTACTCGAACGTGGTTCTGAACATCAACAAGGAGCTGTTCGAGCACGAGCTCCACGCGGTCAAGAAGACGGCGAAGGTCCACGCCGACGTCGACCTCTCGGAAGGGAACCTGGATGCGGTGATCGAGCGGTACAAGGCGGTGGTCCTGAAGCAGATCGGCAAGCCGTTTCCCCAGGATCCGAAGGAGCAGCTTGCGGGCGCGCGGGACGCGGTGTTCCGGAGCTGGGGCAATCCCCGGGCGGTCACCTATCGCCGCCTGAACGACATTCCGCACGACCTCGGCACGGCGGTGAACGTCCAGTGCATGGTTTTCGGAAACAAGGGCGACTCGTCGGCCACCGGTGTCGGGTTCACGCGGAATCCCTCCACGGGCGCACGCGAGTTCTATGGCGAATTCCTTCAAAACGCCCAGGGCGAGGACGTGGTGGCGGGCATCCGCACTCCGCATCCCATCGCCGATCTCCAGCAGATCATGCCGGCCGCGTACAAGCAGCTTCGTGAGATCACCACCCGCCTCGAACGTCACTACAAGGACATCCAGGACTTCGAGTTCACGATTGAAGAGAACAAGCTCTTCATGCTGCAGACCCGGAACGGCAAGCGCACGGGCCTCGCCGCCGTCGCCATCGCCGTCGACTTCGTTGAAGAAGGGATTCTGACCAAGCCCGAGGCGTTGATGAAGGTCGAGCCGCAGTCGCTCGATCAGCTTCTGCATCCCATCTTTGAGCCGAAAGAACGCGCCAGGGCGAAGGTTGCGGCCAAGGGCCTCCCGGCCTCGCCGGGTGCGGCGACGGGAGCGGTTGTCTTCACCGCCGATGACGCCGTGGCCTGGGCGCACAAGGGCAAGCGGGTGGTGCTGGTGAGGATGGAAACCGTTCCCGACGATATCCACGGCATGCACGTGGCCCAGGGCATTCTCACCGCCACCGGTGGCATGACCTCACATGCGGCGGTGGTGGGTCGCCAGATGGGAAAGCCCTCGGTGGTCGGCTGCTCGGCGCTCTCCATCAGTGCGAAGAAGAAGACCATGACGGTTGGCGACCAGGTCATCCGTGAGGGTGATGTGATCTCGATCGACGGGTCGACCGGAGAGGTGATGTTCCAGGCTCTCGCTACCTCGCCGTCCGAGATCCTGCAGGTGGTGAACGGTACGCTCAAGGCCGAAAAGTCACCCATCTATCAGAAATTCGCGAAACTGCTTTCGTGGACCGACGATGTGAAGCGACTTGGCATTCGCGCCAACGCCGACATTCCTCAAGACGCGAAGACCGCCTTCGCGTTCGGCGCGCAGGGCATTGGCCTGTGCCGCACCGAGCATATGTTCTTCGCCGAGGAGCGTCTGCCTCACGTGGTGGCCATGATCCTGGCCGCGGCCAAGGGCGAAAAGGGCATGGCGGTGCTTCGTAACCTCGAGAAGAAACAGGCGGACGCGAACTCGGCTCAGAAGAAGAACGTCAAGGCCGAGATCGCCGCGGCTAGGAAGGCCTACGGGCCGGACATCAGGCAATACCAGGGCGCGCTCAAGACGTTGATGCCCATGCAACGGAGCGATTTCGCGGGGCTCTTCCGCGAAATGAAGGGATATCCGGTCACCATCCGCACCCTCGATCCTCCGCTTCACGAGTTCCTGCCGAAGCGCGAGGACCTGATGGTTCAGGTGGCGGCGAAGAAGGGGAGCAAGGCCGAACTCGCGCGAGCCGAGAAGATGCTTCACGCGATTGAGTCGCTCCACGAGTTCAACCCGATGCTCGGGCATCGCGGCTGCCGTCTCGGGATCACGTATCCCGAGATGACGCGCATGCAGGCGCGGGCGATCTTCGAGGCGGCCCTTCAGGTGGCGAAGAAAGGCATCAAGGTTCGTCCCGAGATCATGATCCCGCTGGTCGGCCATGTCGAGGAATTGAGGCGGCAGAAAGCGATCGTGCTCGAGGAGGCGCATCGCGTGCTGGGCAAGGGCGTCGCGGGTGTTGAGTACCTCATCGGCACCATGATCGAGGTTCCCCGCGCCGCGGTCACCGCCGACGAGATCGCGAAGGAGGCCGAGTTCTTCTCCTTCGGCACCAACGACCTCACCCAGATGGGCTTCGGCCTTTCTCGCGACGATGCGGGCAAGTTCCTGGGCCCGTACGTGGAGATGGGGATCCTCGAAAAGGACCCGTTCGTCTCGATCGACGTCCCTGGAGTTGGGCAGATGGTGGAGATCGCGGTCAAGAAGGGCCGTTCGGTCAAGCCCGGCCTGAAGATCGGGGTGTGCGGAGAACACGGAGGCGACCCATCGTCGATTCGGTTCTTCCACAACGTGGGACTCGACTACGTGTCGGCCTCGCCCTTCCGGATTCCCATCGCCCGGCTGTCCGCCGCCCAGGCGCAGCTCGAAAAGCCGAACGCCGACTAATGCTGCCGTCATTGCGAGGAGCCCGTCGAGATGGAAAGCGACGAAGCAACCCCCTGCCACCACTACCAAGCCCGCGAGGTTGCACGGCTTGGTAGTGGTCGCCCGCGGGGCCGGGCGCTAAGGTGGGCTCGCGGCGTCGCGGAGCGCGCCAGCCTGGCCTCGGGCCACGCCTCGTGCGTCGGCACTGGAATACCGAAACGAGTGAATCGTGTGCCTGCTGACTCGGCTCGGCAATCGCGAACCTTACCGACGGAGTCCGGCGACTCGCGATTGACGCCTCGTCGCCAGCGACCCACCTCAGCGCCCGGCCCCGCTCCATCTCTGGGCCCAATCGACTGCTCTCGAGAAACGCCTTGAAGATCGCACGGGTTTCTCACCAGGCCACCGCGCGATGAACCGGATCGCCCGTCTTCCCGACGATGTCGTCAACCAGATCGCCGCGGGCGAGGTGGTGGAGCGTCCGGCTTCGGTGGTCAAGGAACTGGTGGAGAACGCTCTCGACGCCGAGGCCACGCGGATCGTGATCGACATTGAACAGGGCGGCAAGCGACTCATCCGCGTTCGCGATGACGGCGTAGGCATTCCCGTGTCGGACCTGGCGCTTGCCATCGAGCGCCATGCCACTTCGAAGCTGCGCAACGCCTCGGACCTTGAACACATCGCGTCGAGCGGCTTTCGCGGAGAAGCCCTGCCCTCGATCGGTAGCGTCGCCGAACTCGTCATCACCAGCCGTACGCCGGATGCGGCAGAGGGAGGTGTCGTCTCCGTCGCTTTCTCGCGCGCCGAGGCGGTAAGGCCGGCCGGGCACCCGGTGGGGACGACGGTGGAGGTCAAGAACCTCTTCGCGGAAGTCCCCGCCCGTCGGAAGTTCCTTCGTGCGGAGTCGACCGAACTTCGGCACGCGGTGGAGATAGTTTCGCTCCTCGCCATGGCGCGTTCGGCGGTGGGCTTCACGATGCGGGCCGATGGCCGTGAGGTCTTGTCTCTTCCTCCCGCCGCCTCCCTGGAAGAACGGGTGGCTGCGGTGCTGGGCCGCGATCTGGCGTCCGGCCTCGCCCCCGTGGACTTCGACGAGCAGGGGATTTCAATCTCGGGCTTCGTGTCACGAGATCCATCCCGTGGCGGCGCGCGGCCCGACATTCGCGCCTATGTGAACGGCCGGCCGGTCAAGGATCGCGGCTTGTCGAAGGCGTTGAGTGAGGCGTACCGCGCCCTTGGCCACTTCGATCCCAAGCCCGCCGCGGTTCTTTTCGTCGACGTCGGCCTCGACATGGTCGATGTCAACGTTCACCCTGCGAAGACCGAAGTGCGCTTCCGCGAACCTTCGCGGGTTTTCCAGGCGGTGGTGCGCGCGGTGCGCCGTGCGCTTTCAGGGGACGCTGAACCTTCAGGGCCGCGACCGTGGGCGAATCGCCTTGCGACCGCTCCGCGGCCTGATGCGGTCCCCGGTCAGGGCTATGACGATGGCGGCCCGGGGCAGGCTCAGCCGCCAGGACCGCGGTGGTGGGAGTCG
Source organism: Vicinamibacteria bacterium (assembly GCA_031362685.1). Classification (GTDB taxonomy): domain Bacteria; phylum Acidobacteriota; class Vicinamibacteria; order Fen-336; family JAGNNV01; genus JAGNNV01. The sequence continues at coordinate 507 of JANLSZ010000261.1, read as the reverse complement.
TCCCCGGCCGCGGAGGGTGGGCCTCGTTTCGGTGCTCTGAACCAGTCTTCGCCCATGGTTCTCGGTCAGTTTCGCGACACCTACATCGTGGCGGCCCTTGACGGCGACTTGTGGCTTTTCGACCAGCACACCTGCCATGAACGCGCGCGTTTCGAACAGATCGAGCGGCGCAAGCAAGGCGAGCGGGCCCAGAGCCAGGCCCTTCTGGAGCCGGCCGTCGTCAAGGTGTCGCCCGCACTCGCTCTCCTCGCCGAGGAAAGCTCGATCGAGCTATACGACCTGGGTTTCGAAATCGAGTCCTTCGGCGCCGGCTCGTTGTTGGTGCGATCGATCCCGCATCTGCTCTCCGGCCGTGATCCCGCCGAAGCGGTGACGAAGATCATCCGACAACTCGAGGACAGTTCAGACACTCATTGGGCGGTCGAGGGCCGCGCCCATCGGCTGGCCGCGAGCCTGGCCTGCCATTCCTCCGTCCGTGCGGGTCAGAAGATCAACCAGCCGACCATG
>JANLSZ010000233.1:0-2182 GCA_031362685.1 Vicinamibacteria bacterium | reverse complement strand
CCGTAGGTGGTGTCCGGGTCGGAGGACCAGAACACGATCATCTCGGCTTCCTTGAGACAGTCCTCCACGGTGCCGTAGAACTCCGGGCAGCCGAGGCGCAGGCTGTTGCCCCAGTGGTGGGTCGCCCCCCAGAACCAGCCTTCCCAGCTGTCGGGGCTGTGCATGAGCTTGGTGACGCCGACCAGATTCCAGAAGCGGTTGAAGGCGCTCAGGTAGTGGCCGAGGTTGCCCCACTGGTGGTGCGAACCGTGGTCGACCGCGATGGCGCCCGGGCCCACGGCCTTGGCGCGCTTGATCTCACTGGCCACGAGGTTGAGCGCCTCCTCCCAGCTGATGCGCACGAACTCGGACTTGCCTCGGTTCTGGGTGTTGCGCTCGCCATTGGGATCGAAATCGACCCGCTTCATCGGGTAGAGCAGCCGGCTCTTCGAGTACACCATCGACTTCTGGCACATCCCATGGGCCCCGAGCGTCGTCTTGCGCGGCGGCGTGAACGTCTTGCCGCGCGCGGTGATGGACCAGGAGGGCGCGTCCTCATCGGTGAAGTCAATCGGCGTGGTGCGGAGGATCTTGCCGGCCTTGACGTAGACGAAGATGGGGCCGCCGTTGGTGCCTGAGGTGTAGCGCACCACACCGTTGCCCATGTCGAGGCCGGACTTCCAGGTGACCGATTCCAGCCGGCCCATGACGCCCAGGAACCAGACCGCGAGCTCGTCGGAGCCTTGCAGCCGAACCTTGAAGTTCTTCGCGGCGTCGATACGCTCCAGCAAGTTGAACGGCGGGGTGAGGAAGCTCTCCGCGAGGGCCCGGTTCTTGAACTCGACGACGAGATCGGGAGACTCGTGGATGCCGCGCCCCGACCTGATCTTGCCGTTGTCGAGCTTGATCCAGCGACCCTCGGGCTTGTCCCGCAGCCTGAACTGCACGACGAGATTCCTTTCCTTCAAGCGCGCGGCGTAATCCGGGTACACCCGCGCCGCCAACCGCATGGCCTGCGGAATGCCCCACAACAGGATCGAGAGATTCATGTCACCCTCCAGAAACGGACGACGAGACCGCGCCGCCATGGTTCGCCCGCAGCGGGAGCGGCCGACGGAGTTGCCTGCCCGAGCCCATGTTCCCCGGGGCGCCCGCCACCGAAGCGGCGGCACAGCGGAGGCAGGCGCGAAGCGAGTGCAGCAGGACGGCCCGCTCTTTAGCACCCAGTTCCGAGAGCAGGACGCGGTTCGCCAGGCGGCGGCTCGCATCGAGGCGGGCCAGGGAAGCCTGGCCTTTCGCGGTCACCGACAGGCCCTTGCGTCGCCGGTCCGAGGCCTCCGCCTCTTGCCGGATCAGCCCTTTGCCCAGCAGTTGCGCCACGAGAGTGCTCACGCTGGCGCGGGACACACCGCGATCCTCGGCGATCTCGGAGCCCAGCACCGAGCCTGTCGCCCGCGCGGCCCGCCGCTCGGGCGCGTGGAAGTTTGGGTCGCCGGCCACCTGCAGCAGGACCAGCCACTGCTGGGTGGTGAGGCCCGCATGCGCGGCCAGTCCCTCGCCCAGCTTCCCCAGCTGGTTGCTCAGGTCGAGGACCGCCAGCACAATCGACTCCTCGACCGAGGCCTTCCCCGAGATCGCTCGTGACATTGGTTAGGGACATTACCTATCGCCCGACACCCTGTCAACCGGATCCCCCCTTGGCCCTGGGAGCCGCCGACCTCCCTTCGGTGGATACAGTGGCTGGCGATTTCGGTGTTGCGTACTCTGCTGAACCTGCGCCTGGGCAAGCTGTTCCCGAAGGGCGAGACACCGGACAGGCTCATCGGTTGCGCGCGTTCAGCGCAAGGGCTTCAGGTCGGTCAGGATCCGCTTGAGCGAAAGCGCGCGTATGTCTTCCCGCAGCGGGAAGGTCTGGTCACCGGCATGGACCACATCCAGCGATGAGAGCCGCAAATCCGCGAGGGCAATGTGCATCGACTTCGTCACCTGAGGCGCCACCGTCCGCTTGAATTCGAACCCCATCCGCCGCTCGCCGCGGACCACCAGCAGATCGAGTTCCGCCCCCGCCTGCGTGGCCCAGAAGTAGCACTCATCCCGGGACACGCCCAGGCGCTCCACAACCTGCGTGATGCCGAAGCCCTCCCATGACGCTCCGACCTTGGGATGGGCCTCGAGTCCGGCCCGGCTGCCGATTCCAAGCAGC
>JANLSZ010000226.1:0-11442 GCA_031362685.1 Vicinamibacteria bacterium | reverse complement strand
CCTGATTGCGCTGGATTCGGCGCTCCACGTTGAAACCCCAGGCCGAGAGTCCCTTCGCGAAGTTGATGGAGAACACCGGGATCCGGATTTCCGCCGACCAGCCGTCCGGATTGCGCTCGGTCGCCGCCTCCCACACCCCGTCCCAGTTCTTGTCCGCCGACACCCCGTTCGAGACGACCAGGCCGTCGGATCGCGCTCCCCCGGGATTGACCGAGAAGACGTAGCCGGAACGACCGTCCTGGAAAGGATCGATGACGAAGATCAGATGGTCCTCGCCGTCGAAGTTGCCGTCCCGCTCTTTGGTGAAGGTCACGATCCGCGCGGGATCGGGGTCGAAGCAGCGCACTCCAATCACGATCTCACGCGCGTTCGCCAGCACCCTGACTTCGGTGCGGCCGGTGGTCGCGCCTCCGGTGGTGGGCTCCATCATGGTGAGATCGGCGATGGCGGCGGCGTTCAGCCAGTCCGTTTCGTCCAGCCGGCCGTCAATCCGGATCTCGCTCCTGACCAGGCCTGCGCGCAGAGATGGGCGAGCCCCGACATCGGCGGCCATGAGCGCCGCCAGGAGAACGGGCAGCAAAGTCTAGGCCTTGCGCGCGCCTTCGAGCCGGCGCTGCACTTCATCCCAATGGGCGTTCGCAAAAAACGCGTCGACGTAGCGCGCGGCCGCCGCTCCGAAGTCGATGTGATACGCATGCTCGTACAGATCGAGTACGAGCAACGGCGTTCCCATCACCGCGCTTTGAGAATGGTCGGACGCCCAGTAGTTGTGAAGTTCGCGGGTGTGCTGGTTCCAGGCGAGCACGGTCCAGCCCGACCCCCCATAAAGAGAAGCCGCCGTCTTGCGAAAGTCGTCCTCCCACGCCTCGGCCGAACCAAAAGAAGTCTTGAGCGCTTCGGCGAGGGCGCCGCCCGGCCGGCCAGAACCGCCGAGGTTGGCGAAGTACAACTCGTGCAGGACCATCGACCCGCGCCGGATCAATTCCTCGCGCTTGAGGTTCCCATATAGATACGCCGGCGTGTCCTTGTCGGCGCGCAGGGTGACCAGACGATCGCGCACATTGTTGAGAGCGCGGACGGCGCCCGCGTAGTTGTTCTCCCAGTGCGATTTCACCAATCGCTCCGAAAGGCCGGTGAGCTTGGCCGGGTCGAAGGGCAGGGGCTTGATTTCGAATGGCTTCAGGGCCAGGGCGGGTGCCGCGGCGGTCGAGGGGCCGGCCGTCTGGGCGGCGGCGAGAACGGGTGCCAAGGCGGCGCCGGCGGCGAGAGCCTGACGACGAGTGAGCGATTGATTCGAGTTCATGATGACCTTCTCTCTTCCCTGACTTTAGACCCGGCCACTTTCGGAACGCTACCAGTCGCTAGCCATGCGGGCTCAGAAACGCCTCGCGAGCCAGGATCTTTGTCTCCACCAGATCCGCGGTATTGAGGCCCAGAGCCTGCGCGACCTTGCGCACGAAGTACTCCTCATGGCCGGCGAGCTCAGCGTCGGCGAAGGCGAGATGCCACAGATTCGTGACCACGTTCTTGAGCTGCGCCCCCGTGCAGCGTTCTTTCAGCAGGCGCAGCAGTTGGGGAAGGGGAGTCTTCACGTTCTCCTCGGCGAGACGAATGACGACGATCGCCTGGGGCCCATCGATTCGCAGGGCCCGCGCCACCGCGGCGACGAGAGCGTGATGTTCGTCGTGTTTCGACTCCCGATCGGCCGCGATCATCTGGAGGAAGAGAACGGTGGTGGCGAGTTGCAGGCGTCGCCCGCTGACCGTGTCCCCTTCGTCGGCCGCCTCCACCGGCGCGCTGGCGCGCGTCTCGAAGAACTGCCGGATCGCGCTGAGAAGCGCGCTCTCGAGGTCCGAATTCGGCGGGTCGGTGGACATGTTCGGCGGGTGTGACGGTACGTGAGGTAAGGGAGCGTCGTCAAGGATCGACGGCGGGGCGGGCGGGCTCGCGTAACCTTGCGGGTTTGATGTCCCCTTCCAAAGCCCCCTCCACTCCCTTCGAGTGGTTTCTTCTCGCTGCCCCCGGCCTGATCTGGGGCGCGTCGTTTCTGTTCATCGCCGAAGGCCTCCAGTCATTGGCTCCCAACGGGGTGACCTTCGTCCGGATCGTCATCGGCTTTGCCACCCTGTCGATGTTCCCGGCCGCGCGCGGTCCGGTGCGTCATGGGGACTGGAAGGGGATCTTCTGGCTGGGGGTGTTGTGGATGGCGTTTCCCCTGAGCATGTTCCCGTTCGCCGAGCAGCACATCACCTCGGCGCTGGCGGGCATGCTGAACGGCGCGAACCCTCTCTTCGTAGTGATGGTCGCGGCCCTGCTCGCCCGAACAATGCCCTCGCGCCCGGTGGTCATCGGTCTCGTGGTGGGGATGAGCGGCGCGGTCATGATCGCCTGGCCCGGCCTGGGCGAGGGTAGCAGTAGCGTTCTCGGAATCGGCCTGGTGATGGCCGCTCTGGTTTCATACGGCATCGCGCTCAACCTCGCCCGCCCCCTGCAGCAGCGGAATGGCGGCCTGCCCGTGACCTGGCGCGCGCTTGGCGTGGCCCTGGTGTTGACCGCTCCCCTCGGTCTGCCGGACCTCGCCGGAGCCCGCTGGACCCTTCGGTCCGCGCTCTGCATGCTGGCTCTGGGCTCCCTTGGCACCGCGGCCGCGCAGGTTTTGATGGCGCGAGCAGCGGGGAAGTTCGGCACGTCCACGGCTTCCGCGAGCACTTTCTTGATCCCGGTGGTGGCGCTTGCCCTGGGGGTCATCGTTCGCCACGAACACGTGGCCCCGATCTCCGCGATTGGTTGCGCGGTCTGTCTCGCCGGTGCCTGGCTGATCTCGGCGCCGATCAAGAACATTCCTGGCGCGGTTTCGTCCTAGCGGGCTGGCACCTGCTGCCAGGAACCGTACATCGGATTCGGCAGGACGAAGAAGCGTCTTCCGAAGGCGTCGAAGGCCGACTCCGGCGCATCGCGCAGGGACTGCTTGAGGGCGGGGAAGTCCTGGATGTTGTCGCCTACGAAGGCGACCACCTCGCGCGCTTTGCCGTCTGCGAAGGCTGCACCCGATGCCACCGAGGCAAAGCGCGGATTCTTGTCGCCAGTGTCCACGCGACAAAGCATCACATCGAAGGACAAGCCCTGGCTGCGGAAGTTCTCCTTCGTGTCTTCGCACAAGATGGCGAAGCGATTCGTGACGATGGCGATGCGGCCGCCCATCTCCTTCACATGATCGAGGAAGGTCTTCGCGCCGGGCACGGGCACCGCGGAGCGCTGGCGCACGAAGGTGGCCCAAAGTTCCTCGCTGAAGGGCGCGGTGCCGCGGGATAGATCGCGCTGGAAGACGGAGTTGTCCAGAACGCTTTCGTCGGCGTCGAGGATCACCGCCCAGCTGTCGCGGGGCTTGCCCTTGACGGCCAGGGTCACGGCTTCCGCGGCGGCACGATAGGTCGAGATAGTGAGGGCCCGATATTCGGCGGAGGCCCGAAGCCACTGGATCCCGTCGCCCAGCAGCGGTGCGCTGGCGGGACGAGGTGCCACGGGCGCCGGAGCAGGAACGGGAGGCTTGGCTGCGACCACCGGCGTGGCGGGCTGGGGTGCGACGACCGCCGCGGGCGCGACCGGCGGCTGGCCCGTCCGGGGCGCGTCGTGAGTAGCGCACGCGCCGACGAACAAAGACGTGATCACGGTGAGGCGGAGAGACGTTGGTTTCATGTCGAACCCATTCTGTCTCTTGGTCACACCAACGTCCAGCCGCAAGCGAGCTCCTGTCTACTTCGAAACGTCGATGACGGCTTCGCCCAGCGCTTCCGCCAGCGGTTTCACTCCCAGACCCGGCTCGGTGGACGCGGCCATGCGCCCGTTCCGACGACGCGGCGCCCCGAACGCGATGGGCTTCGTCACATAGGAGTTGAAGTCGGTGGCGGTGAAAAGGAACTCGGGCGGGGTGGAGTGGGCGAGATGGGCGATGGCTGCGGTGACTATGTCGCCGCCCCACGTGTCTTCGATGGTGAGGGCTATGCCGAGTGACACCGCGAGGTCGCGGATCTGTCGCGCGGGGGTGAGACCTCCCACCTTGGAGATCTTCAGGTTGATGACGTCGGCAGCGTGATCGTTGGCGGCGCGGACCAGCATCCCGATCCCGTCGACGTTCTCGTCCAGGATGAATGGGTGCGTCGTCTTCCGGCGCACGGACAGGCACTCCTCGTAGGTGAGACATGGCTGTTCGATGTAGACGTCGATGTCTTCGACTCCGCGCACCACCCGCATGGCCTCGTGCATCAGCCAGCCCGTATTCGCGTCGGCGATCAGGATGTCGCCGCTCTGCAGGCGCTTCGACACCATGCGGATGCGCGCGATGTCCGTCTCCACGTCCGCGCCGACCTTCAGTTGAAACCGGTGATAACCCTCCGAGCGATACTGGCCCACCTTCTCGGCCATGGCCTCGGGTGATTCCTGAGAGATGGCACGGTAAAGATGGAAGTCGTCGCCGAACCGTCCGCCGAGAAGGGTCACGATGGGCTGAGCGCAGGCTTGTCCGAGGATGTCCCAGGCCGCGACATCGATACCGGACTTCGCGTACGGATGTCCTTTCAGGGCCTTGTCCATGGCGCGATAGAGCGCGGTGGTGTCCCGCGGATCCAGGCCGATAAGGCTCGGCGCGATTTTGGCGAGACCGGCGCGCACGCCCTCAGCGTAGGAGGGGAGGTAGGTGGGCCCAAGAGGACAGACTTCGCCGTGGCCGACCAGGCCTTCGTCGGTTTCGACCCGCACCACGGTACTGTCGAAGACATCCACCGACTTTCCGCCCGACCACGAGTAACGCCCTTCGTGAAGAGGCAACTCGACACGATAGGCCAGGATCCGGGTGATCTTCATCGACCTAGCCTACCGTTGTTGAGGCCAGGGGGCTGAGACGGACACGACTACGGCCCAAGAGATCGCTTCAGTGGCCCTTCGGCTTCGCTCAGGGACCGCGGCGCGGTTAGACCGCGGCGAGGGCGGTGGCGAGGTCCTTCACGATGTCGTTCGCGTCTTCGATGCCGACGGAGATGCGGACAAGACCGTCGGTGATGCCGAGAGCGTCGCGCTCCGGCTGGGTGTAACCCGCGTGGGTCATTTTCGCCGGGTGACAGACGAGGGTCTCAACGCCGCCGAGACTTTCGCCGAGCGAGCAGAGACTTAGCTTGGGAGCGAAACGCTTCGCGGCGTCGAGCGAGCCGAGTTCGAACGAGATCAAGGCGCCGAAGCCGGAAGCCTGGCTCTTGTGGATGGCGTGTCCCGGGTGATCTTCGAAGCCCGGCCAGAACACCTTCTGCACTTTCTTTTCCCCGCGCAAAAACGTCGCCACCACGCGCGCGTTCTCTTCGTGACGCGGCATCCGCACCGCCAGGGTCTTGGTGCCGCGCAGGACCAGGAACGAATCGAGGGGCGAGAGGATCGCCCCCTGCGCGTTTTGAACGTACTTGAGCCACTTCGCGTCTTCGGGGGTCTTGCAGATCGCGACCCCGCCGATGCTGTCGGAATGGCCGTTCAGGAACTTCGTGGTCGAGTGAACCACGAGGTCTGCGCCGAGCGAGAGCGGGCGCTGAAAGAACGGGCTCATGAAAGTGTTGTCGACGACCAGACGCGCGCCCTTCTTGTGCGCGATGGCGGCCAGCGCCTTGATGTCGCAGATCTTCATCATCGGATTGGTCGGGGTCTCGAGCCACAGCAGCGAGAACTCGCCCGGCGTCTTCTCGAAGGCCGCCGCATCGGTCAGATCGAGGAAGTCGAACTTCACGCCATAGGGCGCGACGAGTTTCGTGAAGAGGCGATGCGTCCCGCCGTAGACGTTGTCGCTCACCACGACCCGCTGGCCCGGCTTGACGAACGACATCACCGCGTTCGACGCGGCCAGGCCCGACGCGAAGCAGATTCCATCCACGCCACCCTCGAGGGCGGCGAGGTTGGCTTCAAGCGCGAACCGCGTGGGGTTCTGGGTCCGCCCGTACTCGAAGCCCTTGTGCTTGTCGATTCCCTCCTGCACGTACGTGGAGGTGAGGTAGAGCGGGGTGATGACCGCGCCCGTGGTGGGGTCGGGGCGTTGTCCGGCGTGGATGCAATCGGTGGCGAAACCCATGGGGACTTAAGAACCTCTTCTAGACGTGGGGTGGGGTTATGCGAACTGGCGGAGCCAGGTGTTCAACTCATCGATGGGAACGGGTCTTGAGTACAAGTAACCCTGCATGAGGTTGCAACCCCACGATTCCAGGGCCTTTTGTTGATCGAGCCGCTCCACCCCTTCGGCCACCACCCGCATGTTGAGCGCGCGGCCGAGGGAGACGACGGCGTTGGCGATCGCGGCATCGTCGGGATCTTCGATCATGTCCCGGATGAATGAGGCGTCGATCTTCAGCATGTCGACCGGCATCTGACGGAGCCTCGAGAGCGAGGAGTACCCCACGCCGAAGTCGTCGATGGCGATGGAGGCTCCCGCTTTCTTGAGCCTGCGGAGCTGTTCGCCGATCAGTTGCCCTTCGCTCAAAGCCGCCGTTTCGGTGAGCTCGAAGTGGAGCCGGGTGGCCGGGAAGGATTCAGCGTCCAGGGTCGCGAGAACATCATCCACGAAGGACAGGCTCGACAATTGCCGGACGGATAGGTTCACGGCGAGATTCAATGGCAAGGCTCCAACCCGAGGGAGTGTCTTCATGGCCCGGAAGGCCTCGCGCAGCACCAGCTCTCCCAGAGGGACGATGAGACCGGTGTGTTCCGCCAGGGGGATGAACTCGGATGGCATGATCATGCCCTTGCCCGTCTCATCCGGCCACCTCACCAGCGCTTCCACCGCCACCGGCGCTTGCGTCTTGGTATCCATGATCGGCTGGAAGTAGACGGCCAGCTTTGAGCGGACGATGGCGGTTCGCAGGCCTCTCTCCATGGAGACGCGGCGTTCAACATCCTCCCGGAGGGCGGCGGAGAAGAGCTGATGGGTGTCCCGGCCGGTTTCCTTGGCTCCGTACATGGCCAGGTCGGCGGCTTTGAGCAGGGTCTCCCGGTCGCTTCCGTTGTCGGGGAACATGGCCACCCCGACGCTTGCGGTTACCAGGACTTCGCTGCCGGCCGCGTCGAGGGGGGCGCGAAGTGAGTCGACCAGCTTCTGGGCCACCAGAGCCGCTCCCCGCTGGTCCGTATCCGGCAGGATGGCGATGAACTCGTCGCCGCCGCGCCTGGCCAGGGTGTCCGAGTCGCGCAGGCAACTGCCGAGCCGGGCGGACACCAGGCGCAGAACGCCGTCGCCCACGCTGTGTCCCAGCGTGTCATTGACCAGCTTGAAACGGTCGAGGTCCACGAACAGAACGGCCAGCGGCGTTCGGTGGCGTTCGGCCTGGGCCAAAGCGGTGTCGAGACGATCGTCGAAGAGGAACCGGTTGGGCAGGCCGGTGAGCGAGTCGATGTAGGCGAGCGACTGGATCTGTTCGTCCTTCTGCCGGCGCTCGATGGTCTCCGCGATGTGGCCGGAGACGAAGGTCAGGAGATCGCGATCCGCGGACGAGTAGCTGAAGGCCGGGTCGTAGCTCTGGACCACCAGGATCCCGAAGGTGGCGTTGCCGCGGATCAGGGGCACGCCGATCCAGCTGGTGGCGTCGTGGCCGTAGGGCCTGGCCGCGCGGGAGCGCTCCAGTTCCTCGATGGCCCGCTGGTCCGCCAGCAGGGGTTGGCCCGACCGGATGACATAGCCGGACAGCGAGTCCTCGAGCGCGAGAGGTTCGGGGGGCGGGGGGTCGTACTCGTCCCGGTGATACGGGAAGGAAAGGTGGGAGCCGTCTTTATCGAGCAGGCCGATGAAGAAATTCTTCGCGTACATCAGCTCGGCCACAATGTCGTGGATCTCCGAGAAGAGCGCTTCGATGCCGATCGAACGACTGGAGGCCTGGGCGATCCGGTAGAGCGCCGACTGCAGTTCTTCGGCCTTCTGGCGCTGGGATAGATCGCGCGCAACGATGAGAGCGCCCTTGTGTCCGTCTACGTCGATGGCCGCGGCGCGGACCTCCACCGAAACATGACCTTTGTTCTGCTTCAACCGAATCTCGCTCGTCTTCGGCCGCCGGCCCAGGCCCACCGCCTCCATGATTTCGCGAAGGACGGCGCGATCCGCCTCGGGCGCGAGGTGGACCAACTCCAGGGGCTGGTCGGCGAGATCGGGCGGGAGGTCCAGCAGGCGCCGGGTTCCCGCGTTCGAGAAGACCACCCGGTCACCGTCAAGGACGAAGACCGGATCGGGCAAAAGCTCGATCAACTGGCGGTAACGATGTTCGCTGGCCACCAGCGCCTTCTGGGCCCGCTTCCGGTCTTCGATGTTGCGAATAATGGTGAGGGCGGCCGCCTTCTTGCCGAAGAGGATTGGCTCGCTCTGAGTCTCCACGTCGATAGTGGATCCGTCCAGCCGAATCGCCTTGTGCTCCATCGGAGGCGCGGAGAGGCCGTGGAGAACGGCCTGGACTCGATCTTCGACGATTTCCCGGAAGTCCGGATGCACGCGCTCGATCAGCGAGTGCGCCCGCACCTCGTCGATCGACGCGGCGCCCATCAGGCGCAGGTAGGCCGGGTTCACGAAAAGGAGCTGTTGATCCTGGGCCACCAGAATGGCGTCGGGCGAAGCGTCGATGAGCTGGCGATAGCGCTCTTCGCTCTCCCGAAGCGCCTGTTCGGCTCGCATGGACTCGGTCATCACCCGGACGAAGACGCGAAGGGCGGGCTGGCCCTGGAAATCGACACGCTGGGAATCGAGTTTCACCTGTTCGGCCCGGCCATCGAGACGCTTCAATCGCAGAACCAGGGGTTCGATCGGGGCGCCGCTGTGCAGGGTGGATAGGCGGGAGGCAACGGCGTCCCGGTCTTCGGGGAAGACGAAGTCCTGAAGAGTGCGGGAAAGCAGATCCTGCGCGGTCTGCGCTCCCGCGATTTCGATCAAGGCGCGGTTGACGAACAGCGGCTTTCCGTCCCGGTGGATCAGGATTCCGTCCGGGGTGTTCTCGACCAGACTGCGATATCGCGCCTCACTCTCCCGCAGGGCGGCCTCGCTGGCCTTGCGTTCGGTGATGTCGGTGGACAAAACGATATAGGCCCTCTTTCCCCGGGCGTCGAAGGGCATCGAACGGATCTCGGCATGGGTCTTCGTTCCATCCGCGCGCACCAACCGCATTTCCACGGGGGGATTGGACTCGCCCTCGTTCAGACGGGCTACACGCCCTTTGGCCGCCGGGAGGAATTCGGGGTCGAGAAACCGATGGGCCGAGTGACCGATGATTTCGGAGCGGTCTTTGGCTCTGACCAGGTGGAGAAGAGCCTCGTTGCACCACACGAACTTCTCGTCGACCGCGATCGATGCCGCGAAGGGAGCCGATTCGAGGACGTAGAGCAGACCGACGCTGTCGAAGAGCTCCTGCCAGTTCTCCGGATTCATCGCAAGGCCTCGACGGCCCGAGACCCGCTCACTTGATGCTGACCGAGATGTCCACCGGCTTGCCGTCCCGCATGATCCGGGCCCGGACCGCGCCGAGGCTCTGAAGCTTCGGCCACAGGCCGACCAGGGTGGTGAAGCTGTCGATGGGCGTCTCGTTCACGCTGACCAGCACATCGCCCGCCTTCAGACCCAGGGTTTCGAGAATGGTGCCGGCCGGAATGCGCGACAGGGTGAAGCCGGCGACCTGGCCGTGCGAGGTCACGGGGATCAGCGTCGTCTCGGTCATGAGCCGGGACATTTCCAGGTCCAACCTGGCTTCGAGATCCACTCGGGTGATGGTGACGTCGGCGGGAGGGACGACCGCCGCCGCGGACTCGCGGGCGCTGGCGGCGGCGGTGGCCGGAGCCGCGGCCACCAGCTTCAGGGTCCGGCGCTCGCCCGCGCAGACGATTTCAACCCTGTCTTTTTGGATCGAGGCCACGTCGCAGCCAAACGCGCGGTCGCCCGAGACCACCGGCCTGACCCGGCCGTCTGAGACCAGGGTGGCGGCATGACGGCCCGACCGGGCCAGGACAATGCCGGAAAGCGTCACCTCCGGCCCCAGCGAAGCGAGGGCGAGGAGGGGAATCAGCATTGACTGTAAACCACGTCGGGAGAGCATATCGGACGGTGGCGTAAGGCGTTCGGACCTGTAACCTTGAGGCCACCATGGATGTTGTCGCGGTCAGTCAGGAACTCACGGCCGAGATGGTGCTCGATGCCTATCCTCGTGGCCTCTTTCCCATGGCCTATGTCGAGGGGGATCTCATCACCTGGCATCGGCCAAAGGTCCGCGCGATTGTTCCTCTGGACGCCCCCCACGTCCCTCGGCGGCTGGCCCGGACGGTGGCTCAGGGAAAGTTCGAAGTGACTTTCGACGCGGCCTTTCGCGAGGTCATGGCGGGGTGCGCGGCCGACCGTCCGGTCTGGATCAGCGAGGAGTTTCATCGGGCCTACGGCGAACTCCACGATCGCGGTTTCGCTCATTCGGTTGAAGTTTGGTCGCCCGATGGCTCGGAACTCGCGGGAGGTCTGTATGGCCTCGCCATCGGCGGCGCGTTCTTCGCCGAGTCGAAGTTTCACCGCACCCGGGACGCCTCCAAGGTCGCGGTGGTCTCGCTGGTGCGGCGGCTGCGTGCGCACGGCTTCGGCCTGCTTGAGGTTCAATACCTGACCGATCATTTGAAGCAGTTCGGGACCATCGAAGTTTCCCACCGCGAGTACATGAGCCGCTTGCGCAAGGCGCTGGAGTTGGATGTCGCCTTTGGCATCCCCCAGGCGAGCCCGGTCGAAACCCTCGAATAAGCTCTCTCCCCAGACCATGGACCGCGGTGAAGTTCGGCGTGCGACGGTCGCGGTGCGCAACCTCGCCCGCGCGCGCCAGCTCTATTCGGGGATGCTCGGAATGTGCGAGGTGGGGGAGTGGAGTTTCGACGCCGACACCATCGCGCGCGACCCGCAGGCGTCGCGGGTAGCGAGGAGCCTCGGTCTGGTGGAGCCCGCCGCCATCGCCGCGGTCGACCTGGAACAGCCAGGGACGGCGGTGGGTGCGGTGCGGCTGGTCTGCGTGGGTGACGGGGAAGGCGAACGCATCAACGAAGGCGCTCGGGCCTACGATCACGGGTACGTGAAGAATCTCGACTTCTTCACCGACGACGTCCGCGGACAGTACGCGCGTTTTGTCGAGGCCGGTTTCGAGTTCCTCGCTCCGCCGGTGGACTACGCGGTTCCCTGGGGCCAGGGTGCGGTGGCCACCGAAGCGCATCTGCCCACCGAGGATGGGGTGAAGATCTCGCTCGCGAAGATGGCGGGCGTTCCCCGTATCGCCATGGGCCGCAGTGCGCGCGAGTCCCCCTTCACCGAGGTGGCCGCGGCCCCCCAGAGCGTGAAGGACTTCGACCGCGCGGGAAGTTTCTACTGCGACGTCCAGGACCTCGATCCCCCCGCGCCCCCGGTGATTGAGGGCGAGTTGATCG
>JANLSZ010000224.1:0-8277 GCA_031362685.1 Vicinamibacteria bacterium | reverse complement strand
CCCCCCGCCCCTGATTTTCCTGAGAAAGCAGTCCCCACCACCACCACCAGGCCGAAGGCTTCAGCGGCGCGCTCAGCGGGGGCACGGAGGATGCTTGCCATGTCCTCGGAGGGAACCCACAACGTGAGCCGGTTCCCCTGGAGGTCGACCGCGAGCGCGCTCAAAGCGAACGCCTGAACGGTGGAGGAACCGCCTGCCTTCACCACGTCGCGCACGGGTGCCCAACGTTCGGCGGCTTCGGGAGACTCCGTTAGGGACTCCGCACGGGACAGCCAAGCGGGCGCGCCGGGCGGCCCCTCACTCCCTGTTCTCATTCCCTCACTCATTCCCTTACTCATTCTGTTGACCCCTGGGGATACCCTCGCGGGACGAGGTAACACCCTCGCGGGACAAGGGGCAAGGCTCGCGCTCTCGGGGGAGAGTCTCCCTCCGTCAGACTCTCCCACCGTCACACCCTGACGCACGCTGTACTCGTAGCCCTCATATCTGCCGGGCCGCCTCACCCGAACAAAGAGGCCCTGCGGCCCGCAAAGCTTCTTGAGGACCTTCCGCACGCCCGACTCAGATAGGCCGGTCCAGTCCGCGATCGCGCGCGCAGACGGCCACGCTGTGAGGTTGTGGCGCATGAAGTGAGCGATGGCGAGGGCGACTAGGCGCTCCATCGGAACGAGGCTGGAGGCCCGGCCGGTCGCCAAGTCGCGAACGCGCAGCCCGCCCCGAACTATGCCGTTCGGCTGCTCAGCGCCGCTCACGATCGCACCCCGGTCCCGGTTCGGCGGGGCGCGGGCGTACAATCTCCGCGAGCCCCTCATCCTCCGCTCTTCGCACCCTGCCCACGCTTGCCCGGCGTGGGTTTCGTTTTGTGGGTCGCTTCGATCGCTCCGGTTCAACGTCTGGGGCCATCGCGTTCAGCGTGCGAGCGAACGCGACGGCGTGGCCGGACGCGGCCAGAGCGACGAGGCGCGCTTCAGCGGCCCTCACGACGCGACCGCGCCCGGATCGCTGGTGCTCACACGGCGGCGCGTGTTGGCCCACGCTTCGAGGTCCTGACGCGAATACAGGACGCGCCCGCCGAACTTGTGGAACGCGGGGCCGGTGCCCTGAACGCGCTTGTTCTGCAAGGTGCCCACGGCCAGGCGCAGCAGCTCCGCCGCTTCTTTCTCCGTCAGGTACGACGCTTGGTCACTCATTCGCTGTTCTCCTTCTCGCTGTTCAACCCGCGAGGGCGGGCGAGGAGGAATTGTGGGACCGGATGAATCGGACGAACCCGATAGAAAATCAAAAACTCAGCGCATTTTCTGTGGGGGGTTCGGGCGCTTCGGGCTCTTCGCCGCGCGAAGCGTGGTCACGCCACAGGCGATGAGGAGGTCCCGCGCCGTCTCCTTCCCCACGTTCAGCGCGCTCAGCTCTGACTCAACCCAAAGGCGCTTGTGCCTTTGCCCTTTCGCGGGCCTGCCCCGTGGCTTGGTCTCCCACGGCGCGGGCTTGTTCGCTTCAAGAAGCCTTTCAAGCTCCGTGAGTGCCTCTGTGAGCCGGGCGCGGCCAATCGGGAAAACGTAGTCCGCCGCCTCCGAATTCAAGTACCGCCGAAGTCTTACGGCAAGGTCCCGCGTGGCGGCGCGATGGGACGCACGCGAGGAATAAAACTCCGCCGTGTCCCGCGCGGTGCGAGCCTTCCGCGCCGCCTCACCCTTCGCCATCGCAAGGACGTTTCCAATTCGGTCAACGTTGAGCCCCCGGCCCTGGAGTCTTTCGACAAGTCCGCAGAGATCGGCCAAACGGTCGGCGGCCCTGCCGTCCCCGTGGCTCGCTTCGATTGCGTCTCCAAGCACGATTTCCCGAGGCTGCAGAAACCACGGGCCGGCCGCGACAGAGCCGACGCCGAAGTGTTGCGTAGACCCCGCGAGCCTTGGAGGAAAGACCCCCTTCTCGACAGCATGGCGCAACCACGAAGGGGCCTTGTGCATGCTCACGAAGAGGATTTTTGACCGAAGGATCTCCTCCGGCTGTGGCAACCCGCTCTCCTCCGGGGGCGACAGCTCTTGCTCAACGTCGAGCCATGACCAGCAAAGGGGCCGCAGACGATCTTTCAGGCTCTCAGCTAGCCAGACCTTCGCGGCTCTCTTGACTCTCACGCGCCGATCGTTCCGCGCCGCCTCATCTGGAGAACCTCCCCACGCTTCGAGGACGGGCCACCATGACCCCCGGCGTGAGCGTCGCCCTTCGGAGCCATCGCCGCGGCGATCTGCGCGCCGATGGCTTCGGAGGCCGCGCGGAGGGGATCGGCGGAGAGGTGCGCATAGCGCGCCGTGGTCTGCGGCTGCGAGTGCCCGAGAAGCGCGCCGATAATCGGGAGCGAGGCCCCGCCCGCGACGGCGACGGACGCGAAGCTATGGCGGAGGTCATGAAGCCTCACGCCTTCGAGGCCCGCTTTCGTGCGAAGCCTCATCCACGGGTGCTCAAGGTCGGTGAGGTGCTCGCCCTCATTCCGCCCGACGATCACGAAGGGGTTTCCCTCAAGACGCGGCAGGCTCGCGAACACCTTCGCGGCCGGCGCGTTCAGGACTACCGTCTTCGGCTTCCCTTCCTTCGGTTCCGGGATACGGAGCGTTCCGCGTTTGATGTCTACATCGCTCCAACGCATCGCGAGAATTTCGGAGAGCCGACAGCCGGTGAAGATCAGGAGGCGAACCGCCGCGAGCGCGAAGGGGTTCTCCGCGCCCTGGGTGACGCTCTGCCCGGCCTTCGCGAGTCGTTCCGCCGCGTCGACCACGACGCCAACGCGGGCCAGCTCTTCGAGGGAGAGGAACCGCTCGCGCCTCTTCTCCTTGAACCGCTCCACTCCGCGACACGGATTCGAGCCGAAGGGAAGAACCTTCCACTTCTCCGCCATCGTGAACATGTGAGACAGGAGAGCAAGGGCGCGGTTTGCGCGCGTGGGCGTGCTCCGAAGGGAGAGGTGAAAGCGGGTCACGTTGTCGCCCGTCACCTTGTCGAGCCGCATGCCCCCGAGTTCCGCCGCGATCGTCCGCGGCCGTCGCGCATCTAGCCCAAGAAGCGCCCGGTCTTCGGTCACGGTTCGCGGCTTCTTGTGCGGCTCCGCGTAGTCGCTGAGGTACCGCGCCGCAAGCTCCGCGACGGTCGGTAGGCGGCGCTCGTGGGCTTTCCGGTCTCCTGGGTCGTTCCCGTGCGCGTGTTCGCCCTGGAGGCGCTTGGCTTCGTCGCGCGCCTTGTCCACGGTCCAGCCCTTCCCGTGTCGGCCGATGAGCACCTTTCGCGACTTGCCGCGCCGCCCGGCTCCGTACTTGAGAAAGTAGTCCTTCCGGTCGCCGCTTCGCACGCGAAGGCCGAAGCCTTGGAGCCTCGGGTCCCAAAGCCACGTCTCCGCACGTCCGGGGGTAACGCCCGCCGCGTCTACGGTACGCTTCGTGAGTGTGCGTTCCATTTCGAGTCCTCCGCGAGTCGCCGGTCCCATCTGGGAACACCCCTGGGAACACCCGCGCCGGGAATCATAGTGGACAAGCGGGAAGACGAGGACCTATATTCATTGGGAATAGTGAGAATTTGAGGGAGAGCGTGAACCGGAAAAGACCCCCTTCCGCAGACTACGAATCTGTAGGTTGGAAGTTCGAATCTTCCGGGGCGCACCATCCCCACTGAGCTACCCCCGAGGGAGTCCCGGGATGCCCTATCATCGCGACGGACCATGGAAACAGGATGCCAGGTGTGGCAACGGATCCGCCGGCGCCGGCCCTTCGCTGTGGCGCTCGCGCGGATGAACCCCTACGAGATTGACGACGTCAAAGTGCGCCATGCGGTTGGCTGGATTTCGAACAATCCGGCGCGGGCCCGGCGTCTCTGTTCCTAAACTTGGTTTCCGGTGACCCATCTGAAAGACCTTGAGTCACTGATGGATCTGGCCCTCGCTCAGGCTCGGCTCGCGGCGCAGATGGATGAAGTGCCCGTCGGCGCCGTGCTCGTGGATTCAAGTGGCGCGGTGATCGCCGCGGGCTTCAACCGGCCAGTTTCCTCCCACGACCCCACGGCCCACGCCGAAGTGGTGGCGCTTCGCGAGGGCGCCCGCAATCTGTCGAACTACCGGCTTCCGGGAACCACTTTGGTCGTCACGGTGGAACCGTGCCTGATGTGCGCCGGAGCTCTGGTGAACGCCCGGGTCTCTCGCGTGGTCTACGGCGCCCGGGAGCCCAAGTGGGGTGCCATGGAGAGCCTCCAGAGCCTCACCCTGAATCACCGAATCGAGGTTGTCTCGGGCGTTCGCGAAGAGGAATGCGCCGAGATCATGAAACGCTTCTTCCGAAATCGCCGGGAATAGCCGGACGCTTTCGCCTAAATAGCGTTTGAGGACTTCCAGCAGAATCCAGAAGAATGCGATAACAGCACCGTCAATACTGACTATCTAGTCTGACAGCGCTCATTGACGGCTCAGGACAGCCCGAGGCCGCCCCTTCTTTGGCACCAGGTCCGGAGGGGCCCGTTCGGGAGCCGGATCGCGTACTTGCGCTCATAATTGATGGCGCGATACGTGTCCGATACGTGTCCTTGACTTTCGCGGCGGGGTCGGTTACAAGGGTCGCAACTCCGCCGATCTTGAATTGGGTTGGCTGAGCCTGCCCCATCTGGTTGAAGGGAAGAAAGAGGACCACATGCGCACACTGCTTCGTCTCCGGCCTGCGATGCTCGTCGCGGCCTTGCTGTCTTACGCGGGCGCGGCGTTTGCCCAGGCTCCCGTGATCACGCTCATGTCGAAACACAGCGGGCTGGCCGGCACGTCGGTCGTCCTGACCGGGACCAACTTCACGGGCGCGACCGCGGTCCAGTTCGGCTCCGGAGCGACGACCGCCACGTTCACGGTGGACCTGCCGACCCAGATCACGGCCACCGTGCCGGTCGGCGCGCTGCCGGGAGTGATCAGCGTGACCAACCCGTCCGGGACGGGCGCCTCACCGCTCGCGTTCTATCCGGGCCCCGTCCTGACCACCACCGGTGGACCCGTTTTTCCACCTCCTCTGGGACACACGTTTTCAATGACCGGCCTGCCCAACGACGCCAGCATCTCCCGCGCCGGCGGCAAGACCTTCGTCATCAGCAACGTCCCGCTGGCGAGCACCCGCCTGGTGTCTTTCGGGCCGCAGGCGAACGGCGTGGGCCTCTCGTTCCAATTCTCCGACCTCTCCGGGCCGGGCGACATCCTCACCTTTCAGCCCTCCCTCTCGAACCTTCCGGGGGGCGTTGCCGTCTGGACGGGAAGCACGACTTTCTTCTCCGGCCAGCCCGTGTTCACCCGGTTCACCATGACCGCCACCGACACCCTCACCACGCTGCCGATTCCGCTGGTGGCCGCGACCGACATCGGGCAGCCGGCTACGATCGGTGCGCTCCACGGGATACTGCCCGGGCAGTCGTTCAGCGTGAATCACAGGTTCGACGCCTCGTACACCAATGGCAGCGGCTACGCCCCGGCCCTGGATGTCTTCGACGCCTATACCGGAGCGAAGACCTCGGCGTATTCTTCGTACTACTACGGCTACTATTACGACAACACGCCGCCGCGGCTGACCGTGAACACGGGCCTCGTGGTCGCGCAGGGCGCCTCGTCGCCGGTGACGGACGCAAAGCTGAAAGCGGTCGATGACGACGGTGCCGACTCCCAGATCACGTTCACCGTGGCCGGCGGTCCCTTCCAGGGCACCCTCCTCAAAGGCGTCACGCCGCTCGCCAACGGAGGGACGTTCACTCAGCAGGACATCGTCGACGGTTTGATGTCGTATACCCACAACAACTCCTGCAACGCGGCCGACAGCTTCACGTTCAGCGCGACCGACGCCCTGGGCGGCGTGATGAGCGACGTGGGCTTCACCGTCTTCAACTTCAACGTGGCGGCGGCCCTGATCAACCTGCCTCCCGTGCCGACCGACGGGTCGTTTTCGGTGGGGCTTGGCGCCAGCGCGAACTCGACCTTGAGCGCGACCAATACGGACTGCTTTACGCCGACCTACACGTTTGCCATCGTGACCCCGCCGACCAAGGGCGCCCTCAGCGGTTTCAATCCGGCGACCGGCGCCTTCACCTATACCGCGACGCTGGGGCAGAGCGGCGCGGACAGTTTCACGTTCAGCGTCAACGACGGCGTTCTCGGCTCGGTGGCTCCCGGTTCGATCAGCATCACCATCGGAAACCAGCCGCCGGTCGTGACACCGCAGTCGCCTTCTACATTCGAGAATACTGCGGTCGGCGGCACCGCCGTCGCGATCGACGTGGACCTCCCCCCCCAGGCGATGACCTGGAGCATCGGGACCAACGGCGCCAAGGGAACCGCCGTCATCAATTTAACCAGCGGCGCATTCACGTACACCCCCGCTGCCGGCCGCTTCGGGATGGACACCTTCACCGTCATCGCCAATGATGGAGCGCTCGCCTCCGCGCCGGCGACTTTCAGAGTCGACATCCGGCCGCAGCTGCTGGTCGGCCGGGTCCTCGTCAATTCGGACGATCCCGTGGTGGCGGCGAATCGCCTGGTGCTGCTCGTCAACCCGGCGAACGGCGACCTTGGACTGGTGGCGCAGAGCGCCAGCTTCAACGGCCTGCGCGGCGTCACCTACGGGACCTCGGGCGTGGTGGTCGTGAACTCCGGAGACACCAGCCTCTACCGGGTCAGCGGCCCTGCTCCCGTGCTGGTGGGCCCGGTCGATCCTTCAGCGCCCATCGGGCCGGTCGGAATCGCCACCGAGGCGAACGGCAATTTTCTGGTGGGACAGGGGAGCGCGGGCGTGGGCCGCTACAGCCCGAGCGGCGCGCTGTTGACCGGCTACACCGGAGGCAACCTCCAGCTCGTCAGCGACGTGGCGGTGGCGGCGAACGGAGATATCTACGCCGCCGACGCCGGAGCCCTGACCGGGGGCAACAACAAGATCGTGAAGATCGATCCAGGGTCGGGCGTGCAGACCCTGCTCGCCTCAGGCGGCGTTCTCAACTCGGGCGGATTCCCGTTGGCCATCGCGGTCGATATCAATGGGGACATCTACGTGGCCCAGGGAAATCCGTCCAGCGCAGGCGGCAGCGTGCTCAAGGTGACCGCGGCGGGAGTGGTGACGACGTTGTCGAACAACGGCTTGATCAACGGGCCGGCGGGGATCACCTTCGGCGGTGCGAACGAGCTCATCGTCTCCAACAACCAGAGCGGGTCTCTTGTGAAGGTGGAGAAGACCAGCGGCACCCAGACCATGCTCTATTCCGGCGGCCCGCTCTCCAAGCCCTGGGGGGTGAGGCGTGTCGAAATCGTGGGCCAGAACTACTACACCCTCGCTCCGTGCCGAGTGCTCGACACTCGAAATCCCGCGGGTCCGCTCGGAGGCCCCGCCCTCGTGGCGCAAGCCGACCGGACCTTCACGGTGGCGGGCACGTGCGCGATTCCTCCGGATGCGAAGGCGCTTTCGTTGAACATCGCCGTGACCCAGCCCACTGGCGCGGGGAACATCCGACTCCACCCAGGGGGGACGGCGGTGCCGCTGGTGTCGGCGATCAACTACAAGACGGGCCAGACGCGATCGAACAATGCTGTCATCCCGCTGAGTGCGTCGGGGCAGCTTGCGGCGTTTCTCGATCAGGTTGCGGGGACGGCTCATCTGATCGTAGACGTGAACGGGTACTTCAAGTGACCTGCTGGTAGCGAGCACCGTCGGCTCAAGCCCTGCGTGCCGCCGGGGCCGACAGCGTCCGGGTGAAGACCGACTCACCGAGTCGACGTGCGCCCCTTTCGCCACCGTGAGGTCGGCGAAAGGAGAGGGGCGAAGCCTGAACCTCGATGGTGGCCGAAGGGGGGCGCTGCACCTCCCGCCGTGGCATCGGCGGTACATGAGTGCCCCCTCGGTACCAGCCCGAATTCACCTCGAAGGGGTTCAGCCAGTGGGCGTATCGGCGAACATCTCGATGGGCTACCTTGATCCAGGGAAGCCGACGCAGAACCCTTCATCGGTCGCGGTACGCAGCGCCCTTCTACGAGCAATGAAGCCGCCTGGGTCCGAAGGAAAAACCGGAACGGCGCTCTAGCTGAAGCTGCCGTTCGCGACGAGAATGAGATGGACCAGACGGCGACACGGCTGGAAACGGGCCGGCCAACGGCCCGATACGAAGCCGTTTCGGGCTTTACATGAAGTAGCCGGTCACGTCCAGCACCATGTGGACTTGCCCGCTGCCATTGACGAACGCGAACACCGCAAGATCAAGGGGGAAGGCCATCCGGTCGGCGGCGAGCGGGAC
>JANLSZ010000204.1:0-2614 GCA_031362685.1 Vicinamibacteria bacterium | reverse complement strand
GACGAGGTCGACATTCGCTCCGGCCGCCGCGCCGGTCCAGCGCTCGCGCAGCGAGGACGTGAATAGAGTGAATTGCGAGTCTCGATCCAGCCGGGGGAGCGACGACGCCAGAGCGCCGATGTAGACGCCGACCCCGGTGGGCCGGGAGAGCGCCGGTCGCACATCGAGCGCCACCCTCACCGGTGGCGGCTCCTGGAATTCGGCGACCCGGACGCCTTCATCAATGCCTGCCCCCGCTTCGGCGAAGCGAAGGGCGGGGCCGATTCCCCCGCCCGAATGGGGCCCTCGCGCAAAAGCGCCAGCGCCGCACGCGGCTCGAGAACTCGGACCGGCGACCTGGGAAAGCCCCTGGGGTCCCGGGAAATAATGGCGTCACAACCCACACCCTCGGCCGCGGCCGCGCAGACCGCGCCTTCAAAATCGGACCACCCAAGGGCCAGGGCGCGACGGAGGATCGGTCCATCCACCGGGGCCACGCTCGGCACCAGCAACAGATCTTCAAGGACGCGACGGGCGAACCGTTGATCATGCTGGCGAGCCACCAGATAGAACACGGCGGTGATGCCGTGGGCGGGCAGAAACGCTTCGATCTCGTTTCGCTCCGCGGCCGCCCACAGCAGGGCCGCGGGTGCGGCGTGGGGAGAGCGGTCGAGCACAAAGTCCAGGACGACGTTGATGTCGAAGAGAACCCGCCTCAACGGTACTTCTGCTCCAGGTGGGCCGCGTAGTCAGCGCGGTCGATTTTCTGCCCCCGCAGGACACCGAGGAGCCGCCTTGTCACCGGAGGCAGATCCGGATCGCCCACGGCGGCGGGACTCGACACCGCATCGAGATAACGCTCCACCAGCCGGGAAACCGAGGTGCCTCGCTTCTGGGCGAATTGCTTGGCCCGGGCCACTATTCTGGCATCGACGCTGAGGGTGAGTTTCTTCATATACGTATCTCTCGGGCGATCCTATACGTAGGCTTCCAGCCGAAACAAACGCGCACGGCCCCGCGGGCGCTACCGGGGCCGAGGCCGTGCCTTTTGGTAAAGTCAGGGCTCTACCCGCACCCCATGCTCGATCGGACGCCTCCGGAACGAAGAGTCGACATCGAGAGTCCCGCCTCCCTAAGAATCACCAAGCCAAGGAAATAACAGGACCGCATGAATATTGGTGTCGTGGGCACGGGTTATGTCGGTCTGGTCGCGGCCGCCTGTTTCGCCGAGAATGGCAACAGCGTTATCGGGGTCGACATCGACGCGGCCAAGATCAAGTCTCTGCTGGCCGGCCAGATTCCAATCTACGAACCGGGGCTCGCCGAGATGGTGGTGCAGAACGTCGCCGAAGGCCGGCTCCGTTTCACCACCGACATCTCCGTGGCGGTTTCGTCCTGCGATGTCCTGTTCATCGCGGTGGGCACGCCCCAGGATGAAGACGGTTCGGCCGACCTCCGCTACGTGCTTGCCGTGGCCGAGGAGATCGCCGACGCCATGAACGGGCCGAAGATCGTGGTCAACAAGTCGACGGTGCCGGTAGGAACCGCGGCTAAGGTCAAAGCCGCCATCGAGGCACGAACAAAGCATCCGGTCAGCGTGGTCTCGAATCCAGAATTCCTCAAGGAGGGTGCGGCGGTCGACGACTTCCTGAAGCCGGATCGGGTGGTCATCGGCACCAACGACCCGAAGGCGGAAGCGGTCATGCGGGAGCTTTACGACCCCTTCGTCCGCACCGGCAAACCCATTCTGGCCATGGACAACGTCTCCGCGGAACTCACCAAGTACGCCAGCAACGCCATGCTCGCCCTGCGCATCTCGTTCATGAACGAGGTGGCCAACCTGTGCGACGCCACCGGAGCCGATGTCGAGATGGTTCGACGGGGCATGGCCACCGACTCCCGAATCGGCCCCGCCTTCCTCTTCCCCGGCCTCGGTTACGGAGGTTCCTGCTTCCCCAAGGACGTGAAGGCCATCGACCACACCAGCCGCGAATACGGGTCGGCGATGGAAATCGTGGCCGCGGTCGAGCGAGTAAACACGCGTCAGAAGACGATCATGCTGCCGCGGATGGAACAGATGCTCGGCGGCCTCGACGGAAAGAAGATCGCGGTCTGGGGCATTGCCTTCAAGCCGCGCACCGACGACATCCGCGAAGCCCCCGCTCTGTTCATCATCGAAGGATTGGTCGCGAAGGGCGCGTCGGTGTCGGCCTACGACCCCAAGGCCATGGAGCATGCGAAGGGATCTCTGCCCAAGGCGGTGCGTCTGACCAGGAACGCCTACGACGCTCTGGAGGGCGCCGACGCCCTCCTCCTCGCCACCGAGTGGAACGAATTCCGCGAACCCGACTTCGCTCGCATGAAGTCGCTGATGCGCCGGCCTCTCATCTTCGACGGTCGGAACATCTACAACCCGAAGACGGTCAAGGCTCTCGGCTTTGAATACGTCGGCGTGGGCCGAAGGTAGTGAACCACCGGGGACGCCGGGCGCGTTGAAAGTCGCGGTCACGGGCGGCGCCGGGTACATCGGCTCGCATGCGGTCGCCGAGCTTTTGAGCCTCGGCCACCAGGTCACGGTCATCGACGACTTCTCGGCCGGGCACGAGGAGGCGGTGCCCGAGCCTGCGGCCAGACT
>JANLSZ010000197.1:0-15377 GCA_031362685.1 Vicinamibacteria bacterium | reverse complement strand
CGAACTTGTCCTCGGAGCCTCCGCTCTGTCTCCCCAGTCCAAGAGAGTGTTCGAGAACTCGGCCGACCTCGCCGCGAATATTGCCGATCTGGTGAGAAGCCGCGACGCCGTCCTGGTCAAAGGTTCGCGGGGGGTACGCATGGAGCGCGTGGTCGAGGCGCTGGTCGCGGCTCACCCCGGAGTTGCGGTCTGATGCTGTACCACCTTCTTTTCGAACTGCGCGAGCGGGTCGGCCTCTTCAACGTGGTCCGGTACATCACGTTCCGCACCGCCATCGCAACGCTCTCCGCCCTGTTCATCGTCCTGTTCTTCGGTCCTTGGACCATCGAGCGCCTTCGCCGGCTCAAGTTCGGTCAGCAGATCCGGGGGGACGGACCAGAGAGCCACAAGGCCAAAGCAGGAACGCCCACCATGGGAGGGGTGTTGATCGTGGCGGGCACGCTGCTGCCCACCCTCTTGTGGGCCGACCTCAGCAATCGGAACGTGTGGATTCTGATCTTCGCGACCCTGGCCTTTGGCGCCATCGGCTTTGCCGACGATTACATCAAGATCACAAAGAACCGGAGCCTGGGTCTCACCGCCGCTCAGAAGATGAGCTTCCAGATCGCCACCGCCCTGGCCATTGGGGTCGGGCTCTATCTCGCCTCGATCGCAGACCCCGACAGCTTTTCGACAAAAGTGGTCTTCCCCTTCTTCAAGCGGCTGCAGCCCGATCTGGGCTTGTTCTACGTGCTTTTTGCGATTCTGGTTCTGGTGGGATCGACCAACGCGGTCAATCTCACCGATGGCCTCGACGGCCTGGCCATCGGAGCGACCGTGATCGCATCGGCGGCTTTCACCGGCCTCGCCTACGTCACCGGCCATCGGATCTTCGCCACCTATCTGGACCTTCTCTTCCAGCCTTCGGCGGGAGAGGTCACGGTCTTCTGTGGCGCGCTCACCGGCGCGGCCATGGGTTTCTTGTGGTGGAACTGCTATCCGGCTCAGGTCTTCATGGGCGATGTGGGATCGCTGGCTCTCGGCGGCGCTCTGGGCACCGTAGCCATTCTGATCAAGCAGGAACTGCTCCTGATTCCCATCGGCGGCCTCTTCGTCATCGAAGCCTTGTCCGTGATCGGACAAGTCGGGTCGTTCAAGTTCACGGGAAAGAGAATCTTCCGGATGGCTCCGCTCCACCATCATTTCGAGTTGATCGGCTGGAAGGAAACCCAGGTGGTCATCCGGTTCTGGATTGTCGCGTTCATTTTCGCGCTCATGAGTCTGGCCACGGTGAAACTGCGATGAGTCGAAACGCCATTCGTCCGCACCGAGACTGGACCGGCGCGCGGGTCGCGGTGGTGGGTCTGGCGCGTTCGGGGGTGGCCGCCTGTTTGTTCCTCAAGAAACGAGGGGCGCGGGTGGTGGGCACGGATCGGCGCACCGCGGACGAACTCGGCTCCGCCATCACGGACCTTCAGAACGAGGGCATCGAGATTTCGCTTGGAATCTATCCGAACCTTGCCGGGTTCGACGCTATCGTTCTCTCGCCCGGCGTCGATCCTTCCCAGGACGTCATCGCAAGCGCGCGTGCGGCCGGCGTTCTCATCCTGCCCGAACTCGAACTGGGCGCGCGCGAAGTCACGGGTCGCATCGTCTGCATCACGGGCACCAAAGGGAAGAGCACCACCACCATGGGTCTGCACGCGATGTTGCGAGAGGCCGGTCTCGATGCACGCGCGGTGGGCAATATCGGCGAGCCCATCACCGCCCATATCGAGGGATCGGATGAACGCTCCATCTTCGTCGCCGAGGCTTCCAGCTTCCAGCTCGAAACCACGAAGGATTTCCGTTCCGACTGCGCCGTCTTCCTGAACCTCTTCCCCGACCACCTCGACCGGCATCCAACCTTCGCGGCGTACGCGGCGGCCAAAGCGCGGATCTTCGCCAACCAGACCGCGAAGGACACCGCGATCGTCAACGGCGAGGATCCCGCAGTGCTCGAGCTTTCGACTCGGACTCCGGCGAATGTGATCCCGTTCCGGCCAAGGACCGCGGCGGAACCCGGGACCAAGGGCCGGGTGGCCTATTTCGAAAACCGCGAGGCGGTCTTCCGGGACACTGCGCTCACCGCGCTCTTCAGCGGGACGGACGTGCAGATTCCCGGTTCCGCGGTGAGAGCGAACCTCCTGGCCGCCGCCACCGCGGCCCACCACCTCGGCGTGGAAAGCGCGTCCATCCGCGGAGCGGTGCGCAAGTTCCGAGGCGTCCCCCACACCTTTGAAAAGCTGGGCGAGGTCAAGGGCGTCGCCTTCTTCAATGATTCCAAAGCCACCACCCCCGAGTCGGTGCAGGTGGCTCTGGAGTCTTTTGAGTCTCCGGTCATCGCCATCATGGGAGGGCGACTCAAAGCAGGTTCATTCCGCTCGTTGCGGGATTCGGTGGGACGCCGCGTGCGGTCGATCTACGCCATTGGCGAAAGCCGAGCCCTGATTCGTGAGGCCCTCGCGGATGTGAGCCCGATCCACGAGTCCGACAGTCTGGAAGAGGCGGTGTTCAGAGCCCATGAAGAAGCCAGACCCGGAGACACCGTTCTCCTCTCCCCGGGCTGCGCATCGTTCGACATGTTCAGGGACTACGCGGAGCGCGGAGACGTGTTCAAGCGCGCCTTCCGCAGTCTCTCCTTGAAAGGAGCCGCCTGATGGCCAAGCGACTTGCCATCGATCGATGGCTTCTGGGCGTATCGGTAATACTGTTTGGGACCGGACTCCTGATGCTCTGGAGCGCTTCGCAACCCTTCTCGGAGAGTGGCGCCCGGGTGAACGGTCAAGCCATCATGGCGCGTCAGGTCTTCTGGGCGCTCCTCGGGGTGGCGGTGATGCTGGTGAGTCTGCGTTTCGACTATCGAATCCTGCGATCCCGATACGTGGCCGTTTCCATTCTCGGGGTCGCCATGGTTCTGCTTCTCGGCGCGCTCGCCTCTCCCTCCGTCAACGAAGCCAACCGCTGGATCCGGCTCGGCGGTGTCTCATTTCAGCCCTCGGAGTTCGCCAAGTTCGCAGTCGTCATCTTCCTGGCCTCCGAGTTCGAGCGACGCTCCGGCAACCTGTCGAGCCTGCGTGATCTGCTCGCTCCGGCAGTTGGGGTCGGGGTGGTGGCCCTGCTCGTTTACCTTGAACCCGACTTCGGTTCTTCGATTCACGTGGCCCTGGTGGGCAGCGCCATGGCCTTTCTTGCCGGGGTTCCTTTCCGCTTCTTCGTCATCGGTGGTTCCCTATCCCTGCCGTTGCTGGCCATCGGAATTACCTCGGCGTCGTACCGCCTCGATCGAATCTTCGCCTTTCTTGATCCCTGGACTCAGCGTCAGGGCCCGGGGTATCAACTCATTCAGAGCGTGATCGCGGTGGGCAGCGGAGGTCCTTTCGGCCGCGGCTTCATGAAGGGCGAGCAGAAGACTTCCTTCCTGCCTTACCCCTACTCGGACTTCATCTTCGGGGTGGTTGGAGAAGAGCTCGGCTTCATCGGAGCCTCCCTCATCGTGGGACTCTTCCTGGCTTTCCTGTGGCGCGGTTTGCGCACGGCCCAACGAGCGCCTGATCTGTTCGGCCGGCTCCTCGCCGCTGGGCTGTCCTTGACCATCGTCTCCCAGGCCTTCATCAATATGGGGGTGGTTCTCGGCCTCTCGCCCACCAAGGGCATTCCGCTTCCTTTCTTCTCGGCCGGCGGTACCTCGCTGGTGCTGTGCCTTCTTTCCGTGGGACTGGTCCTGAACGTGTCTCAACACACTGACTGAGACCCCAAAGATGAATCCCCTCATTCTCATCGCGGCCGGCGGCACCGGAGGTCACATCTTCCCCGGGCTCGCCGTGGCGGAAGAGATGGCCACTCGAGCGCCCTTGGTGCGCATCGAGTTTGTGGGATCCACGGCGCCCCTCGGTCTCGAGCGGAGGATCGTGCCCAACGCAGGACTGAAGCTGCATCTGCTTCCGGTTCTTCCTCTGAACACGTCCTCTCTGGCCGCCCGGCTGCGGGGACTGGCGATGCTCCCCTGGGGACTCGTGAAGGCCCTGGTCCTCCTGCTCAAGACTCGGCCGAGCGCAGTGCTGGGCATCGGCGGCTACGCCTCGGGTCCGCTGGTTCTGGTGGCGAGCCTTCTTCGGATTCCGACGATGTTGCTTGAACCGAACGCCATCCCCGGTTTCACCAATCGAATATTGAAGCCGTTCGTGCGTCAAGCGGCCTGCGCGTTTGAATCAACGCTTCCTCAGTTCGGCCACAAAGGCGTGCTCACGGGAAATCCCGTCCGTTCATCTTTCCGAATACTCGGGCCACGGCCGCATGTGCCGCCCCTCCAGCTCTTGTGCTTTGGCGGCTCTCAAGGTTCGCGGATTCTCTCGGAAGCGTTGGTCAAGGCGATTCCCACCCTTCCGGGCGAGGAGTCGCTCTCCATTGTCCATCAGACCGGGCCGGCTCAGTTCGACCAGATTCAGGAGGGCTATCGGGCCGCCGGACGCCGCGCTCAGGTGACGCCTTTCATCGACAACATGTCGGAGGCGTTCG
This sequence comes from Vicinamibacteria bacterium, assembly GCA_031362685.1. Taxonomy (GTDB): domain Bacteria; phylum Acidobacteriota; class Vicinamibacteria; order Fen-336; family JAGNNV01; genus JAGNNV01. The sequence goes on along the minus strand of JANLSZ010000197.1, from coordinate 10,841 downwards.
CCCGCGCCGATCTGCTACTTTGTCGATCCGGCGCGACGACCCTCGCCGAATTGACGGTGGCCGGGAAGGCCGCGATTCTGGTGCCGCTGCGGTCGGCCGCCGAAGACCATCAGACCTGGAACGCACGAGCGCTCGTGGCCAAAGGCGCCGCGGTGATGGTTGCCGAACAGGACCTTGGAACACTCGGCGAGGTGGTGTCCAGCCTGGTGGCGGAGCCGGAACGGATCCGGTCGATCGAGCGTAAGGCCCTGGCCCTCGCCAGGCCGGAGGCGGCCGCGCGGGTAGCCGACCTTCTCACTCCCTGGGTGAAGAGCGCATGAAAGCGATAGCTCTTTCCGGGCCGTTTCACTTCATCGGCATCGGCGGGGCCGGCATGAGTCCGCTCGCGGAAATCCTGCGAGCCCAGGGCCACACCGTGTCGGGCTCCGACGAGAAGGCCTCGGAAACCACGTCAAGACTTTCGGCCATGGGGGTCAGGGTGTGCACGGGCCACCATGCGCGGAACATTGCCGGAGCCGGGTGTCTGGTCTTCTCCTCGGCGATCAAGGACTCGAATCCCGAGGTTCTGGAGGGCCGCGCCAAAGGCCTGCGACTCATTCACCGAGGCGATTTTCTGGATGCGGTGATGGCGCCCTTCGGGCAACGGATCGCGATTTCGGGTTCTCATGGAAAGACCACCACCACCGCTATGGTGAGCGGGATTCTGGAGGCGGCCGGCTTCGACCCCACCGCACTCGTGGGCGGCAAGCTCAATGGTTCTCAATCGGGAGCGCGGATTGGCGAGGGCGACGTGTTTGTGGCGGAGGCGGACGAGTCCGACCGATCTTTTCTGAAACTGCATCCGACCCTCGCCCTGGTGACCAACGTCGATCGTGAGCATCTCGATACCTATGCGGATCTGGCTGAGGTTTCAGCGGCGTTCACCGCGTTCGCCCTCGGGGTGCCCACCGAAGGAGCCGCGGTCCTTTGCGCCGACGACCCCGTCACCGCCCAGATCGCGAAGAGTGGGCGGGACCGTTTGCTCACCTACGGCTTTAGCGATTCGGCGGATGTGCGTGGGCGTCTCATCGTGGAGGAGGCGGGAGTCCAGAGAATCACCGGGGTGGGCGGTTCTGGATCGTTTGCCTTCACCCTCGGGGTCCTCGGCGAGATGAACGCGCTCAACGCATTGGGCGCCATGGCGGTGGCCCAGAGCCTGGGAATTGCCCCGGCCCTGGCGGCGCGCTCGCTTTCGTGCTTCCGCGGGGTGGCCCGGCGTCTTGAGTGGAAGGGCCGAAGGAAGGGCATCGACGTCTGGGACGACTACGGCCATCACCCCACCGAGATTTCCGCGACTCTCAAAGCGCTGCGGGCCAGAAGCGCGGGGCGGCGACTGGTGACGTTGTTTCAACCGCATCGCGTGAGCCGAACCCGTTTCCTCTGGAACGAGTTCACGGATGCGTTCTCGTTGAGCGACGAGCTGTGGCTGGCGAACATTTATGCCGCGGGTGAGGCCCCCGAAGCCGGGATCACTGCGGAACGCCTGGTGGCGGCGATCGCGGCCAAGGGGCAGAGGGTGCGCTATGCCGGCAGCCTCGAAGAGGCCCGCTCGACCGTTCTTTTTCATCTTCGCGAGAACGACGTGTTTCTGACTCTGGGCGCCGGCAATGTGGTCGAAGTTGGCGAAGCCTTCCTTTCGGAGAAGGAGGGGGGGGTATGAGCACCGCTCGCGGCCTTCCCATCGGACCCCCGCCCAGGGAGATCCCGCTTCAGGGCATTTCCTCGGACGGGCCCTTCTTCCGACCCGCGCGACTTTCAAGAGACAAGAGAGACAAACGTTCCGGGCTCAAGGGGGCTTTCATTGCCGTTCAGATCGGCGCCGCCATTTGTGCTTCGGTGGTTGGACTATTCCTGCTCACCGAACGCTTCGCCATCCCCAATCGATTTCGAGTCGCGAGCATCGAAGTGAAAGGGAACAACTTCCTTTCCGAGGGGGAGATTCGCGAGATGCTAGGACCCGCGATGGGCGGCAACCTCATCAGCGCCGACCTGGACGCCCTGCGCTCGAACCTGGCGGCCTCGCCCTGGGTTGGCGGCGCGGTGGTGAGGCGAAAGCTACCTGACACTCTCCTGGTCGACGTGACCGAGAGATTCCCGATAGCCCTCGCCGAGACCGACCAGCTCTACGTCATGGACGCCTCGGGCGAGTTGATCGACCTTCTCGGGCCTCGCACCGCGGGCTTCGATCTGCCCATCATTCGCGGTCTCAAGGGAGTTTCGGTCGAAGTGCGGCGAGACCGGGCCCGGCGGGCGAACGCTCTCCTCGAAGATCTCGGCGATCTTTCGGCCGAGGTCTCCGAAATCTCGGTGGACCGCTCGGGGGACCTGCTGGTGGTCCTTCGGGGCGACGGTTCCGTGCTGAAGCTCGCCGAACCTCCTTATCGAAAGCGCGTTCTGTCTTTCCTCGCTCTGAGGCAGAAGCTGCGCGAGCGCTGCCCGGACGCCGAATATTTCGATCTGCGCTTCAAGGACCGGATTTACGCAAAGCCCGCGTCTCGCGACGAAAAATCTGACCTCACCGCCGAAATCTCCAACTAGTACAAGAGAATAGAAGGAACGGAATAAACATGGCTCGGAAGAACGACCGGTACATCACTGGACTCGACATCGGGACCCATAAGGTCTGCGCGATCATCGCGGAGGCGATGGACGACCGTCGACTGAACGTGGTGGGCGCGGCCCACACCGAATCGAAGGGCGTCCGCAAAGGTGTGGTCATCAACCTCGATGCCACCGTCGAGGCCATCAAGAAGGTCATCGAGCAGGCCGAACTGATGGCCGGAGTCGAGGTCCAGCAAGCGAGCGTCAGCATCGCCGGCACCCACATAAAGAGTGTGAACTCGCGTGGCGTCATCGCGGTTTCCGCGCGGAACCGGGTCATCGAGAAGGAAGATATCCGGCGGGTGATCGACGCCGCCAAGGCGGTGTCGATCCCGCCTGATCGCCAGATCCTCCACGTCCTCGCCCAGGAATACGTGGTCGATGATCAGGAAGGCATCGGCGATCCAAGCGGCATGAGCGGGGCCCGCCTCGAAGCCAATGTCCATGTGGTCACCGCCTCCTCCACCTCGACTCAGAACACGATCTCGTGCCTGCACCGCGCCGGACTCGAGGTCGAAAGCACGGTCCTGGCTCAGCTCGCGGCCGCCGAGGCCTGCGTTACCCAGGACGAGAAGGAGCTTGGGGTCGCGGTGGTGGACATCGGCAGTGGCACCGTCGACATCGCCATCTTTGAAAAGGGTTCACTGTGGCACACCGCCGTGCTTCCCATCGGAGGTGAGCACTTCACCAACGACGTCGCGGTGGCCCTCCGAACCGGAGTCACGGAGGCCGAACGGGTGAAGAAGAAGCACGGCTGCGCCCTCGTCTCCCTCGTCCCCGAAGAAGACATGATCGAAGTGCAGAGTGTGGGCACCAAAAAGGCCCGCATCATGGGCCGTCAGCTTCTGGCCGAAGTCCTTCAGGCCAGAACCGAGGAGGTCTGCCAGCTCGTTCTGGCCGAGATCCGAAAGTCGGGCTTCGACCAGTCTCTCAATGGCGGGATCGTTCTCACCGGCGGCGGGGCCATGCTTGAAGGCATGGTTGAAATCGGCGAGCAGATCTTCGACCTGCCCGTGCGTCTTGGAACTCCGTCCGGAATCACCGGTCTGGTCGACGTGGTCTCCTCACCGGCTCATGCCACGGCGGTGGGACTCGTTCTGCGCAGCCATCGCGCCCGTCTTGGCGAGGGCCGTTTACTGCAAGAAATGCGGGGAACCGGCACGTTCGGGAAACTCACGGGTCGGATCAAGGACATGTTCTCGGGCCTGTTTTAGGGTTCAGAAAATGACCATGAACAGTTCGGATTCCGCCCCCTCGCCAGGGACTTTTTTCCTGCGGCGTGAGGAAGGTCACCGGGACTCTGAGGTGGAGCTGCGAGAGTCTCTCGAATGCGAGATGTGCGGCGCCCCGGTGATCGCAAATCACTGCAAGCGGATTTGTTTACGATGTGGCTTCATGACTGGATGTTCCGAAGGAATTTAGCCTTAAACTCTGGAATCGGCTTTTTCTTCGCGAACCTTCGTCCGCGAGGACGGCGGGTTTCGGGGTTTCAAGGCATCTGGGAGGCTTGATGAGCGCACAAGAAAAAATCTCGCGCATCGTCCTCGCCGAGGATGAGGCAAGGGGCGCCTGCATCAAGGTGGTGGGCGTCGGCGGTGGTGGCGGCAATGCCATCACCCGGATGATGGAAGCGGGACTCCACGGGGTGGAGTTCATCGCGGTCAACACCGACCTCCAGGCTCTCAAGTCCAACCTCGCGCCGGTCAAGATTCAGATCGGCGGGAAGCTGACCAAGGGTCTGGGAGCCGGAGCTGATCCTGACGTGGGCCGGCAGGCCGCGGTGGAAGACACCGAGAAGCTGGTCGACGCTCTTGAAGGCGCCGACATGGTTTTCATTGCTGCCGGCCTTGGCGGAGGCACCGGCACCGGAGCGGGTCCGGTGGTCGCTTCGATCACCAGCCAGCTGGGCGGTGCGGAAAACAACCTGCTGACCGTGGCGGTGGTCACCCTTCCCTTCAAGCTCGAAGGCAAGCGGCGCATGGATCAAGCGCTCGACGGCTTGGCCAAGCTTCGTGAAACCGTCGACTCCGTCATCGTGATTCCCAACGACCGCCTGCGTGAAACGGTAGCGCGTCAGACTCCAATCTCCGAAGCCTTCCGTATGGCCGACGATGTCGTGCGTCACGCGGTTCAGGGGATATCCGACATCATCACCGTCCCCGGCCTGGTGAACCTCGACTTCGCCGATGTGCGCGCGGTCATGAAGAACATGGGCGCGGCGGTCATGGGCACGGGTATCGCCGAGGGCGACAAGCGCGCCATCGAAGCGGCGCGACGCGCCATCGAGAATCCCCTTCTCGACGACAGCTCCATCGAGGGCGCCCGCGGCATCATCGTGAACATCACGGGCGGGCCCGATCTTTCCCTCGACGAGGCTTCCGAAGCGACCGAGTTCATCACCCGAGCGGCCGACCCGGAAGCGAACGTGATCTACGGAATCGTCATCGACGACCAGATGGGGGACAAGGTGAAGGTCACGGTAATCGCCACCGGGTTTCGCCGTCCCGCTCTTCCGATAACTCCGGTGGACCTTTCGAACTACCGATTCTCCGACGCCACCGCCGCGAGCCAGGCTCCCGCTGAGGCTCCGGCCGGAGTCGCGCCCGCGGTTCAGGCTCAGTCTTCCGGCGCGGCGGCTAATCCGTCGTCGTTCTACCGGAAGACGCCCGCGCATCCCCTGGCCTCTCCCACCGGGCCTGAAGCCAATCTGGATGTGCCAACGTTCCTGCGAAAACAGGGCAACGGCTGATAGGCGCCAACCGGAGCGCACCTATAAGGTGTTGTTTTGGTCAAGACGCCACCATTGCCTTCCGACAACGACTTTCGACTCTCCCGCCTCCAGTCTGAGATTCACCTGCGGCCCCACAAAGGGCACGGGTCTCTCCGCGTCGTTCTCGCCTACCCAAACCTCTACTACGTCGGGATGTCGAATCTCGGCTTCCAGGGGGTTCAGGCCCACTTCAACAGTTTCCCGGAGATTGTGTGTGAGCGGGCCTTCCTGCCCGAGGAAGAAGAGCGCGGTTCGGTGCGAACGCTCGGGAGCTTCGAAACCGGCACCCCGCTTCGGGACTTCGACGTGGTGGCCTTCTCGGTGGCTTTCGAAAACGACTATCTGCACATCGTGCAGATGCTCAGGATGGCGGGCATCCCCCTCCGGGCGAAGGATCGAGGGCGCCGCGATCCGCTGATTCTGATCGGTGGTTCCGCAACTTTCCTGAATCCGGAACCGCTGGCCCCCTTTGCGGACGTGATCGCGATCGGTGAAGGTGAAGTGCTGGTGCCCAGGATTGTCCAGGCCTGGCTGGGCCAGGGCGGCGCGCGGCTCGGCATCGACACCTTGAAGGAAAAGGACGGTTTCTACGTCCCCGAACGGCACGAGGTGCGCTGGAATCCTGATGGCACGGTGGCCCGGGTGGACGGCCCCGGACGAGTGATGCGGCAGCGGGCTTACCCGGGCGCCATGGATCTTCCCCAGACCACCATCCTTACCCCCCACACCGAGATGTCGATGAAATTCATGATCGAGATCTCCCGCGGCTGTCCGTGCATGTGCCGGTTCTGCTGGGCCGGATACAACTATCTGCCGGTGCGCGGCTTCTCGAGGGCCACCATCGTAGAGCGGGCGAAGGAAGTGCGCGCCTACACCAACAAGATTGGCTTGGTCTCCACCGCGGTCTGCGACCATCCCGAAATCAACGGCATCGTCGACGACCTCTCGGCCATGGGCTTCCAGGTCTCCGTCGCCTCTCTTCGCCTCGATGACCTTTCCCCGGAATTCGTGTTCAAACTGGTCGACACCGGGGTCGAGGGCCTCACCCTGGCTCCGGAGTGCGGATCGGATCGGATGCGAAAGGTTCTGAACAAACAGTTCACCAACGACGACATCCTGGCGCGCGCCCGCTGGATCTTCGAGAACGGCATCCAGAATCTGAAGCTCTATTTCATGGTCGGCCTGCCTTATGAGACTCACGCCGATGTCGAGGCCATCGTGACTCTGACCGAACAGATCCGCGAAATCATGCTGGAAGTGGGGCGGCCGCGGGGGCGCATCGGCCGGATCCACCCTTCGGTGAATCCTTTCGTTCCAAAGCCCGGCACGCCGTTTCAATGGCTGCCCATGGAGAACGTCAAGGAAACCGACGACAAACTCCAATACCTGCGCAAGGCGTTCGCGAAGATTCCCAACGTCGAGGCCATCTGCAAGAGCGCCCGAACCGGGTTTCATCAGACCATCCTGGCCCTCGGCGACCGGCGGGTGGCCGACGCTCTCGAGTACGCGGTGCTCAACGATTGCGACCTGAAGCGGGCCACCAAGGCGGTCGGCCTCGACCCCGCGTTCTACGTCTACCGCGAAAAGCCTAAGGACGAAGTGCTGCCCTGGGACATCATCGACAACGGGGTCAGCCGCGACTACTTCTGGAAAGAGCTGGAGAAGTCCAGACGGGAAGCCCTCTCACCGCACTGCCCGGAGATTCAAGGCTGCATCCGCTGCGGGGTGTGCGAGGACCAGCCAAATCCGTCCTACCCACTGCCCGAGAAGTGGAAAGCTCTGGGCACCTCGCCGCGCTATCTGAAACTGCCCGCGCAGCAGTAGGCAGAAGCTCACGTCATTGCGAGCCGGTCCACGGACTGCGTGGCCCAAGGCCAGGCTGCGCGCTCCGTGACGGTTGGGAGAAAGCCCATCGTCATTGCGAATGAGCCGGAGTTCCGGGATCGAATGAAGCAATCTCACGACACCGGGAGATTGCTTCGGTCCACCCCAAAACGACAGGTCCCTCGCAATGACGAAAATGGGCTTAAATGGGCCATTCTTAAACGGGTTTCTCAGCAGGAGCCACTCTGTCTGTACTGCGAGCGCGAAGCCTGGCCTCGGGCCACGAAGCAATCTCGTCTCACCACTACCGGGCCCGCGAGGCTTGATAGCGGTAGGAGGAGCTTGCTTCGTCGCGGTGCCAACGGAGTGGCTCCCGCTCGCAATGACGGCTCTGCCGTAGGCAGAGCCGTCACCTTCCCGCGATGGCCAAGAGCTTCGGGATCGCGGCCATATCGACGTTGCCGCCGCTAAGCAGCACCCCAACCCTCTTTCCCCGAAGGTCGATGCGGCCCGACAGAGCCGCGGTGGCCGCGAGAGCGCCCGTGGGCTCGACCACGACCTTCAGGCGTTCCCACAGATAGAACATCGTGATGGCAAGTTCTTTGTCGGTCACCGTTACCATGTCATGAACCAGAGCCAGGACCATGGCGAAGGTCAATTTACCCAGCGATGGAGTTCGCGCCCCGTCGGCAATGGTGTCGGGATTGGTAACCGTCTGAAGCGTCTTTGACTTGAACGACCGGGTGGCATCGTCTCCGGCCTCGGGCTCGACCCCGATGACTTTGCAGTTCGGAGAAAGTGCGGCGGCGGCCGCCGCACATCCGGAAACGAGCCCGCCCCCACCGACGCAGACAAAGAAGTAGTCGAGCGGACCGGTCTCGTGGAAGAGTTCCAGAGCGGCGGTTCCCTGCCCGGCGATGACGTCCGCGTGATCGTAGGGCGGAATGGTCACCAGACCCCGCTGATCAGAAATTGTTTTCCCGAGCGCCTCTCGAGTGGTTTCGCTCTTGTCGTAAAGAACAACCTCAGCCCCGTACTCGCGGGTGGCCCGGACTTTCACCGCGGGCGCGTCGCTGGGCATGACGACCACAGTAGGCACAAAGAGCAGGCGCCCGGAGAGGGCGATGGCCTGGGCGTGATTCCCGGACGAGAAGGTCAGAACGCCTCGACGACGCTCGTCGTCGGAGAGCCGCGATAACGCGTTGAAGGCGCCGCGGAACTTGAAAGCGCCCGCGCGCTGAAAATTCTCGGCCTTGAAGAAAAGTGACCCGCCGGTCTTCCGGTCGATGGTGCTCGAGGTCAGAACCGGCGTCTTGAACGCCTGTCCCGCGATTCTGTGTGCGGCGGCTTCGATGTCCGCAAGTCCGACGGGAAGGGCCGACAAGCGCGAACGCCTCAGGCGACGTCGCGGAGTTTGAGACCCTCGTCTTTGAGCGTTTTAAGGAGACCCTTCTTCTGGATCGTCCGCAGCGCCGACGTGGAAATCTTCAACCGAACTGTTCTCCCGATCTCGGGAACGAAGATGCGCTTCGTAATGAGATTGGGAAGAAAGCGCCGCTTGGTGCGGTTATTTGCGTGGGACACGTTGTGCCCACTCATCGGTTTTTTGCCCGTGATCGCGCAGCGTCGCGCCATGACTTGTTGCCTCCAGCAGGAATCCCGCCTCTAAGGGCGCGGGGAGCCCTCTATTTTGCCACAGGTTGGGCTTCGGACCCTTGAGGGCTCGGATTCAGGCGCCGGCCGAAGTCCGAAGCGCCTCTTTGAGTCGCACCATCGAATCGTCCGAAAGCAGTTTGAGGCGAGTCAGGTTCTTGGCCCCGGCACGGGTCAGGCGGGGGGCGGACACCGCATCGGTGAGGATGACGTCGGAGGCGGCGAGGAAGCGACGCCAAAGGCGTTCGTTCTCCAGGAGGCACGTCTGAATTTCAAAATCCTCAGAGAGCACGCTCTTGAAGGCCACCCGGGTAAACGACAAGAAGAGCGGGCTCTCAGACACCACCAGCACCATCCCGGACGAGACTCCGGTTGGGATAAGGGCCTCGGGATTTGGGAAGGTGAGCGTGAAGACGACCAAACGCCCCAGCGACGCGACCCCTTCCACCCGGCCCACGTGATACGGAAGGACGGCAACCACCAAACCCGCGGCGAGTCTTGGATTCTGGTCGAGCTCGTCCAGGGTGGCGACGCGAATGTCGGCGCCCAGCGCTTCCCGGATCTCGCTCGCGTACACCGCACCCATCTCCTTGGAAGGGTCGACCACCAGAATGCCATCGGGTCGGTGCGGCGCAGCGAATCGCGCGACCGCGGCCAGGATGTCTTCGCTGCTGAGACCCGTGGCCACCGCTTCTTCGACGGCCGCCCTGAGTTTTGTAGCGACGGTGGCTTGAAGGGCGGTACGTCGCGGGCGGGGTTCTACAAAGACCCCGGAACCGGAACGAACGACCACGTGGCCCGAAGCCGCAAGTTCCCGATACGCGGCTGAGATGGTATTGGCATGAACTTTGAGCTTGCGGGCCCAGGTGCGGATCGGAGGCAGGCGCGAGCCGCGGGGAAGGTCGCCTGAGAGCATGGCGAGCTCAATCTGGGAGCGAATCTGTTCCTTGACGGGAACGCCGGTGTTGCGCTTTATTCTGATCTGCATCCGCATGCTCGGGACGGGGCCGAACCTCTTGAGTCACGGTTCCGGCCAGGCGCACGAACCGCCGCGCCAGGCAAGGGATTCAGGCTCCCTGCGGGCGCAGGACCGCAGATGAACCCAACCGGGCGGTTTCTTCGCGGGTTGAAGGGGGGGCGTCGGTCAGGTGGTCGGACACCTCGACGATGCGACGCTCTTCGACGCGTCGACGCTCCTGCAATTCGGCAAAGCGTTCTTCGGCTTCCTTGATCTCGCGGCGAAGCCTCTCGACTTCGGCTCGCTTTTCGGTGACAAAGGCGTCCAGTTCCTGCCTGGCCCGAACCACCGCCTCTTCCGCCCGAACTCGCTCCGCCTGCATCTCGGCTTCCTTGGCCAGGGAAAACCGTTCAATGGCCTGGTCGCGCAGAACCGCGTCGCGGAGCACGTCGGTGAACTCAACCCCGGCCGCTTCCAAAGCCGCCAGCACCGCAGCGGCGCGCTGCTCGGGGCGGATCGCCACCAATCTCGGATGGTTCAGCATCGATTCGACTTTGTCGATGCCGTAGCCGTGGGACGGCGGTTCGATACGGACCTCGCGATAGACCTCGCCAAAATCCATGATGTCCGCGGGGAGTTTCGAGGGAGGAAGATCACCCAGTTTTGCGTCATAGGCCGGCGGGAGGATCTCGACCAGCCGTTCGCTCGATCCATCAGCGATGCCGGTGGGCTCGATCAGTCTGACCCCGCGGCCGACGAGATTTCGAACTTTGCTCATGAGTCGGAATCCGTTTTCTTGGCTTCGCGAAGCTTGCGCAACGCGTCCACCGCGTCACCCGCGCTGTCTTCCACGATCGCCGCCTGACCCCAGCCCGCCGCTCGCGCTTCCTCGGCGGCGACGCGCAGGGCCATTTCCAGGCTGGACTGCGCCATCGGCCGGGTATTGGCGCCGGTATCTTCCGGGGGGGTCACGGTCACCGCCTGGGCCGCGTCGGT
>JANLSZ010000183.1:0-4534 GCA_031362685.1 Vicinamibacteria bacterium | reverse complement strand
GCCCAGGGGCCCCGGATGGTCGATAACGCGTTCGCCATTGCCCATGGGTCCCCACTCGACGAGGACGCCTACATCTTCAGCGATCTCGATGCGCGGAGGGCTTTTCTGGCGACCGACTTCCCCATATGCTTCATCGGGCATTCCCACTTCCCCGTGGTCTTCTCATGGGATGGCTCGGAAGTCGAAATGCAGATGGCGACGCCGCCGGAGTTCAGAGTGAAGCTCGACCCGAAGAAGCGGTATCTCATCAACCCGGGCAGCGTCGGCCAGCCCCGGGACCGTTGTCCCCTGTCGTCGTTCGCCACCTACGACAGCGAAACGCGACTCCTGAGGATTCACCGGGTCCGCTACGACATCGCCACCACCCAGGCGAACATCTTGAGCGCGGGCCTGCCCTCCCCTCTCGCGGAGCGCCTTTCCGTCGGACGCTGATCGCCCCCGGAAGAGAGCACGACGACCGGTCTTGGGCGCGCGGTTTCCTAGGACCGAAAAATCACGCCCGCTCGCCTCAGCAGGGTTCTGGCCGTGGTGACGGACAGGCCCGCGACATTCGAGGGCGAGCCCTGAATCGCCTCGATGAAGGCGGCGCCTCCGCCCTCCACGTGGTAAGCCCCGGCCTTGTCCAGGGGCTCACCGGTGCGGACATAGTCTCTGATCTCGCCTTCCTCCATCTTCCGAAACCGGACCTTCGTGTCGTCGATGACCGTGACGATGTGGCGGTCCCAGGCCACCGCCACCCCCGTGGTGACGGTGTGAGTCCGACCAGACAGGTCACGCAGCATCGACCTCGCTTCGGCCCGGTCTTTCGGCTTGCCCAGAATCCGTGAACCGAGGACCACGACGGTATCGGCGGCGATCACGCAGTCGCCCGGTCTCCGCTCCGGAGCAACCGCCTTGGCCTTGGCCAGACGCCTGACCGCGGCTTTCGGAGACTCGCCCGGAAGCAGCGATTCATCGACATCGGCGGGCCGAACCTCGAAGGTGAGGCCAAGAGATTCCAGGATTCTGGCCCGACGAGGCGAGGAGCTCGCGAGGATGACGCGTCGGGCGGGCAATGGGGCCTTGGAACAGCGCTCAGGCGGTAAGGCGCGCGGCTTTTTTCACGAGCAGATCAACCGAGCCGTCGCCCTTGATCACGTAGTCGTCGGCGCCGTAGTCGGTCCGCGCCTGCTCGTGATTCACGATGGGAGCTCGGGTGTGGATCAGAATCGGAATCTCGATCCACTCCATGGTCGACTTGACGTAATTCACCAGGTCCTTCCCCGAGAGCTCCCCCGCGAGAAGAGGTTCCAGGATCAGAAGCGTCGGGCGTTCACGCCCCATGGCGTCGAGAGCGGCTCGGACCGCGCTCACCACCACGGGGGCGAAACCGAGCTTCTCGCAGGCCTTTCGCGTCTCCTCGGCAAGAGCCGGGTCATCGTCCACGATGAGCATGGGGCGGAGGCCCGACGGAGGCGTCTTGGGCCGGGCCGCGCCGCTCGGGGGCTGGGTGGAGGTTGAGGCTTTGGGTTTTTCAAGTTTCGACACGATCTCCGCCAGATCCCGGTGACTCTGCTTGAGACCCGCGACGTCTTTTTGAATGGCGAGAAGAATGCCCTTGAGACCCTCCATGCCCTCGTTTGTCGGGGCCACCGTCGCCGCCGGGGAATAACCGGCGGCCTTCAGCGCCTGGCTGCTTTGAGCGCCGGGCGGCAGGGTGGCCGACGAATCCACGCGTTCAAGGCGAGCGAGCAGTGAATCAGTCGTGTCGGTGTCGCGATTGCCAGTTTGGGTCGGCGGAGGCGCCGCGGCGGCGGGAACCGGGGTCGCGCCCGAGGTCGGCGTCGGCGATTGAATCCTGACCTTGGCCGTCGGGGCTTTGCGCAGGCGGGCGCCACAGCCGCCACAGCTCAGGAACCCGAGATCGTCGGCGGCGCCGGTCACGGGCGCGCCACACCGGGGACACTTTGGGGATGCAGACAAGGTTCAGGCTCTGGGGGTGACCGTCAAACGAGGGCGGGAGTCTTCGAGGGATTGGAAAAAGGGCAGGCGGAACATCAAGGGATCCTGAACTATGCAGCATATTCCGAATCGAACTCAAGTCCGCAGGGAGTCATTCGAAAAGCGGCTTCAGTAGAATAAGCCCTTGCGATTCGAGATCCGCCACCCCAGCCATCGAGAAGAGCTCTCCTCCGAAAGCGATTTCGTCGTGTTCGGAAGAGATCCATCCTGCGACATCGTCATCAAAAACCCCCGATGCTCGAGGAGGCACGCCTCCCTTCGCGCCGTTCCCGAGGGATTCCAGCTGCTCGACATGGGGAGTTCGAACGGGGTTTACGTCCTCGGTCAAAAGGTCGATGACGCCATCGTGCGCGAAGGGGACGTGTTTTCGATCGGAGATGTTTTTGTGCGCATCCTTCCCGAGGACATGCCGTCCACGGTGGCTATGCCGAGGAGCGACAAAACGATGCTCCAGAAGTCTCGCCCGATTGAGCCGCCCCGCAGGCCCCTTCCGCCGCGCGTGCCCAGAGCCGAAGCGCGTCCACGCGCACCCGAGTCTCCCGCCTCCCCTCTGGCCCCGCGGGTCCTGGGGGCCTGTTCCATCGCCGCCGGTGTCGCTCTCATGGTGGGCGCCTTGAGCCTGGGGCCGCAGCTGGGCGTCCTGGCCTACGTCCTCCCCGTGCTCGGTGTCTTCTCCGCCCTCGCCGGTCTGGGAGGCCTGGGTGGTTTCCGCTGGACCAGGAGCCTTCACTACGCGGTCTTTGTCATCTGGACCCTCACCTGCCTTCTTGCCCCCTTCGGGGTCATCGGCTTTGCTTATCAGCTTCGGGGAGAGGATCGACCCGAAACCGATTCCTTCTTTGCCGTGGTGATCGGAATCGCCGGAGCTCTGGCCGTCATCGCACTGATCGTGGCCGCGTTTCTGGCCAGGATCTACATCCCCGCCCCCCTGCCGTTGTGAAGCCAAGGGGGGGCCAGACACGAACCCTGCCTCCTTGGAAGCCCCCTGGCCGGCGGACACGGACCCGGCCCAGGTGCTCAATCCTGCCCCATACCCTTCTGGAGCGGGTCTATAATGGTGTGTTTGCCAATGTCAAAGAAACTCTCCTCCCCGAAGACCCGCGGTCGTTCCGTCCCCGCGAAACCCGCCCCCGCGAAGCCGAAAGTGGCAACGACGACCCAGGTGGTCAAGCCGGCCGCTTCAGGCAAGACGCCCAAAGGAGCGCCGCCCCTCGACCGGGCCGAAGCGCTTCGCCTCTACCGCCAGATGCTCCTCATCCGGCGCTTCGAGGAACGAGCCCAGCAGATCTATGTTGAAGGAAGGATCGGCGGTTTTCTCCACCTCTACATCGGCCAGGAAGCCATTGCCTGCGGGATCATGAGTCTCCTGCACAAGGACGACTACTTCATGGGCGCGTATCGCGACCACGGCTACACCCTGGCCCGCGGCGCCGACCCCAGGCCGCTGATGGCCGAACTCATGGGCCGGTCCACCGGAATCTCCCGCGGCAAGGGCGGTTCGATGCACTTCTACGACATCCCCAACGGCAACTTCGGCGGAGACGGCATCGTCGGCTGCCACATCTGCATGGCCGCCGGAATCGGCTACGCCATCCGCCTCCGCGGCTCCGAGCAGTGTGTGGTGTGTTTCTTCGGCGACGGCGCCATCAACGAGGGAGCCTTCCATGAAGCCCTGAACGTGGCTTCCCTCTGGGACCTTCCGGTGGTGTTCGTGGTTGAAAACAACATGTACGGCATGGGCACGTCGGTCGAACGCGCCTCCGCAGTCACCTCCCTGCACGAGCGTGGCGCCGCCTACGGCATGATCCACCTGCCCTGCGACGGAATGGATGTCTTCAAGGTGCGCGACACCTTCGCGGACGCCTTTGTTCGCGCGCGCAAAGAGAAGAAACCCACCTTCGTGGAGGTCATCACCTACCGCTATCGCGGTCACTCGATGTCCGATCCGGCCAAGTACCGGACCCGGGAAGAGGTCGAGAAGTGGCAGGGAAAGGACCCCATCGCGCGTCTCGGCGTCTTCCTGTTGGAAAAGAAGATCGCTAAGCCCGCCGATCTCGAAACCATCGACAAGGACGTCATGGTCGAAATCGACAACTGCGTCAAGTTTGCCGACGAGAGCCCCTGGCCCCCGGTGGAGTACATGTACGAAGACATCTATGTGAAGACTCCCACCCTCAACTGGCGCGCGGTCGAGAAAGACCCGGCCTGGGAACGTTCCCTCCCCGACGACCGCGTGCCGGTCGTCTACCCACCCCACCACGGCCAGGAGCGGAGCCCGATTCACTCGGGCGTAGCGACGGGGTCTGGGGGCTCAAGCAGGCGCACGAAGAGCCTTGCGGCCCCCAGCTCGGGGACGGTGAAGGGGTAAGCCATGGCGATGATTACGATGCGGGAAGCCTTGAACCAGGCCATGCGTGAGGAAATGAAGCGCGATCCCCGGGTCTTTTTGATTGGCGAAGAAGTCGGGCAGTACCAGGGCGCCTACAAGATCAGCGCGGGCCTGGTCCAGGAATTTGGCGACTGGCGGGTGCGC